>DKNM01000022.1:2202-38832 GCA_002470695.1 Candidatus Neomicrothrix sp. UBA7388
GCGGCCATGTTCGACCCTGACGACATGGCAGAGGCCTTTTCTGCACAAACTGAAGATCGGCTCGCTCAATTCCCTGATCACCGGCCAGTTCGGCGAGGAATCTAGGAGTAGACGATGGATGATCTTTGGCGACTCGACGCCCACGAATTAGCTGCGGGCGTCCGGACCAAGTTGTATTCGGCGAGGGAAGTAGTTGAGTCTGTTTTAAACCGAATAGCCGAGAAGAACCCCGAGCTAAATGCAATAACCGTTGAGTTTCCAGACGAGGCGATGGCTGCAGCAGAAGCCGCAGACGGTGCTGTGAGTGCTGGCCAAGCAATTGGACCCTTGCATGGGGTACCGGTCACAATAAAAGAAAATATTGACGTAGCTGGACAGGCAACCCCCAACGGAGTTCCAGCGTTCGCCAATTTAATTGCGACTAGCGATTCGCCGTTAGTTCGCAATTTGCGTTCAGCGGGGGCAATTCTTATTGGACGCACAAATGTTCCCGAGTTTTCGATGAGGGCTACAACTGTTAACCCTCTGCGCGGACGGACCTTTAATCCGTGGGATGCCGAAGCTAGTCCGGGAGGTTCCTCTGGAGGGGGCGGAGCTGCAGCCGCAGCTGGCTTTGGACCGCTACATCACGGCAACGATATTGGTGGATCCTTGCGCTTTCCTGCACTGGCAAACGGAATCACGACCGTCAAGCCCACCAATAATAGAATCCCGGTATACAACTCGAGCGCTCCAGCTGAAAGAGGGCCCCTTTCACAGGTCATGTCGGTTCAAGGCATCATGTCTCGCGATGCTCGTGATCTAGCTTTAGCAACTGAAATCATGATCAGCCCCGATCCTCGCGATCCGTTAGCCCCTCCGATTCCTTGGCGAGGCCTTGATCTGGGTGCACCAATCAAAGTGGCTGTCACTAAAGATTCCTGCGGTTACCCGATACACGAAGGCATCTTGGCGTTGATTGACCAAGCTTCAGACGCCCTAGAGGATGCGGGGTATCAAGTAGTAGAAGTCGAAACGCCCTCAATCTCTGAAGCGTTTGATGCATGGTTCCGAACCCTGATGACCGAGATGAATGTTGGACTACTCCCATTAATCCAGGATTACGGCAGCGATGAAATAAAAACTACCTTTGATTATTTCTTCGCAATGGGTGAGGTATTAGACCTAGACAATTTCGTTTCCGAGTTCGGCGATAGAACTCGGATGATGAGAGAGTGGAATCTTTTCCTAGCTGAGTACCCATTAGTCCTCACTCCCTTTTACATGAACAAACTTTATGACTGGGACTACGACCTCCAAAGCTTCGAGTCGTGCAAGGACTTTTTGCAGGCATCGACATACTCGATGGCTATTAATTACTTGGGTCTACCTGCCGGCGTGGCAGCCACAGGGCTAGTTGGCGGTCGGCCATCTGCTATTCAACTAGTTGGTCAGCGCTACCGAGAAGACGTCATTTGTGACGCTTTGGAGGCAATCCAAGAGCGTACCGGCCGCCTCACTGACTTACTTTGGGCTCGCGACCAAGCGTGAATTGAGACTTCTAAGCACCGAACGACCCCCAACAGCTAACGTTTTGTTATGGATTCTCTGCTTCTTGTTCCACTGGAGTGCGGGTGGCTTTCGACGTCAGCCTCGTCTGTAGTTGCCGGGTTAGATGGCAAAGTAGATCTGCCTATTCCTAGCTGGCTGGTAATACACCCTTCTGGCAGAACTCTTGTGTTTGACACTGGACTTCACGAGGAAGTCGTCAACGGCGTTGGGGCGCGTTATCCGCTCATGGCGCGGCAATTTGAGTCACGCTTCTCCTCCGAAGATCAAGTTTCCGAACGTCTGCAAGGAGTGCAAATTGATCCTCTGGAAGTGGACCACATCGTATTTAGTCATCTACATTTCGATCACTGCGGCGGCACGTCGCTAATTCCCAATGCGCAAATAATTGTTCAAAAAGCTGAATGGGATTCAGCCCATCACCCGAAGCTCATCGAACATGAGGTCTATAACCCTGCTGACTTTGAGCTCGGACATGATGTCGCAAAGGTGCAAGGAAAGCACGATATTTTTGGTGATGGTTCTGTTGTTTGCATTCCCACTCCTGGACACACAGCTGGTCATCAGTCCCTCAAAGTTAACTTGGCTAGCGGGCCGGTTGTTCTGACTGGTGATTGCGTCTACTGGGAGCAGGTTCTGGAGGGAATGCTTTTGCCTCCCTTCGGCTTCGATCACGAGATGCAGTTGCAATCGATGCGACAGCTACGTGATTTGAGAGATGTTGAGGGCTGCAAGCTGCTCTACGGACATGACGCTAATCAGTGGGCGGAACTGCGTCAGACTCCAGCGGGAATCAGTTGACAAAAACCATTTCTCGCACTTCCGACCATCTTGATGCAGTTATTGAGAAGTGAGCATGTCGGCACATTTTGTGACCTGAACTGAAAGCGGGGTGATCGAAATCTGGTGCCTGCCGCCACATTTGGAGTCTCTCCATAACTGCCGTGGAGCGGGTGTTGAGAACCGGCGCACTGGCTAAGACTTGCTTAAGTTGCATCTCAAAGAAGGCATAATCGAGAACTCTTGCGGCAGCCTCTGTTGCATAGCCAGACCCCCAGTAACTTCGATTTAGACGCCACCCTATTTCGTAACTTGGTTCGGGTGAAACTTGCCAAGTCGGCACAGCTAGACCTGCGAAACCGATGAATGGACCGTGAACCTGGGATACATTTCCCGACAACTCAATGGCCCATAGGCCGTAATCTCTGACTTCCAAACCAATCTGGATAGCTGTGCAAAAGATCTCACTTTGGTCAGAGGACATCGTGTCAGGCGCGTAACGCATTACCTCTGGGTCGGAATTCATTAGCGCTAATGGGTGAAGGTCTCGAGCGCTCCAATGACGCAAAAGAAGGCGCTTGCTGGCAAGCAAAGGCGCCGCCATGCGCTATCGGTCTAGTCGGTAAAAGCGTCGAGCGGCACCAGAAAAGAGCTCTGCTCGTTCGGATTTTGTCCAACCGGCCTCATCCGCAATCAGCTGGAACGCATTAAACAGCACCGTATAAGAACATCCCTGCCTATCAACCGGAAAGTTGCTCTCAAACATGCAGCGGCTGGGACCGAACGTGTCCACGCAGTGCCGTATGTCGTCACTCCAGAGGCTGGCCACATACTCCGAGGTCGGAGCTTCGGGAAGTCGGTTGAGGCCCATACCGTAAATACTCATCCCTATGCCACCCACCTTGACCATAACATGGTCGTGCTGGGCAAGATCTTCGAGGGCAGGTCGCAAAGTTTCTCGCACTTCGGCTTTGCTTCCTGCGTAGGGTCCGATACCTAAGGGTCCGCCGAGGTGGTCCAGAACAACTGGAGTGCTCGGAACATCATTAACTAACCGCACAAGCTCTTCTACTTGGGGATGAAACATCCACGCGTCAAAACTGAAACCCATATCACCAAGTTTGACGAATCCTTCTCTGAAGCTCTTTTCGCCGAGCAACCCAGGTCGCGGTTTGGTGTGAGACTCGCGAATATCTTCACTCGCGTCCCAGGCGGTTGCGTGACGGATCCCTTTAAATTTCCCTCTCCCGGCAGCGTCTTGGGCGGCAAGAACTTCTTCCACGGCGGAGCCTCGCGAGAGATCTGCAAATCCGACTATTCCTGCTATTTCCGCCCCCCCGGAAGATTTTGAGAGCTCTGCCTGTTGAGCAACGAACTCAATTTCCCCTACCGGTCTTAGGTACTCGGGGCCGTCGCTTCTGTACCCTGCCCCGCATTCGACGAACACCGTCTGTACGACATTGTGGCCTGATCCAGTGTCTTCGTGAAGCTCAGGGAGCAAGTAGGTTCCGGTTGGGAAGTCCCATAGATGGTGATGCGGATCAACTATTTCTTCGTCTGCATTTATTGCTTCTTCCATTGTGCCTGCCAACCAGTCAAATTTATTCATATGGTTCCCTCCCATGGAACGACACGGTTATTACAGAAGCTAGTCAATCCTTACCAGGGCCGCCCCCAGGTATCCCAATCGAATGGTTCAATACCGTTTGGGGTTAATCGCCAAATTGAGGCATCGGCGACACCATCGTTAATGTCAAGGAAACCTATAGTTCCCATTTGTACCGACAGGTTATGCGGAAATGTTGGGGAACCCGGGTTAACGCATAGGACATCATCAATTGTGGTTATGTGCTCAACATGGGTGTCTCCATACACGACCACATCTAACGATTGGCCTCCAAAGTGTCGCCCCAGGGCATCAGTGACACCGTAGGAAGGCAATTCGGGTATCGGCATGTGATGCGTTAACCCAACGGACAATCCCCCGAACTCATGAACCCAAGAGGACGCGAGCAGCGGATGGTCGGGTTGAACCAACCGTCCAGACGAACCATCGTCACCATTTCCTCGGGCGGCCCACGTTGGCGCTATTTGGTTGAGTCGGTCCACAACTGATATGTCGTAGATATCTCCAGCGTGCAAAATAGCTTCACAGCCTTCGAATGCCTCGTAAGCCTCCGGCCAAAGCTCAGGCCCTGCCTCGGGAATATGGGTGTCAGAAACTAGACCTATGCGCATCTCGACTCCCTACCCCTTTAGCCACTGGAATACGGCCATGCCGTCCGTACCGTAATCTTGCGGAAGAACAATTACTCCCCTACCGTGCTGCCGCCAATAGTCGCCTGACACTGTTACTGACTCCATATCATCATGATGTTCCGAGAAATGCTCTGCGACGGCGACTGTTTCCTCGTGCGTCACAGTGCAGACGCTGTAGGTCAGAACGCCGCCTGTTCGGAGTAGTCGGTGTGCTTCGCTTAGTAAAGCTTTTTGGACATTTCCTAATCGCGAAACAGCGCCACCGTCGATTTGCCAGCGAGCATCGCTCCGCCGCCCTAGTGCGCCAAGACCACTACAGGGGGCATCAACTAACACTCCATCCACGGAGCCGGAGCGGAAAGGGGACCTTCTTCCATCGCTAATGATCACGTTTGTTGAAGGTGAATATCGATCAATAGTCGACTTGAGCGTCAAAGCACGAGAGGGATTAACTTCATTGGCGCACACTGTGGTCCACTTGGAACCGGATGCAGTTGTCTTACCGCCAGGCGCTGCACACAGGTCCACTAACACACCGCCACTGAAGCGAGGGTCATTGACAGCGTCTGCGACCCATCGAGAAGCTCGGCCTTGAATATATCCGTCGGTTCTAGGAGCAGGACGCTCAGGCGTATTCATGGCAATAAGCGCAGAGGAGCCTTCTCGACCCCACGTTTTTTGGAAAAGGTCCCATATCCAGTTGGGGTAACTCAGTTCGGTAGCTTCGTCCGGCCAGTCAGGCTTTTCCTCTACCACTCTCCTTAATACTGCGTTGACCAAACTCTTCGATCGTCTGGGAGCAGCCTCGACGGTGTCATTCACCACGGCATGCGCTGGGGTGCCGAGAAAAGTTGCCTGATAGGCACCGATCCGAAGTGCCGCTCGGACGTCGGAATCGAGCTTTCGTCTGAGGTGCGGCTGAAGCACATGATCGACGGCTCGGCGCATTCTTGTTGCTCCCTGAACCAACTCTGTAACAAACGCTCGATCCCTCTCACTTAGACTGCTGCCGGTCGTAGTTAGGTGACTCGCCAACAGCGGATTAACTCTCAGCTCGTCGCCTGCTTCTGCCAATATCTCGATTGCAAGCTTCCTGCTCGTCATACTCTTCACAAGCCGAGCCGAGGGTGACTTCCGAGTCGAGCGCCGTTGATCCAATCCCGTGCGGCTAGGCGATTCTTCCCTTCGGGTTGAACTACGAGCAGTTGGAGGAGATCGCTTCCAGTAGCAACTAGGTCATTCTCAAGCGCGCCTGGCGAACCTTCCCCCGGAACCACCCGAGCACTGTGGACTTTAAGAACCGAAGAATCGTTGGTAGTCCAAGCTCCCCCCACTCGAATGAAGCGATTGAGCTGTACTGCTGGAAGTCGCCAATCTAATTTGAGGTCGGATCGCGTAATCTTCTTGGCAAGACTTGGTGTCCCGAGTTGCGGTGAGGGGTCCACTAAGCCTCGACGCAGCGAGGAGACAAGTTCGTTTGCGCCTATTTCAGCTAATTCTTTAGTGAGTTCAGGTGCGGTCACGTCGTCGCCAATTGCAGCTTCGTGGCTGCTGTATATAGGACCCGTGTCAAGATCGACATCAAGTCTCATGATGCAAACACCCGTCGTTTCATCTCCTGCGAGGATCGCGCGCTCTACGGGTGCAGCACCTCTCCATTTTGGTAGCAAAGAAAAATGAACATTGATCATTGGTAATTTGCTGAGAATTTCCTCACTAATCAGTTGGCCGAAAGCAACAACTACACCGCAGTCCGCTCCAACTTCCAACGCTTCGGCTGCATTTTCCGAGACTCGAAGTCCCAGTTCAGATGCAGCTTGCTTTACCGCTGTACCCGTCGGCGCTGATCTTCGGCTTCTACGCCGGTCGGGCATAGTGATCACAAGAGGGATTTCAAATCCTGCTTCAACAAGTTTTCGTAAGCTCGGCACTGCGGCTTCGGGAGTTCCCAGGAAGACAATAGATTTGGGGTGTTCTGGTGGCTCGGGCAGCTCGCTTTTCACGGGAGCGAGAGACCGTTTAAAGGGTCAGTTGCCGGGAGGCTCTGGTTTTGAGTTTCTCGCCAAAGCCTCATAGCCGCTTTACGTTCATCGCGTTCTAAATGGTCCACCAGAAGCACACCATCGAGATGATCTAGTTCATGCTGAAACAAGCGTGCTAGAAGCTCATCCGCCTCTAACGACACTTCGTTGCCATCGAGGTCTCTACCAACGAGGTGGACTTCTTTCGGTCGCACTATTTCAAACGAAAGACCGGGCACCGAGAGGCATCCCTCCACGAAGGACCACTCGTCACGTGACTCGATAATCTCCGGATTGACTAATACCTGGGCCCCCTCTCCGATGTCGTAGACAAAAAGTCGTTTCTGTATTCCCACTTGAGGCGCCGCTAACCCGATGCCTTCAGCTTCATACATTGCTGGCGTCATATCTTCAACAATTTGGACAATACGTCCATCAATATTGTCTACTTCCTTAGCTCTTTGACGGAGCACAGGATCGCCCATCACTCGTATTCGATAACTCATGTTGCCCCAAGGCTACCGGCTTAGACGATCAGGCTCTCAACGGATTGATTTCAATCCGCAATCTACCATTTGGTCGTTTTACCGCTTTCAAATGTTCTACCAAGAGTTCTCTACTTGCACTTCGTATTCTCCAACGTCCTTCATAGGGACCCATAATTTCTAGGCCATCAGCTACAACAATTTTTTGCACAAATTCTTCGGCTGCAGAACCCGAGACGATGGCCCAATTCATCTCTGGTGGCTGACGCAATTGGCGCCGAATATCGAGTTCTGTGCGTGCCAAGGAGCCAGGATCGCCGTTTACCGCTGCCCGTAATACCGGGTGGTCGGGAACTCGCGTCTGAACAATTACTCGCCCTGAATTAGCTCGGCCACCCACAATTCGAGAGGCTCTAACTAACAAGGCCATGGCTTCCTCTGCGGCTCTGTATCTGGGAGCTAGTAGTTCTTGATCGAAGTCGAGAAACGCTACGGCGTCAGCAGCAGAAATTCGATGCAGAACTGCTTCAGTGCCAACCGTTAAATCGGTATCTACAGAATCTATTTCGTCATCCGCGGTAATTTCTGTGACCGGTCGGCGAGTGAGTAGCTCAAGTTCTTCAGCTACGCCGGACACTCCTAGTTTTGCCCTTCTGAATCTTCGTGAGGAACAGGCATCGCAGACAGCAGGTCGTCGTTCTCCATCCAGTGCACTTACTAACTCATCACCCTCCAATCCAAGAGCTTTACCGCTTGTTTCCGAGCGAGCGAGGGTTCCGCATTGCTCGCAGTAGGCAAGCCTGGCCCGACCTTTTCTATTCAAAACACATACAACTCGAGACTCTTTCCTTAGCACCCGAGCAAGCTCTTCAGAGCACCAGGATCCAGCTGATGGCGGCCTATCCCGAAGGTCTATCAAGTCAAAGATCGCCCATCCATCGCGCTCGCGACGACGATCCTCGGTCAACAAAGGAGCGCCACATGTCAGGGCCTCCAAAGACGGACTAGGTGAAGTAATGACCCATGGAGCCTTATCGCGTCTCGCTCGCTCCAGAGCGACATCTCGGGCATTCCACGTCGGTGCGGATTCTTGTTGATAGGACTCTTCGTGTTCATCAAGGACTAGTACTGCATCTAATTTGGGGATTGGCGCCCACGCGGCCGATCGGGTTCCAATTGTTATGGAACCCGCAGCTGACTGTGGCCAGTCACGGGGATGTAAGGCCACGTCGAAACCGGCTCGTTTCATAGCCACGTAAAGGTGCTGAGCCCTAGCTAGCGTCGGGGCAAGGATCAGCGCCCTTCCGCGCGAAGCAGCTGCCACCGCGAAAGAGAAGTCATCAATAGATGGCGCTACTCGAACCACTGCGCCGTTTCTTCTAAATGACTCTTCGGCAAGAGTCTGTGTGACGACTTTGTGTTTATCGCTTGCCGATGTTTTGGGCAACGCGGGAACAATTCGTGTGTGTGTGGCTGTGCGCAAAAAGTGCGCTCGTGTTCCTAACCACCGATCGCTCGCCCATTGCGCTAGCGACACCAAAGACGCTGGGGGGCCAACTCCACTAACTTTTTTTATTTCGCTGAGAGTAATTTCTTTAGGTTCTTCCACATCAAGCTCAGTGATCCAACCTCGTATCCTTCGGCCTCTCAAATCGACACGCACTATGGTCCCGATTGAAATTTCTCGACAAGGTGAAGCTTCTGCTACTTCTTCCGTCAACCGATAATCAAACTCCTTATCCAGAGCCGGTTGATCGGGAAGAACACGAACTACTCGAGACACAATGTCATTCTGGTTTAGGGGAGAGACTCCGGTTGCGCTTTGGCTCGATTTAAATATCTAAAGCGGAGCGAAGATCATCTATTCGATCAGTCCGCTCCCAGGTAAACATATCTCCGTCTGCGTCTCGGCCAAAATGGCCATAAGCCGCAGTGGGTTGAAAGATAGGTCGCCGAAGATCTAGGTCTCTGAGGATTGCTGCAGGGCGTAGGTCGAAAACTTCGTTGACCGCCGAGGCAATTCGATCTGGATCGACATGTTCGGAGCCGAACGTTTCAACTAGAACTGAAACCGGGCGGGCGACACCTATGGCGTATGCCACCTGCACCTCGCAACGATCTGCCGCTCCTGCTGCCACGAGATTTTTTGCTACCCACCGTGTTGCGTATGCCGCGGATCTGTCTACCTTCGATGGGTCCTTTCCTGAAAACGCGCCTCCCCCATGTCGCGCGTATCCGCCATAAGTATCAACGATGATTTTACGACCTGTTAATCCACAGTCGCCCACAGGTCCACCAACCACAAAGTTGCCGGTCGGGTTTACAAACACTTCGTAATCGTCGTCAGCAAATTCCGCGGGGACCGCTGGTCGGATCACATGATCGATTAGGTCCGGTCGGATCATACCGTCTCTATCGATTCCGGGATTGTGCTGGGTTGAAACAAGAACTGTTTTTAACTTCACTGGCCGGCCGTCTTCATATTCAAACGAAACCTGTGTCTTACCATCGGGTCTCAAATACGGGACTTGACCCGATTTGCGTGCCTCGGTTAGTTGCTCCGCCATTCTGTGAGCTACATGTATTGGCAATGGCATTAGAGCATCTGTTTCGCGACACGCGTAACCAAACATCATGCCTTGGTCACCTGCGCCTTGCCGGTCCAGAGCATCTTCTTCGCCCGCTTTGCCGCTTCTAACTTCTTCGGAGTCGTTTACACCCTGAGCGATATCTGGTGACTGCTCATCGAGAGTCACCATCACTCCACATGTGCTCCCATTAAAATCTAGAGAATCTCTGTCGTAGCCGATTTCATTTATTGTCTCTCGGACGACTGAAGGGATATCCACGAATCCACTCGTGGTAATTTCACCAGCGACAACGACGAGTCCTGTAGTCACCATAGTTTCGCAAGCAACTCTGCTGGCAGGGTCTTGATCCAGCATCGCATCAAGAATGGCGTCGGAAATCTGATCAGCCATTTTGTCGGGATGACCTTCAGTCACCGACTCCGAGGTGAAAGTCCATCGACTCATGCCATTTCTCCTGATACTCGGTAGGCCCAGCCTTGACTGAACCAAGAAACATCTAGCAAGACGCTTAGCTTAGTTGCCTAGCAAGCCAAGCACCTTATTAAGCAATTCGTCAGCAATTTGACGCTTTGTTCTTAACGGTATGTGAGTTGCGCATCCGTTTGTTTCCAGGATCGTAACTTCATTCGTTTCGTGAGCAAAACCAACCTCCGGCGCAGATACATCGTTGGCCACAATGAGGTCTATTTTCTTGCGCTCAAGCTTCTGCTTGGCGTTTGCCAGGAGGTCATCTGTTTCAGCGGCAAATCCCACGATGATTTGCCCAGGCTGCTTCCTTGCTCCAAGATCAGCCAAGATATCGACGGTCTGTTCGAGAACTACTTCCGGAGGACCTCCATCTTTTTTAATTTTTGAGTCAGCTATTCCTTTGGGGCGAAAATCGGCAACCGCAGCCGCCATAACGATTACATCAGCATCATTTCGTTGAGTGACCGCTTGGTGCATCTCGGTGGCCGATTCCACTTTCACGACTTCAACGCCAGGAGGATTCGGGAGGTCCACAGTAGATATCAAGACGACATTCGCACCACGAGCCGCCGCGGCAGCAGCGACTGCATAACCCTGCTTGCCCGTTGAACGATTACCTACGTAGCGAACCGGATCGATAGCTTCTCGTGTCCCGCCGGCAGTAACCAGAACTTTTTTCTCGCGGAAGTCGCCGAATGACAGAACTTCCTTTATTGATTCAAAAATTCTCTGCGGTTCGGCCAGTCTGCCTGATCCAGAATCACCACCGGCAAGACGCCCTTCTTCCGCAGGCACTACAAGAACACCCCTGGAACGTAAGGTGTCAAGATTGTCTTGAACCGCAGGATGCTCCCACATTTCGGTGTGCATTGCGGGACATAGAATCACCGGCGCTCGGGTTGCTATAAGCACCGCTGTCAGAAGGTCGTCAGAAATACCGCTTGCGTAGCTGCCAATGCACCTCGCGGTCGCTG
Organism: Candidatus Neomicrothrix sp. UBA7388; assembly: GCA_002470695.1. GTDB lineage: Bacteria > Actinomycetota > Acidimicrobiia > Acidimicrobiales > Poriferisodalaceae > UBA7388. The sequence continues at coordinate 13,329 of DKNM01000022.1, forward strand.
GCGCGATGACCACTAAATCTGCCGTTTGTCCCAAAGTGGTGTGTGGGATTGGGTCAGGGTCGTCAAATATCGAAGTTCGGACCGGTTCGGAGGCAAGGGCATCAAAGGTCGCGCGACCCACAAACTTTTGGGCACTCTCTGTCATCACCGGCACCACGTGTGCACCCGCATCAACCAACAGTCGACATAGAAGCACAGCTTTGTATGCAGCGATACCCCCTGTCACGCCGAGAACAATCCGACGACCGGCAAGCATTGGGTGTTACTTACTCTTCGTCCGGCACGGCCTCAAGCGCGGCCGCGGCAGCTGCCGCATCTGCTTCTGCTTGAGCAAGTGCTTCCGCCTCTTCGCGGGCACGCTCTTCCGGGTCGAATCGTTCGTAGCCGATCTTGTCTGCTTGAATTTCTTCAAAGGCCATGGACAGCGATTTACGCGCAGTGCTGGTCACTTGTGGAGGCACTTCACTTCCTCCACCCTCGCCTAAACCGAGATCGTATGAGATCAATTGGCGCGACCTTTTGGCCGCCAAACTGACAAGAGTGAACTTAGAGTCCACTTTTTCCAACAACGCCTCAAGACCTGGACTGATCATTGTGTCTTGGTCATCGGCCATGGTGAATACCTCATCCTGCTTAAATCAGTTTATTTGATGCACACATTCTATCAGCGGCCCGGAAAAGTAGAACGAGGCCGCGGGTCTATCGGCTATTTCGTCGATCGAGTCTCACGAGCGACACGAATAATCGACTCAACTTCTGATATCGCTTCTTCTAGGCCACCATTTAAGACGACTGCATCGGCTAAGCCTCTCGCTAACTCTTCTTCGTGAATTGAGGCTTCTAGCCGTCGTTCTATGTCTCCCTCATCGTCACCCCGTGACTTCATGCGGCGTCGTTGCTCTTCTCTGTCTGGTGGCAAAAGGAGAACGATTACGGCTTTGGAGTCTCGCTGTCGAACCGCTTGCGCGCCTTGAACATCAATTTCTAAGAGCAAGTCGTTACCTGCTGGCACCGCAGGAGTCGGGGTTCCATAGAGGTGATCTAAAAATTCAGCCCATTCATAAAAGCCATCATCTTCGACGCGCTCACGGAATTCAGCCTCGGTTACGTAAACGTACGCATTCGGCGATTCGCCGGAACGCCGAGCACGCGTCGTCCATGATCGGCTGAGGTGGAGGGTGCTATCTCGTTCAACAAGTCCGGCAACGAGCGTGCCCTTGCCTACTCCGCCTGCTCCGCACACTACAAACACAATGGGTTCCGAAGCCTCAGGCATGAGTTTCTTTCTCCACTACTTATTGGCTCATTTCAGCTGGCAAAGAAGGCAAGGAGTTTCGTTCGTTGCTTTTCTCCAAGACCTTTTAATCGGCGACTTTCCGCTATTCCTATTTCCCGCATCAGGCGCCGCGCTTTGACTTTCCCTATTTTAGGCATGGACTCCAGTGCAGCAAGCGTCTTCATCTTTCCAACTAATTCGTTTACATCGGCCAATTTAAGAAGCTCGCCAAAAGTAACAGAGCCATCTCGGAGCGAGTCTTTTGTTTCCGCCCGAACCCTCCGGGCATCTGCGGCGCGTAATAGCGCCGCTTCCCGTTGTTTCTGCGAGAGGTTAGGGGGATTTGACATAGCGTGGAAGCTACATGTCTAGTACAACCACACAGTAAAGGCTAGAGCGCATCACTCACTTCAAGAGCAATGGCGTTGGCGGCTTGCTCAAGGTCGGCAGAAGCGGTGACCGCTCGACCAATAACCAAGAGACCTGCGCCTTCTTGAATGGCGGTGCTCGGAGTAGCAGGTCGACCTTGATCGTTATTGCTGACTCCTTCAGGCCGTATACCGGGCACCACCGAAAGAAGTTCCGGAGCCTGCTCCGTCACAAGCAATAGATCGCTAGCGGCACAGACAATTCCACCACAATCAGCTGCTACTACGTTGGAGATCCTTTCTTGTAACTTCTCTGGAGTGGCACTCTTTTCCGATGTAAGAACAGAGACCCCCAGAACCATGGGCGGAGTCAAACCGGCTGCCGTAGCGCCTTCGTTGAGTCCATCTACCGCTGCTTTGAGCATGTCTATCCCTCCGGAGGAGTGAACAGTCACATAGGAAACACCAAGGCTCCCTAGCACCCGCGCTGTCTTACCAACCGTATTAGGGATATCGTGCAGCTTAAGATCAAGAAAGACTTGATAGCCCTGATCAATAAAGGTCCCGACCGCCTCCGGCCCCGATGCTGCAAATAGCTCTAACCCAACTTTGGCAACTGAGAACCATGGAAAGAGGCGGCGACCTAGCCGGCCGGCTTCGACTAAATCGTCGACATCAAGAGCTAACGCCATCCGCGATCGGGTCTCTTCATTAACTTCATTGAGAGTCATGGGCCGCCCCAGTCAAGTCTCTTACAGAAGCTATGTTTCGTTTTCGGCACCATCGCTCCAGGTCAAGCAGTATCTTTTGAGAAGCTCGCGGGTCAGCGAAATGAGCTGAACCAACCTGGACCGCTGAGGCTCCTGCGGCTAGAAACTCCACTACATGTGATCCTTTCGTTATCCCCCCTACCCCAACAATTGGTATTGGGCCGAGGGCTGCGTAGATGTCATAGACCGATCGCAAAGCGATCGGCCTAATACTTGGACCCGAAAGACCTCCACCTTTATTACCAAGGATCGGGCGTCGAGTTTCTGGGTCAATCACTAGCCCCATAAGAGTGTTAGTTAAAGTAAGCGACTCTGCTCCTGCCGCCATCGCTGCCGCTGCAACAGGCACGAGGTCGGTCACGTTCGGACTTAATTTGACCCAGAGCGGCATGTTTGCGCACAGCACTGCTTCAACGACAGCGGCACAAGTGTCGGGGTGGTGGGCAAACATCTCACCACCAGATTCCAAATTTGGGCAGCTGACGTTTACTTCAACAGCGCTTATCCCAGGAATGCCCGAGAGACGTTCAGCGATTTCGCCGTACTCTTGGATGGTCCGCCCCCAGATACTGGCAACAACTTTTGCGCCACTATCCAGCAGCGAAGGCAACCCCGCCTCCAACCATTTTTCGACACCAGGATTTTGTAAACCGACCGCATTGATCATTCCTGACTCCGTACCGTGTAATCGTGGGGCAGGGTTACCTAACCAAGGGTCAAGCGACAAGGATTTGACGACTACGGCGCCCAATTTAGAAAGGTCCATGTACGCGCTCAACTCATCTGATTGTCCAGCCGTTCCGGAAGCTGTCATTATCGGGTTTTCCAGTGTTACCGAGCCGACCCGAACCGAATGATCGGACATCAGACCGATTCCTCAAACCCAAGAAATTCTTGCAATGGCCTAACGGTAAGAGGGTTAGACATCCAATCTCTGAGCCCTAAAGCAGCCGCTCGTGCCGCCGCAACAGTCGTCAAACAGGGAATTTTGTGTGCGGTTGACGCAAACCGGATTCTGTGACCATCGCTACGCGGACCTCTGCCTCTTGGCGTATTCACGACTAACTTCACTTGGCCGGCACCTATCAATTCGACCGCGTCAACGCCTGCGCTGATTTTACGGCCCTCCTCGCTCAGTTTCGCTACGACAGTTTCGACAGCTACTCCTCGTGCCTGCAGAAAATCGGCGGTGCCTTCTGTTGCAGCTATTTGGAACCCCAAATCGACGAACCCTCGGGCGGCTTCGAGGCCTTGTTCTTTATCTCGATCTGCCAGCGAGAAAAAAATTGTGCCCCCGAGCGGCAAGGCTTCTCCAGCCGCAATTTGACTTTTCGCAAATGCTAAGCCGAAGGTTCGATCAATGCCCATCACTTCTCCAGTTGACCTCATCTCTGGCCCTAGCACCGTGTCTACGTCCGGAAAGCGCTGAAATGGCAGCACCGCTTCTTTCACCGCGACATGACCTTCTCTGATCGCTTCAGGCAAGGCTCCATGCGTTCTCAACTCCGCGAGAGTTTCGCCTGCCATGACTCTGGCGGCCACTTTTGCCAGCTGAACACCTGTTGCCTTAGCAACAAATGGCACAGTTCGAGAGGCGCGAGGGTTCGCTTCAATCACAAAAACTTGGCTTTGTTTAACCGCAAATTGAACATTTAGGAGGCCGATTACATTAAGTCGCTCAGCGAGCCGCTGCGTGTAGTCAATAATGACTTCTTGGGTGTCGTGCATCAGGTTCGGAGGAGGTATGGCGCACGCGCTGTCACCTGAGTGAACTCCCGCTTCCTCGACATGTTCAAGGATTCCTCCAAGCAGAAACTCTCCGGTTTTATCTCTAATAGAGTCGACATCGACTTCGATCGCATCTTCTAAGAATCGATCAACCAGAACTGGACGATCAGCCGAGAGACCTCCTTCTCGCCCAAGACCCCCGAATAAAGCAAGTTCCGCCATTGCCGCTTCGAGCTCGTCAAAATCGTAAACGATTGTCATTGCGCGACCCCCAAGCACATAGCTCGGTCGCACTAACGCAGGAAACCCAATTCGTTCACATATTGCTTTAGCTTCATCGATCGTCACTGCAGTGCCACCGGGAGGTTGTGGAATCTCCAATTGGGCGCATAGCGAATTCCAACGTTCGCGGTCTTCTGCAAGGTCAATTGAGTCGGGTGAAGTTCCGCAAACTAACTGAGGTGGTAGCGCCGATGCCAACTTGAGAGGCGTTTGCCCGCCGAGGCTCACGATGATCCCTTCGGGCTGTTCCGCCTCAATAACATTGAGTACGTCTTCTAAAGTCAATGGCTCAAAATAGAGCCGGTCGGATGTGTCATAGTCGGTCGAGACAGTTTCGGGGTTGCAATTGACCATGATCGTCTCGTAACCGGCTTCCTCGAGAGCGAAGCTGGCGTGCACACAGCAGTAATCGAACTCAATACCTTGACCAATGCGGTTGGGTCCCGAGCCCAAGATCATCATTCGAGGTTTTGTCCCCGCTCGAATTTCATCTTCGTCCTCATAAGTCGAGTAGTGGTAAGGAGTCACAGCGTCAAACTCAGCCGCGCAGGTGTCAACCGTCTTAAAAGTCGCTCGGATTCCTTGACTTAATCGTGCAACGCGAACATCACCCTCGCTGCAGTCGGTCAAATACGCTATCTGCGCGTCAGAAAAGCCGAGCTGTTTTACTCGCTTCCATTGCCTCGCGCTAAGAGCGGAAGGTGCCTTGCCTTCCAATGCAATGCGTTCCTCAATGATGATCATCATCTGATCGAGGAACCATGGGTCGATTTCGCAAGCAGAGTAAATCGCTTGCAGACCAGTCTCCCGCCTCATCAATTCAGCTATTTGAAACAACCGTTCGGGAGTCGGTATCGCAATTTGCTCAAGTAAATCGTCCGTGGTTTCTTGGCGGTATTGCAGCTCCCCTGCGTCAGCATTGAGACCGAACCTTCCCTGCTCCAGCGATCTGATTCCCTTTTGCAGACTTTCAGGAAAAGTTCGACCAATCGCCATAGCCTCCCCCACCGACTGCATCTGCGGCCCAAGAACTCCGGAAGCCCCCGGAAGCTTCTCAAAAGCCCATCGAGGAATTTTAGTCACGACGTAATCAATCGTTGGCTCAAAGCTGGCCGGGGTTTTTTCCGTAATGTCGTTGGTGATTTCATCCAACCGATAGCCGACCGCTAAACGAGCAGCGATCTTGGCTATTGGGAAACCGGTTGCCTTTGAAGCCAAAGCCGAACTGCGACTTACTCGTGGGTTCATTTCTATAACGATTTGCCGACCGGTTTCTGGGTGCACAGCGAATTGAACATTCGACCCGCCCGTTTCGACTCCGACTCGTCGAATGCAAGCAAAAGCTGCATTTCGCATTTTTTGGTATTCAACATCAGAAAGCGTTTGAGCTGGCGCGACAGTTATCGAGTCGCCTGTATGAACGCCCATTGCATCAACGTTCTCAATTGAACATATAACAACGCAGTTATCGGCGTGATCGCGCATCACCTCGAGCTCGTATTCTTTCCAACCCTTTATAGATTGCTCGATCAGAATCTCCGAGATAGGACTTGCATCTAGGCCCAATGCAGCTACGCGATGGTACTCCTCAGGCGTGTGCGCAAAGGCTGTCCCTTTACCGCCCAAGATGTAGGCGGGGCGAATGATTACCGGTAAGCCAATCTCCTCGATGACTGCCATAGCTTCGTCCATATCATGCGCAATGCCTGACCGAGCGCACTCCAAACCAATTTCTTCCATCGCCTTTCGGAAGAGGTCTCGGTCTTCTGCAGTGGCAATAGCCTCACCACTGGCGCCTATCATTTCGACGCCGTATTCCTCTAAGACGCCTGACTCAACTAGTTCTGTCGCCAAATTAAGTGCTGTCTGTCCTCCAAGAGTGGGGAGAATGGCGTCTGGTTTTTCTCTGGCGATGATTGCAGTTAGTACGTCTAAGTCGAGAGGTTCTATGTAAGTAGCGTCGGCAAATTCGGGATCCGTCATTATTGTCGCCGGGTTTGAATTGGCGAGGATGATGCGATAGCCCTCATCCCGCAGCACTCTGCAGGCCTGCGTGCCCGAATAATCGAATTCACAAGCCTGGCCGATCACGATCGGACCAGATCCGATAATTAAAATGCTGTCTAAATCTTCTCTCTTTGGCATCAGCTTGACGCTCCCTCAAAAGCGCTCATCAGGTCGGCAAACTCTCGAAATAAATATCGAGAATCGTGGGGACCCGGACTGGCTTCGGGGTGGTATTGCACGCTGAAAGCCGGGATGTCGTTGCATTTCAAGCCCGATAGCGAGCCGTCGTTTAGACAAACATGGGTTTCAGTGACGTTTGGCACGGATCCAGATTCGATTGCGAAATTGTGATTTTGGCTAGTGATCTCTATTGAACCTTTACCCATATTCTTCACAGGTATGTTGCCGCCATGGTGACCAAACTTCATCTTGTATGAAGTGCCCCCAAGAGCTAGAGATAAAATTTGGTGTCCGAGACAAATGCCAAATATCGGAACCCGCCCAAGCAGTTGTCTGAGAGCATCGATTACAGGCCCCGCCATCATGGGGTCCCCAGGGCCGTTGGAAAGAAAGACGCCGTCAGGCTTCAAGGAGAGAACCTCAGCACTAGAGGTGTGTGCCGGTACGACTACGACCGTTGCTATTTCCGCTAGCTGCTCGACGATGGATTTCTTGATACCCAAGTCATATGCGACAACTAAGCGCTGGCCTTCGCCAAGTGTGTAACGCTCCTTAGTCGTGACATGGCTGACTAGATCGATACCTGAAGTTCCTGGTTCAGATTGAGCTGCAGCGCTCAGTTGTTCTATTGAGGCAGCGCCAAATGCGCCCGGCATCGCACCGTTGTCACGAACATATCTGGTCAACCGCCTCGTATCTAGTCCTGCAATTCCAGGAATTTTCTCCGAGCGCAAAAAGCTATCGAGGTCGTCTTCGCTCCTCCAATTTGATCGCCGTCGCGAGAGTTCCCTTACAATCACTCCCCTGCAGAATGCTTTCGGAGCCTCCGAGTCAGCCGTCGTCACACCGTAATTACCGATATGCGGGTAGGTGAAGTTGATGATCTGACCCGCGTATGAAGGGTCCGTTATGACCTCTTGGTAGCCACTGAGGACCGTGTTGAACACGACTTCACCGGCAGCAATGGGGACCTCTGGCCCTATTAGTTCGCCTTCGAAAATAGCGCCATCAGCCAAAACGAGGGCTCCTTCGCGAATCTCGGTCACTTATTCACCTCGTTAAGCATCCGCGCACCTCTGATTTGCTTGCGCTTTTCTATAATTCCAGTCACTCGATCTCAATTCCTGAGCCCAAGAGCCTAAATAACACGGCCATTCTCAGCGCTACTCCATTCATGACTTGCTTACTAACTAGTACGTTGGGTCGGCCGTCCAAGACCGAATCAGCAATTTCAATCCCGCGATTCACAGGACCCGGATGGGTAATGACAACATCATCTTTTAGTGTTGTCGCGCGTGCTTCGGTGATTCCGTATCGCTCTACGTAGTCGGTTACGGGGAGAGCGGAGGAATCGTCCATTCGCTCTGTCTGGATCCGAAGCAAACCAACTACATCAAATTTAGGTAACACTTCGTCTAGATTTTCCGCTACTTCTACAGGCCATTTATCAACGTCGGAAGGTTGGAGACTTTGTGGTGCGACGACGGTAACTGTCGCACCCAGTTTGGTGTACACGTCGACATCGCTTCTAGCAACTCGACTATGTCTCACATCGCCGATAATCCCTATGTGTACTCCAGCAAGGGATGCTTCAGGGCCTGCCGAACCATTGAAGTGTTGACACAAGGTGTAAGCGTCAAGCAATCCTTGAGTGGGGTGGGCATTTAGCCCATCACCGGCATTTATAACCGAAATGTATTCGCCCACTTCGTGAGCAATTTCGCTTGGTAGCCCACCAACGCCGTGTCGTATTACGAGCGCGTCTACTCCTAGTGCCCCAATGGTTTCCACCGTGTCTCGAAGCGTCTCACCTTTTGATAGTGAAGAAGCGTGGGTCGGAAAATCTAAAACGTCTGCTGATAGTCGCTTGGCTGCGAGGTCGAAAGACATTCGAGTTCTGGTCGAATCCTCGAAAAAGACCATCGCAACCGTGCGTCCGCGCAAAGCTGGGACCTTAGGTATAGGTCGTTGACATACTTCGGCGAATCGGTCCGTTAGATGCAGAAGCTCCTGTATGCCTTGCTCTCCTATGTCTTTCAAATCCACAAGATGTTTCATTTGCGCATTTCCCCCAACAGGACACCCTCAGCATTAACGTCGACAACTTCGTCTCGACGGGTTGGGAGATTCTTGCCGACAAAATCTGGACGGATAGGCAGTTCGCGGTGTCCTCGGTCAATAACTACTGCCAGTTGGACTGCTCTTGGTCTTCCGAAATCAGTTAAAGCGTCTAATGCTGCGCGAATAGTTCGGCCTGTAAACAAAACGTCATCGACTAGGACGACGATTTTGCCGCCTAAGTCTGTCTGGATATCGGTCTCAGCCTCAGGCATAACAGGCCTGAGACCTATGTCGTCACGGTAAAGCGCTACATCAAGAGTGCCTAATGGGACATCGACACCCTCTATCTCAAACAAAATTCGGGCAATCAACTGAGAGACTTCAACCCCACCTGTCTGCAGTGCCACCAAGACCACATCTTCTAAACCTTGGTTGCGTTCGATGATTTCATGCCCGATCCGAGTGAGTGCCCGCTGCACTTGCGCGGCATCCATGACTGTGGTTCGGGCAACGAAAACGCCCCCATAGGGGGGCGTCATCCGGCGCTCACGGTCGGCCAATCTTTTTCCTTCCTGTCCGTTTGGGCCTCACAGGACCCGCTTCACGGTCAGAGGTGCATCCTAGTACATGAGGTTCCCCATTGGTGGATCACCTGATATCTAAGTGCGCAGTCATTTGAGTTCTCGTGCTACCGAGCCAAGGACGCCGTTAATAAACCGTCCGCTTTCGTCGGTAGCCCCAAAACGATTTCCTAATTCGACGGCTTCATTGATTACGACTGCAATTGGCGCCCGCTGCGACATGAGTTCGAACACCCCAAGCCTCAAAATCCATAGATCCAAGATTCCCAGTCGATCCAACGACCATCCTTCATTTAAATAAGCGTCAATTTCAGCGTCAATCGCCTCGACATCTTCGGAGACTCCCTTCACTAACTCCCCGACTGCCGCGCCTAAGGCGACCACCTGACTTTCTAAAATTTCTTCAGCAAGTACACCCTTTACTTCTGCCTCATAGAGAATTTCAACTGCGCGTTCTCGTTCCTCTCGTTTTTGATCGGCGGGTTTTGGGGCGAATGGGTCGTCGGTCACCCGTTGGCTCGTTCTATATATTCGCTACTCCGCGTGTCGATTTTGAGCCTTTCGCCGATCTCGATGAAGAGGGGCACTTGGACTACTACTCCGGTTTCCATCGTGGCCGACTTCCTCGCTCCCGACACTCGGTCGCCTTGAATGCCAGGTTCCGTCTCCGTCACTGTTAGAACGACTGAAGCTGGCAGATCCGTTCCTACAATCTCGCTCCCATACATCTGAAGCACGACAGCATTACCCTCTACGAGGAACTCCGGGGCTGTCCCAAGCGAATCTTTCGGGACCTGCATCTGCTCGTAAGTTTCGTTGTCCATGAAAACCATTTCGTCACCAGCTGCGTAAAGGTATTGCATTTCCCGCTTATCAATGACCGCCCGTTCCATTTTCTCGCCGGCCCTGAATGTTCTCTCGATGACAGCTCCGGTCCTCAGATTACGAAGCGTCGTTCGCACAAACGCTCCGCCTTTGCCGGGCTTAACGTGTTGAAACTCAGAGATTTGGAATAAACCATCATCCAAATCAATATTCATTCCATTCTTGAAATCTGACGTAGAGATCGCCATCGATTTTCCTTTACTTAGACCTAGCACTAAGAAATTTAGTTAAACAACTGACACTTTGGGGAATTTGGTGAGACGCCTGCAGCCTGTTTGTGTGATTAGCACAGTGTCCTCAACTCTTACGCCGCCTACACCAGGAAGGTACACGCCTGGCTCGCACGTCACTACCTGGTTAGCTCCAAGCGTGTCTTGACTTCGAGAGTTAATCCAAGGCGCTTCGTGAATCTCTAATCCAACCCCGTGACCAGTCCCGTGCAAAAAGTGTTGCGAAAGGTTTTCCCTCCCGAGATGGGCCCGGCATTCGTAGTCCACCTTTGATGCCGTAACTCCGGGCTTGATCGCTTCGCAGCCCAGCGCTTGAGCTTCGGTTACTAGGTCCATGACTCTCAGTAATTCATCGCTGCCGTCACCGATGAGGAAGGTGCGTGTCATGTCTGAGTGATAACCATCTACAACTGCACCAAAATCCAAAACCACTGGGTCACCAGATGTGATTACACGGCTCGAGGGTCGAGCATGGGGCAAGGCAGCGTTCGGTCCACTCGCGCATATAGTTTCAAAGGAAAGCGATGCAGCCCCCAACTCCAGCATCTTGTAGTCAAGCAGGCGAGCGAACTCGACTTCAGTGGGTTCAGCAGCAAGCTCAGCCAAAACTTGAGTTAGAGCCGAATCAGCGATTTCTGCAGCAGTTTCAATACGCGCAATTTCGGAGTCATCCTTTATCTTTCGCAAATCACTCAACAGATTGGGTGCGGGCATTAGAGCTAGTTCAAACTCCGCCTTTAAGCGTTGCGCTTCGTCCCAGGTTATACGTTGCGGATCAAGAGCTAAGTTGGCAACACCTCGCAATTCAGACTTCATGAACTTCAAGTGTTCCAGCGGTGACTCGACGCGGACTGCGATGTCCATCCCAGCTAGCTCATGGGTCGCTTGATCCGTGTAACGACTGTCTGTCATCAAGTGCGTGCCACTCGGCGAAACCAGGATTTGTCCTGAAGAGCCTGTAAAACCGCTGATCCAGCGAATACTTACCTCGTCGGATATATAAAAGCTATCGATAGATTCGTTCGCCATCGTGTCAGATAAGTCTCTGAGACGTTGGGAGCGATCAATAGACGGAAGGTCAGCCATTCTTCTCTTGGTATGCGTCTATCGCTGTGTCTATAGCTTCTGGGTAGCCGGCGGCGCCTTTCCCGACTATCGAGGCGATAGCTAAAGGTTCAACGACTGAAATATGCCGCCACGGTTCACGTTCTTTGGGGTTAGACAGGTGTAATTCGATTATGGGGCCGTCATAAGTTACAAGGGCATCATGAAGCGACCAGGAATAGTGAGTCAGCGCACCTGGGTTAATAACGATTGCCACAACACGTTTGCGGGCGGAATGGACCGCGTCGATCAAAGCACCTTCATGGTTGCTTTGCATGTGTTCAAGATCAAAACCTCTGGATTGCGCCCGTTCCCTTGCAGACGCCACATGATCTAGGAGCCGTTCATGTCCGTAGATTTCCGGCTCGCGCTCGCCTAACAAATTTAGGTTCGGCCCTGACAGAAGAAGAATTACTGGACGGCTCACACCAATAGGTTGCCAGAGATCACGCCGGATTAGTCCCTACATTCTCTCTAATATTTTTCTTAATAGGTTTTCAGGTATGCCTTCTACGACTTCTAGACCTTCGGGCCCGTCTAGGACGAAGGTGAAACCATTTTTTGCTTTCTTATCCCGACCAAATAATTTCACGATTCTGTCTGGGTTCGATCCAGCAGGTAGACCGCGGGGTAAACCATAGGCGTGCAGAACGCGGCGATGTTCCTCCAACGACGCGTCACTGATACGTCCCATCTCGTGAGCAAGCATGGCCGCGTATTCAATACCAATGGCGACAGCCTCGCCGTGACGGAGGTCAAAGCTCCCTTCAATTTCTAAAGCGTGCGCCAAAGTATGTCCGTAGTTCAGCAATGCCCTACCACCGCCTTCTCGTTCGTCAGACGCAACTACCTCTGCTTTAATTCGAACACATGCGGCTACCCGCTCGTCGAGAGGAAGAGAGTCCAGTTGCCCTCCGCCTAAAAAATGATACTTAGCAAGTTCACCCATACCGGAACGCATCTCTCGCTCCGGCAAAGACGCCAACAATTCTGTGTCACAGATAACACCGCATGGCTGCCAAAAGGCGCCCACGAGGTTTTTCCCTTCCGAGAGATTGACCCCGGTCTTACCTCCAATTGCTGCGTCGATCTGGCCGAGGAGTGTAGTAGGGACGTGCAGCACCCTGATTCCGCGATGGTAAACGGCGGCAGCGAAGCCCGCTACGTCGGTAACCACACCGCCACCTATCCCCACAATAAGGTCACTTCGTGTGAGGCCTCCTTGCGCAAACGCGGAACAGAGGCTCTCAATCACCGACAGCTGCTTGGCCTCTTCACCGTTGGGCAAATAGTGCGTAGAGGTAGGCAAATGGATCTCGGTGGAGATTCCAATATTTTCTTGCGTAACGAACGCGACTCGCCGCACATCATCAGGCACTAGCGAGGACAGTTCACCGAGCGCAGCAGGGCCCACGAGAACTGGGTAACTACGTTCGCCAAGAGGTACCTCGATTTGAATCACATAAGGAAGAGTATCGACTCTTCAGGGTCACGCAGACGCAAATATTGCGCTACGTGACCGACTCTGGGACACCCGACGTCCAGCGGCGCAGCCAGACCGAGATTTGTTGGTGCTTTTATTCCAAGTTGAGACCAACCGCCTCCGCCATCGACTTAATTGGGGGCTCGAGGCCGGTCCAAAGTCGAAATTGCTCACCCGCTTGGTGAAGCAACATGCCGAGCCCGTTCATATTCGGAAGCCCTCTATCCTCAGCTGCACGTAAAAGCGCTGTTTGCTTGGGGCTGTAAATGAGGTCCGCTATCACATGATTGTCAGCAAGGTGATCTAAATCCATCGGGAGCGGATCGTCGTCATTCATGCCCAAAGATGTTGCGTTTACGATGAGATCGGCGTGCCCAATATCGTCAGCCCCCGCAACCGAGCTTTGCGACCCAGCGATTTCTACTAGCTCGCGGGCGGGTTTAGGGCTGCGGTTAACAACTCCCACATGAGCGCCATTGTCTACCAACGCTAAAGCAACCGCACGAGCCGCTCCGCCGGCCCCCAAGATGATGACTCGGAGATCATTGGGGTCAAGGGACATTTCCGAGCGCAGCGCTTGCACAAATCCCAGCCCATCGGTGTTTTCTCCGATTAGCTGGTCTCCCTCGCGACGGACGCAGTTGACTACCCCAAGGCGCGAGGCGCTCGTAGATAGTTGATCTACGGCAGATGCCGCTTCGGCTTTGTGCGGCATGGTTACCGACAACCCTTCGAACCCCTGTTGCCTCATTTGAGAAACGGCCATCCCGCCCTGCCCCTTGGGCACTTGACATGCGACGTACATCCAATCCAAACCCAGAGCAGTGAACGCGGCGTTATGTAATTTGGGACTCATTGAGTGGGTAATAGGGTCGCCGATCACTGCCGCCAATCGCGTCGATTCTGTCGGCACAGATTCGGGACGTCTCAACACAGGCCACGCTCCTGACACTTAGCTTTGTCTCTTTGGAATTCCTCATCGCTAACTGAGAAATTGTGTCGACCCTCCGAGTCAGCGAGAACGTAATACATCCATTGACCAGAAATTGGGGCCATTGCTGCCTCTAAGGACGCCATTCCCGGAGATCCTATTGGAGTAGGGGGAAGCCCCTTCGAAAGCCTGGTGTTGTAGGGCGAGTCTATTTGAAGGTCAGCAACAGTTATGTTGCTGTCTCCTGTCAGATAGATCGTTGTTGCATCGATTCCTAGGTACCAATCTGCCGCTAACCGATTGTGTATAACTCGCGAAATCTTCGCCCGCTCACTTTCCAAACGGGCTTCGCGTTCGATCAAGCTGGCGAGAACCACCGTCTCGTATGGTGTTAAACCAACGGTTTGCGGCGAAGCTGCGTAACCAAGGGTCGTGAGAATTTGATCAAACCTATTAATCATCTGAGTCAATAAGTCTTCCGGAGTTGAGTCAGGGCCCAAGAAGTATGTGTCTGGAAAGAGAAGTCCTTCATAAGGTTCCAGAGCACCGGGGGGCATAGCAGAAGGTGACGGCGCATAATTGGATACGACATGCTGTATTCGCATTTCGTTTTCGAAGTCAGACCCACTGAATGGCATTTCTGGCGTTTCGTCGATTTGTTGCAAAATCTGGCGTACCGTAAGACCTTCGGGGATTGTTATCCGAATGCGCACTAATTCTTCTATGAAGCTAGGTCCCTCTTCTAAAATTCTGAGCGCGTCCCAAACGGCTGAATTTGTGCGGAAGGTATAGTCTCCAGCTTGAAACAGAGGTGCGCCTTTGAGGCGCACATACCATTCATAAGCTCTTGCATCAGGAATCACACCGCTTTCTTCAAGGATCTGCGATATGCCACCTGTGCTAACTCCTGGCGGCAAAGTGATGTTGATTGCAGAACCTGGCTCGCCTGGCGGGTCAATCTTCTCTCTACCCCATTGGACAGCTTGCATCGTTGCCCAGGCCGCGATGAGTAGCAAAAGCAGAAGGAAGAGCAGCGAAAGGCTGGTCCCCTGACCCTTGCGAATAAATATTGTCTCGTAGTCCACGCCCTCGCGCTTAGCGGGCTTTGATCGTTCGGGCCGATGACCACGCGGAGGGGGTGGGCGATAGCCCCTAAAATTGGGCTTCATTGACCATCAATCCACGCTTGAAGCAGGATTGCGGCAGCCACCTTGTCGATTATTTGACGTCGCTGCTGGGTGTCGAGCCCTTGCTCTTTTAGAATTCGTTCCGCTTCGACCGTCGTCAGTCGCTCGTCTTGCAGCTGCACGGGCACCTGCGTCGCCTCGGCAATTAACCCAGCTTCAATTCTTGCACTTTTAGCCGCCGGTCCTTCCGTGCCGTCCAACGAGAGAGGAAGTCCAATTACGACCAGTTCCGCTTCCACCTCTTCGACGATAGCTCTGATTTTCGCGTGGTCGTGTTCACGACTTCCCGACCGTATGAGAACTTCGTAGGGAGTTGCCAAGGTTGCGTCACTGTCAGAGATTGCTACGCCAATGCGCTTTTCTCCCAGATCGACCCCAACAGCTCTCATAGGAGCAGTCAGCTTTTTCCGATGCCTGCTGCACGTCTAGCACTTGAGAGGGCTTCATCTATACCGTCAACATTTTTTCCTCCAGCCACAATCAATGGTGGGTTTCCTTTCTTGCCGAAACCACCTTGAATGAGCTGTGCTGCCTCATCGATGAGGTCAGCGGCAAGTAATTCGCCATCGGGTTCTACGGCAGCAACGAGTGCTACTCCGCCGCCTTCCGGTGCTCCAGCAAGCACAACCGCTTTCACGTTAGGTCGGTCCCGTATCGCAGCGGCCAAATCGCGAAGATCATCGCGCTCAAGGTCATCTATACGCTCTACCACGATGCCGTTATCGGCAGAGTCTGCAATTTCACTGGCCCGAGCTCCTGCACTGACTTGCCTGAGCCCTTTGATTTGAGCGCGCAACTCCTTAATCTCTCCGAGCCTGCGTTGTAGTGCCTCCACTATTTCATCGCTCGAAGCATTGAGTAGCGACCCTATGTCAGTAATAAGAACTTCACGCTGTTGCAGTCGCTCAACGGTCGCAAACCCTGTGATGGCTTCCACTCGTCGAATATTTGATCCGATACTGCTCTCGGAAACGATCTTCAGGTGTCCAATGTCCCCTAACGCTGCTACGTGCGTTCCGCCGCATAACTCTAAGGAATGCTTTCCTGCCTCTAGGACGCGAACGGTATCGCCATACTTATCGCCAAAGAAAGCTATCGCCCCTGCTTTCTCCGCAAGCTCCATCGTGGTCTCATAGTGATTGCAGCTTTCGTTAGTGAGTAATTCTCTATTAACAAGATCTTCAATCTCAACGAGTTGCTCCGGAGTTACCGCTTCAAAATGATTGAAATCAAATCTCAAGCGGTCTGCCTCTACCAGCGAACCTGCCTGCTTAACGTGGTCGCCTAGGACTTCTCGAAGAGCCCAGTGGAGAATGTGGGTTCCTGTGTGATTCCGTTTAATTGCTGAACGGCGAGTTTCGTCGATCTGAGCAAACACATGGTCACCTTCGGCGAACGATCCGCTAATAATTCTGCCAACGTGACGGTGGAGTCCGGGCAAAGCGAAAGAACAATCTTCAATTTCGATTAGGCCGCCGTCGCTGTTGATATTTCCCGTGTCACCTACCTGACCGCCACTCTCTGCGTAGAACGGAGTTTTATCTAAAAAGACTTCAACGCGGCTCTCGTCGAGTTCAATTACCGCAAGTACTTGGGCATCATCGACACGGCCGTGGTCACGATCGAAGTGGGTCGTTCCAAATTTTTCGAGAATCTCTCTGTAGGTATCGTTAGCAACCGTGGGACCGTCGGAGCGCGCAGCTCTCGCTCTCGTACGTTGCTCCTCCATTGACTTTTCGAATCCGTCAACGTCTAGGGTCAAGTTTCGTTCGCTAAGAATTTCTTCTGTCACTTCAACTGGGAAGCCAAAGGTGTCATGAAGTTGAAACGCTACGTCGCCGGGTAAAGCTTCACCATTGCGCAGATCAGCGACCGCTTCGTCCAATATTTGTGAACCGGTTGCCAAAGTTCTCCTGAACTGCTCTTCTTCGCGACCAACTACCTCCTTAACCAATTCCAGGTTTTTGGGCAAGTCCGAATAGTGACCGCCCATCACTTCGGAGACAACTTCGACCAGATGTGGCGTAACGACATCTTCAACCCCTAAAGACCAAGCGTGCCGCACCGCCCGACGAATAATGCGTCGGAGGACGTAGCCGCGATCCTCGTTAGAAGGGAAAACGCCGTCGCTAATCAACAGAGCTGTAGCGCGCGAATGGTCTGCAAGAATTCTCATCGAAACATCGACAGCGGGATCTTCGCCGTATTTGCGGTCCGTGATTCGCTCCGCCTCAGACAGTAGCGGCGAGAAAAGATCTATGTCCCAAGCTGAGGGAACACCTTGCAGCACTGCGAGGAGGCGTTCAAGGCCAGCTCCTGTGTCGATACCAGTCTGTGGTAGAGGGTTCAGGTCTCCGGAGCCATCGTTGGAGAACTGCATAAAGACTAAGTTCCAGACTTCAATGAACCGGTCTTCTGATCCTTCCGCAGGCCCTCCATCTTCACCAAACTCAGGACCCAGATCGTAGAATATTTCGCTGCAAGGCCCACACGGCCCCGTGTCTCCGGCGGCCCACCAATTGTCTTTATCAAGCCGCTGCACTCGTTCCTGTGGAATTCCTACTGACGAGGTCCAAATCTCCTCTGCTTCATCGTCACTAACGTGAACAGTGACCCAAAGACGACTGGCGTCAAGTTTGAGAACCTCAGTTACGAACTCCCAAGCCCAAGGAATAGCTTCCTTCTTGAAATAGTCACCAAAACTAAAATTCCCCATCATCTCGAAGAATGTGAAATGGCGATTAGTTCGACCTATGTCATCAAGGTCGTTGTGCTTACCTCCAGCTCGGACACACTTTTGGATTGTGCACATGCGGGTTGCGGGCGGCTGTTCCTCACCTAGGAAGTAAGGCATGAACGGCACCATGCCTGCGACCGTAAACAACAACGATGGTTCGTGGGGAATAAGGCTCGCCGAGTTACGCACTTGGTGGCCTCGCTCACTCCAGAATGTTGAGAAAGCTTCTCGCAACTCGTCTGCTTGCATAGATCAGATAGTATCTAGGCGGCGGTGAAGGCACTCAGTGCTTTTAGGAACGATCGTAAACCTTCATGTGCTCTTTTCTGAGTTCCGTCTCGGTGTCACGCATCTGTCGTCGCCCATCGGACCACGCGCTACGGATATCACGGGTTACTCTGCGAGCTGCTCCGGCTACCGTCGCAGTGCCTCGAATTGGGGCATACCTCTCGTAAAGGTAACGGAATTGCCTCCGAACCCACAGCGAGCCTCCCGCTCCAAAGATTCCACCGAGCAGCAACCATCTAAGTCTCTTAAACACCCTTACAGCCTGCCATGATCTTGACTCCAATGGAGCAAGTCGACTCCGTATTTTATTCCGATCTGATTCGCTTGAATGCAGAACTAACGCCAGCCAGCATTGCTTTTATCTTTATCCGCGGCAACGAACCAACTTCAAGAGCCTTTCGGGAGACGCTCTGAACGTTGCGTGATAGGGCCTCTGCTGATCTTACAAGGCCTTTCAGTCGCTCTAGTTCTATATCGGCGTTGTCAAGCGTGACGCGAAGGTCGTCAACGGTCGGAAGGGCGTGTTCAGCTAGGCGATCCGCAGCTGACCTCAGGTCTCTCAGTACTCCAATTAGTTGCAGCAGAAGGAAAAGCAGAATCGCCATCGTTACGATTACGCAAACAGTAACTACAACGGCTACGAGTTCCCAAACAGTCATGCTTGTTGACCTCCCGGGTGCCCAGGTTTGTCGGCGACAGCGGCAGATTTCAGCTGGCCCTCCATACCAAGGCTGTCACTTTCCTGAGGCACGTAATAGCGCGTGCCGAGCAGTTCGTCAGGTAGGTATTGCTGGTCCACCAACCCCTCTGGGTAGTCGTGCGGATAGGCGTAGCCCGAACCATGCCCTAGCGATTGCGCACCCTTAAAATGGCGGTCCCTTAGGTGAATAGGCACTCGCCTACCTTTTCCATTTCGGGCATCCTTTAGTGCATCAGAGATGGCCGTCAACGTGGAGTTCGATTTCGGGGCACGGGACAGGTGAATAACGGCTTGAGCAAGGTTAAGTTGGGCTTCGGGCAGTCCAACAAACTCGACGGCTCTTGCTGCTGCGTCGGCTATCAGCAAAGAAGTGGGATCAGCCATACCAATATCTTCCGATGCCAATATGACTAATCGCCTTGCTATGAATCGCGCATCCTCGCCTGCTTCGAGCATCCTCGCTAACCAGTAGATACCTGCATCAGCGTCGGAGCCTCTGACACTTTTGATAAACGCTGAAATAACGTCGTAGTGTTCGTCTTCGCCGTACCTATGGGCTCGAGCATCGAGAGCATGCTCAGCATGTTGAATCTCGACAGATGAGCCATCACCTCCCGATAGAACTATTGCAACTTCCAAGGCAGTTAGTGCACGCCGGGCGTCACCGTCTGCCCGATTAGCAAGGTGCTCAAGAGCTTCGCTTGTAATCGTTGCTCCTTCATGCCGAGCACCAACTTCTAAAAGGTTTTGAATCGACGAATCGCTTAGCTCCTCTAAACGGAAAAGGTTGGAGCGTGAGAGGAGAGGAGCATTTACTTCAAAGTAAGGATTTTCAGTCGTAGCTCCGACTAGTACTAGCAATCCATCCTCCACCGACGGCAAAAGAGCATCTTGCTGCGCCTTGTTGAATCGATGCACTTCGTCCAAAAATAATATGGTTCCGACATTTCTTTCCCCGAGGCGACGACGAGCATTGTCAATAATCGACCGAACGTCTTTCACAGTGGCGGAAACGGCGGAGAGGGTTTCAAATTCCTTTTCCGTGTGATTAGCGATTACCCGCGCAAGGGTCGTTTTGCCACACCCTGGAGGGCCCCAAAGAATGATGGAGGTGAGACGGTCTGCTTCAATCAACGTACGCAGAGGCGCTCCAGGACCGAGAAGCTTCTCTTGACCAACAAGATCATCTAGTTTCCTTGGCCGGAGCCGCGCAGCCAACGGCGCTTTACGAAGCAGTGCCTCATCTGCTGCGGATTCGAAAAGATCACTCACCGCATCGAAACTAGTTCGCCGCAGAGGAAAGCGGTGTCAAAGGGTTTCCGGAATCACTTTTAAGCCAAGCTCTTCAAGCTGAGCCTCGTCAATGGAAGTGGGCGCTTCCGTTAGCGGGTCAGTGCCAGATTGACTCTTGGGGAAAGCTATGACTTCTCGGATATTTTCTTCCCCCACTAGTAATGCGGCTAAACGGTCTATTCCGAATGCGAAGCCCGCATGTGGCGGCGCTCCGTAGCGGAAAGCGTCCATGAGAAATCCGAACTTGACTTGGGACTCCTCTTCGCCGATACCTAGCAAATTAAAGATTTGTTGTTGGATCTCTCTCTGATGGATTCGAACACTTCCCGACCCTAACTCCCAACCATTCAGCACCAAGTCGTACGCTTGGGACCTCACTTTCAATAGATCTTGAGCATCTGAGCTTGCTGAAAGCATCGCGAGATCATCTTCGTGAGGCATGGTGAAGGGATGGTGAGCAGGGGTTGGGTTTCCTTGATCATCAACCTCTTCGAAAAGGGGGAAATCAACTACCCAAACAAAGTGAAAACCGCCTTCGTTTACAGGCGGGCGTCCCAGTTCGAGTCTCAGCAATCCAAGAACGTGCACGGCGCGCTTCCAGTCGTCCGCCACCAAGAAACATATGTCGCCTTCCTCGGCCTCGAGCTCACTCAGCATATAAGCGATCTCGCTCTCGCTCATGAACTTGGCAACGGGTGAAGTGACTTCGCCCGCTTCGCCAACTTTGACCCAAACCAGCCCCTTTGCTCCCCAGTTTTTGGCTTTATCGGTTAACTGATCGAGCTGATTTCTTCCTAAGTCGCTTCCACCTTCGACTTTGAGACCCTTAATGCAGGGCGCCTTAAAAGCGTTGAAGTCCGTTTCACTGAAAATTGCAGTCAGGTCTACCAACTCAAGTCCAAATCGAATGTCCGGCTTGTCTGAGCCGTATTTGTTCATGGCTTCCAACCAGGAGATTTCTGGAATTGGCCCTGGGCGCTCTCCGGTAATCGTTTCTGCAGCTTCGCTCACTGCCTGGGAAATGACTTCCCTTACCGTTTCGCCGTCGGCGAAACTCATTTCCATATCTAGTTGAGAGAACTCGAATTGCCTATCTGCTCGAAGGTCCTCATCTCTCATACACCGAGCTATTTGGTAGTACCGATCAATCCCTCCAACCATGCATAATTGTTTAAATAGCTGAGGGCTTTGAGGTAAAGCGTAAAAATTTCCTGGGCTTAATCGACTTGGTACAACAAAATCTCGAGCGCCTTCTGGGGTCGAAGCAATCAACATCGGGGTTTCGACTTCGACGAACTCTTGAGCATCCATCGCTCGTCGGATAGAAGCGTTAATAGCAGATCGACTTCGGAGATTTCGCTGCATTCGACTGTTGCGCAAGTCAAGATAGCGGTGCCGAATGCGGATTGTCTCGTCTACTTCGACGCGACCATCGATTTGAAAAGGTGGAGGCTCTGCTCGCGAGAGGATCTCGACGCTCGCGTCACCGATTTCGACTGAACCTGTAGGGAGTTCGGAGTTGATCGTTTCAGCTGGGCGCGCCCTGATGGTCCCAGTGACTGATAACACGTACTCGTTCCGAATGTCGTGGGCGTGGTCGACAACGCATTGAATGATTCCTGTGCGGTCCCTTAAATCTACGAAGGCTAGATGTTCGCCATGTTCGCGTCTTTTAGACACCCACCCGCAGACGGTAACCGTTCTGCCAATGTCTGCATCGGTGAGTCGGCCGCAATAATCGGTTCTTGTTGTCATGAGCTTCTCCAGAGCCGTAGCTCGTATTTAAGATTCGAGTCCGAGAATGAGTCGAACTTCGTTGACGATGTCGCTGCGTGGTATCGATATTTGGTCGGCTTCGTCATCTCGTAACTTTCTTAAGGTGACCACTGATTCGCTCAGCTCCTGCTCCCCGACTATTAACGCAATAGCTGCACCAGATCTATCGGCACTTCGCATTTGACTCCGCATCGATCGCTGATCAAAGGATCGATCAGCTGCGATACCCGCTTCACGAAGCGAATTAGTCAGATCTCGGGCCGATGAGCCATCGGTAACGTCGATCACCCAAACCTCCGTTGTGGTCGGAGGGCTGGGAAAGGAACCTTCGGCGTCACATGCAAGTAAGAGGCGTTCAATACCTAGAGCAAATCCAATACCTGGCGTCGCTGGGCCTCCCAGCTGTTCGACAAGGCCGTTGTAGCGCCCTCCTCCGCATACGGTATTTTGAGCATTCTCAAGGGCCAAGCTTTGAAACTCAAAGGTTGTGTGCGTGTAGTAGTCAAGACCACGCACTAATTTGGGCTCCAAAGCGAACGGGATGTTCAGAGCTTTAAGACCACTGGCTACCCGATCAAAGTGTCGCTCAGCATCAGTGCTCAAATATTCCGTGATTAGGGGAGCTTCAGAGACCACTGCTAGAGTCGCTTCTCTCTTTGAGTCGAGAGCACGAAGTGGGTGGGTTTTTGCCTTTTCGCGATCGGCCGGGTCTATTTCCTCCAAACGATTCAGCAGAAACTCGCCCAGAGATTCTTGGTAGCGGCTTTTAGTCTCAGGATCACCCATCGAGTTCAACAAAAGCTGTGTTTCTCTCAGTCCTGCGCCTTGGAGCACGTTCCAAGCCAGAGCAATCACTTCTACATCGATATCAGGATCATCGGAACCAATAGCTTCGACGCCATATTGGTGGAATTGCCTAAAGCGCCCAGCCTGCGGCGCCTCATAGCGAAAATAGGGTCCGGTGTAATAGACCTTCCATGGCGTTAAGGGGCGGTGCTGAACAAAGGCCCTGCAGATGGCTGCCGTGCCCTCAGGCCTAAGAGCCATGGCTCGGTCACCGCGATCCAGAAATTCGTACATTTCTTTTCCGACTACGTCAGTGCCTTCACCTATGCGGGAGAAGACCCCGACATCTTCGAAAATGGGGGTGTCTATCAAAGAGAATCCGAAACGCTCCGCTATTCGTCCAAGCTGTCTCGTTGCCTCATTCCATCGCGCAGATTCTCCAGGAAGCAGGTCCTTGGTGCCGATGGGAGTTTGGAAGGTATTTGCCTTCTTTGACATGAATCATCCGTGGGCGCGATTCGGGGATTGGGTTAGCTGCCCAGTGTCCCACCATCGTAGATGTTTCTGAGGCAAAGTCCCCTGCACTTTTTGATCTAGAGGAACGGATTTTTATGAAGGGGGCCTGACGCTATTGGGCATCACTCGGTGAGCATCGAAAACTCCTGGCACCTCTCGCACAGCCCCTAAAAGCTGTTCTAAAAGGGTTGGGTCTCCAACTTCAATGTCGAATTGCAAAATGGACACTTGGTCATCACCGGTGAATGTTTGCGCACTTGAGATACTCAGATGATGGTCCGAAATTATCTCGACGACGTTCACTAAGAGACGGTCACGATCAAGAGCACGAACCTCAATACTGGTTCGGAATTGACCGGAAAAGGAAGCATCCCAGTCAACCTCGACTTGCCGTGCCCCAGAGTAGTCGGCAAGTTCTGAAGCGTTGGCGCAATCATCGCGGTGCACAGAGATCCCGCGGCCTTTTGTAACGAATCCAAGAATCTCATCGCCGGGCACAGGATTACAACAACCAGCTAGTCGCACCAACGAGTCTTCGAATCCCTCAACATGCACGCCACTGGTGCGACGTCGACGCGAGCCACGATGCTGTGCAGGTTTTGCAGGCAGCCTTTGAGAGCTGTCTTCCCCCCGTAAATTAGCAACGAGACGTTTCGCAACTGAGGCCGCTTTGAGGTCTTCTTTTCCGACTGCTTCATAAAGGTCTGCTAATTCACCGCGATTGAATTGTTCAGCTACGTAGCGAAGTTCGTCACTCTCGATTAGCAGCTGAGCCCGGAGACCTTGGTCGCGAAGCGCTTCAATTATGTCTTCGCGACCCTGCTCAAATAACTCTTCACGATCCGACTTAGCGAACCACTGCTTAATACCATTTCTCGCTTTGGGTGTTGTTGCTATTTCAAGCCACTCGCGCGAGGGACCCGCACCATCGACCTTGGAAGTGAAAACTTCGATTGTGTCGCCGGACTGCAACTCACGGTCGAGCGGAACAAGCCTGCCATCGATTTTGGCTCCGATTGTTGAGTTCCCGATGTCTGTGTGTATCGAATAGGCAAAGTCAATGGGTGTCGCTTGCGTGGCCAAAGTAACTACGTCGCCCTTTGGAGTAAATACGTAGACTTCATCTTGGTCGAGGTCCACAGCAAGAGTGCGCATAAATTCTTCTGGATCATCAGTTTCTGCTTGCCAGTCGACTATCTCATTTAACCAAGGCATGTCCGCCCCAGACCCTTCCGACGGGTCTTTGTAGCGCCAGTGAGCGGCAACACCGTGTTCAGCCCGACGGTGCATATCTTCAGTCCGAATCTGAACCTCCAAGCTCACACCTTGAGGACCAACCACAGTGGTGTGGAGCGACTGATAAAGGTTGAATTTGGGCATCGCTATGTAATCCTTGAACCTCCCAGCGACGGGCTTCCAAGTGCTGTGGATTGACCCCAAGGCTCCGTACGCGTCTCTGATAGAGGGGACGACGACTCTGACTCCGACTAAGTCAAATATGTCCTCGAAAGAGCGACCCTTAACGACCATCTTTTCGTAGACAGCCCAATGATGTTTTCTTCTGCCTGTCACGCTTGCATCTAGTGCAGCTTTGTCCAAACGCGTGCCAATGGTCTCCGAGACACCTTCAAGATAGGCCTCTTGAGCTGGCGCCCTTTCCGCGATCAAACGATCGATCTCTGCATAACGTTTGGGGTACAAGGCGGCGAAAGCCAAATCTTCGAGTTCGTTCCGTACTTCCTGCATTCCCAGTCGATGCGCCAATGGTGCATATACATCGAGCGTTTCACGGGCTATCTGCTCTTGTTTTGTCAATTGCAGAGCCCCAAGGGTTCTCATGTTGTGTAGTCGGTCTGCAAGCTTGATCAGCAGCACCCGCAAGTCCCGCGCCATTGCTACGAGCATTTTTCGCAACGTTGCCGCTTGTTGCGCCTGCTTGGTGGCGAATCTAACGCGATCTAGTTTTGTTACTCCATCGACTATTGCTGCTACGTCATCGCCAAATTCAGCTCGGATTTCAAGTAGCTCTATACCAGTGTCTTCAACGGCATCATGGAGAAGGGCTGCAGCAATCGAAACGTCGTCCAAACCCATTTCCGCAACGACAGAAGCAACCGCTACCGGATGCAAAATGTAGGGCTCCCCTGACTTCCTTCTTTGGCCTTGGTGGGCTGCAAGCGCAGCCTCATAAGCTCGCACCAGCAAGTCAGCGGAACTTTTGGGCCATCGCGCTTTGTACCGATCTACGACCCCTTGAATTTCAGTATGAACAGGCGCTACCGATCGACGCCAAGGTAAAACCCTAGCTACAGCCGCCATTTGTTCACTCGCTCGT
>DKNM01000057.1:0-138 GCA_002470695.1 Candidatus Neomicrothrix sp. UBA7388
ACCGGTTCCGATGCTGACGCTGAAGCCGTGAATATCGCCGAAGTCGGCAATGGCTTGCTCAACGCCACGCTGGTTGGGGAGGCCAAGGAAAGCAACCTCACCGGTAATCGCGTTCAAAGAACGGATCTGGATATCGTC
>DKNM01000057.1:495-784 GCA_002470695.1 Candidatus Neomicrothrix sp. UBA7388
ACGGTTCCGAGTGAACCGTCACCGAGGCTGTCATGGTCCTCGGCAGATGAGCTTGCGCTCGACGAATCGCTACTCGAATCATCATCAGATCCGCCACATGCGGCGGCGACAAGTGCAAAGGCGAACATTACGCCTAGCAGTCGCAGGAACTTAAACTTCATTGATACACCCTCCCTGGGCGAAAAGTAGGGGCGAGGCCGTTTCGTCCAATTGTCCTTTGACCGCACCACCTGGAACTTAAGGGAGTCTAGAGCCTCCGAACCACCCCCACGCACACTTCGGTCGAGAT
>DKNM01000057.1:849-21691 GCA_002470695.1 Candidatus Neomicrothrix sp. UBA7388
AGACTCTGTAAAGCTTGGAGTCTTTAGTCGGTTTCGCCGAGGTAGCTCGCCCTCAGGTCCGGATTAGCAAGCAGAGCCTCAGCATTGTCATCGAGAACGACCTTGCCCGTTTGAAGCACCCATCCTCTATCGGCTATCGATAGAGCCATATTGGCATTTTGCTCGACCATGAAGATGGCAACCCCTTCGCTATGAATCTGTTGAATTAGCTCGAAGTTGGCTCGAACAAGAGCGGGGGCCAACCCCACGCACACTTCGGTCGAGATGGAGCGGATGCGACGGGAACCATGAGTAATCTTTCGAAGAACAGAGACCGTCAAAAGCGAAAGTTAACGAACGGAAATGCTAATCCTGTCAGCCCAAGACGTTGATACATGCCTTCCCATGAAAACCGCTATTGAGGGAATGAGGCACGCCTTCGCTGCGTCTTCGGCCGGAGAGCTTCAAATGCCTGATAGGTCGTCGGTCACCTTGAATTCTCCTTCCAGTCTCGCTCTATTCATGCCCGCGCACATCAAAGATTCGCCAATTGTTTCAGTAAAAACTGTGACGATTGTGCCAACCAACAAGGTCGCCTCGCTTCCTATTGTTCAGTCAGTTGTAATTGCTTTTGACGCTTCAACCGGATCGCCGGTTGCGTTACTAGACGGCTCGCGGTTGACAGCTATTCGAACCGCTGCTGGGGGCGGTGTCTCTGTTGATCTTTTATCTAGGCAGGACAGCACAGCACTCGCGGTCATGGGCAGTGGCACACAAGCAAAAGCTGGTATTGAAGCCGTCTGCAGCGTTCGGAATATCTCGAAGATTCAAGTGTTTAGTCCCACCCAAGAAAACGCAGAAAAGCTCGCAGAGGAGGCGTCTAGAACTCGACGGTGTCCGTCAATAGAAGTGGTGGCTGACCCAGATACAGCCGTTCGCAACGCAGATATTGTGTGGACGGCCACCGATTCCGCAGAGCCAACATTTTCTCGAGAGTCGCTAAAACACGGCACTCATGTAGTTGGCATAGGTTCGTTTCAGCCTTCCATGATCGAAATTGAGCCGTCCCTATTCACGTCCGCCTCAATATTCGTAGATCAACTTGACGCGTGTTGGGCGGAGGCCGGCGAAGTCATAGCTGCCCGATCGCAAGGACTCATAAGCCCTAACGACGTGGAGGAATTGGGCAATGTAATTCTCGGGAGGACGCAAGGTCGAACCTCCTCCGACGAAATAACTATTTTTAAGTCAGTCGGCATCGCAGCGCAGGACGCCGTTGCTACCCAACTCGCGTTGTCCGCAGCGAAAGAGCTCGGCGTAGGCACGCAGGCAAGCCTGTAACTATGTTAAAAACGAAACGAGCTCCCGAGACCTTATTTGTGCTCGGCGGAATTTCTCAGTATTTGGGCGCGGCCATCGCGATAGGGCTTTTCGATCAGATGTCCCCCGGTGGTGTGGCTCTATTCAGAGTCTTAGCGGCCGCGCTTATACTCATCGGCTTCAAACGTTCTTGGCGGCGTTCATGGACGAAGCAAAATTTTCTCTGGGCTGGCGCCTTTGGTGCTGCTCTAGCGCTCATGAATTTATTCATATACCTAGCAATGGATCGACTACCTCTTGGTAACGCAGTAGCAATAGAATTTTTAGGCCCCATTGCGGTAGCAGCAATCGGAACAAGGACGCTTCGATCAGCGATTGCCTTGTTTCTGGCGGCGCTAGGGGTTTTAGTACTTGCCGGAGTTCAAGGCGACGGAACGATATTAGGAGTGATCTTTGCCCTTCTAGCAGGCACTATGTGGGCTGCATACATAGTCCTCGGCCATCGAGTGGCGAAAGATGGCCTAGCGGTTGACGGGTTAGGGGTCGGAATGCTTATCGGCGCTGTAGTCATTTGCCCTGTTGGGTTGAGCCAAGCCAACATCGCATTCAGCGATCTAAAACTTTTAGCGTTGGCCGCCGGGGCTGGAGTTTTGTCAAACGTGATTCCTTACGGCATCGACCAATTCGTAATGAGGTCTATCACCAGAGCACGTTTCGCATTTCTTCAAGCACTGCTTCCAGTTACTGCAAGCGTCGTCGGCTTCCTAAGCTTGAGCCAATCTCCTAGCTGGCTGGAAACCTTGGGAATAACGTCGGTAATTTTGGCCATCGTCATAAGCGGAAGCGAACGAGAATTTCGAAGCTGATTGGAAACACCATGACTGAACTCGCCTACGAACCAATGGAGCACGACGAAAAGCTCGCTTGGATGTTGGAAACCCACGGTTGGGGAATTGAACCGGTTCCGCCGTCAAATCAAGCCGAGCTACGCGCTGGATACTCCTATACCTTCGGCCTTGAGGCACTAGTAGGGCATGCAGAAATCGTTATTTTCGGTTTAGCACCAGTTGCCGCAAGGGGACTGCTAGATCTCATTGTTAATCATTTGCGCATGGGCGGGCAGTTACCAGTAGCTCAAGTTTTCAACGGGTTACTTGACAATGAACAGGCTTGCGCACTCTTAGAAATTGATACCCAAAGCGAGTCGAGTTATTTTCCCACCCTCTCCAAGATCTACGGTGAACAGCCATGGAGGGTTTATCAGTTTGTTTGGCCAGATCGTTCGGGAGCTTTTCCCTGGGATAGCAACTGGCCCGAGGAACTGCGGTACGCCCAACCTCTAATCGGAACCTGGTAACGGACTTCTAAGATCGACTATCTGATATCAAAGAGCCTAATCAACTCAAAACAACGGGTTGAGCCAAGTACCTGCGGCGAAATATCCTAGTAATCCGCCAACGCCAACAAGGGTTGCAAGCGATATGAAGGAAGCGACAAGCCGTCTGCGACGCCAATCCCCAATTCCGAAGCCGCACAGAAGACCACCAACGAGTCCACCAAGATGACCTCCTATCGAGATTCCAGGAACGACAAAGGAAAGAATGACATTTACGATGATCAGTGTCCCTAACCCGTCGCTCCAAGGGTCTCCGCCGCTGAGTCGTTCGACTACTAACAAGCAACCCATCAAACCGTAAACCACACCAGATGCGCCAACTACGGCTGTGTTCGGCGCAGCTATGAGAGCTCCTGCTGACCCCCAAAGAAGCGAAGTGGCACAAACTGCGAGAAAATAACCGTTGCCAATTTGCTGTTCTAGCCGCCGACCCAACAAGAACAGCATGATCATATTCAGTAAGACATGCCGTATGTCCGCGTGCAAAAACGCTCCGGTGACTAAGCGCCACCACTCACCCAATTCAGAAATAGGAAAACCATAAGTAGCCCAGTCAAGCAGGACATTTCGGCGAAGCGAGGAGCCGCCCAGCATGGTTAGATCGTGGGAGTACAGAAACAAAAGACAGTTGGCAGCCGTCAAAATTAGCGTTGCAGGCGCCACCGATTCCCTATTTCCTCCTTGGAACACACTTGCACGGTAGAGCCCAATGACCGTTTGCCCACTAGTGTTTAAACATGAAATTTGGCTTGATGTTCGCAAATACAGGACCCTTCGTGGAACCAAGGGCTGCGGTTGCACTAGCTCAAGCCGCCGAAGCAGCCGGCTGCGACTCGATTTGGACTGTTGAACACGTTGTCGTGCCGGCTGGCTACGTCTCGGAGTACCCCTACGCAAAAGACGGCAAAATGCCTGGCGGGCGCGAAGATTTCGATATTCCTGACCCACTGATCTGGCTTACGTACGTTGCCGCCGCCACAGAAAAAATTAGGCTAGGCACCGGCGTAATGATTATGCCGCAACGGAATCCTCTCGTGACCGCGAAAGCAGTGGCGACGTTAGATCGTCTCTCTAAAGGACGGGTTATTTTGGGAGTCGGTTCTGGCTGGCTTGAAGAGGAATTCCAAGCTCTTGGAGTTTCATTCGATGACCGAGGCGCCCGCACCGATGAGTACCTTCAAGCAATGCAGCTAGCTTGGGCGTCCGACATTGCGTCCTACGAAGGAAAATTTGTCGACTTCTCAAATGTCTACAGTCGTCCCCAGCCAGTCAATAACCACGTACCAATCGTTGTCGGCGGTCATAGCAAACGAGCCGCACGACGCGCTGGCGAGCTAGGCGACGGATTTTTTCCAGGACGCGGACACCCGGACGAGCTATCAGCATTGTTTGACCACGCTAGGCGTTGCGCCGAACGAGCTGGACGAGACCCCAATCAACTTGAATTTACTGCCGGCGGTCCGACCACTCCCGAATACGTCGAACAAATGGCAAAGATAGGCGTTACGCGAATGGTTGTTCCTCCGATGAACCCGGAACAGTTCCCCGCTTTTGGCGAAGAAGTCATCGCTCAATATGCAGGCTTGTGAGAACAGAAATGACTGAGCCAGTGCTGCAAGATCTCTTTAATTGGATTGACGAAACTCCCTCGCCTTATCATGCCGCAAGCAACGCCTGCGCTCGTCTTGCAGATTCTGGCTTTACTGTTCGCCAGCCTGACGACCATTGGAACGACTTAGAAAAAGTCGTAGTCAAATGGGGAGGCACGGTGATCGCCGCTGCTTTCAGTCCCAAAATCAACCCCGATTTTTTGCGCTTCCGAATAGTCGGCGCTCATACAGATAGCCCCAATTTGAGAATAAAACCCAAGCCTGAATTCGGGAGCGCCGGTTATCAGCAATTGGGCGTGGAAATCTACGGTGGCGTTCTCCTAAATTCTTGGCTAGATCGGGATTTGGGCCTTTCAGGTCGAGTGGTGGTGAGCGACGGTGATTCGCACGAAACCTTGCTTTTCCATTCAAATCAGCCGCTTCTTCGTGTCCCACAGCTGGCAATTCATCTCGACAGGGAAGCCAATGAGGGACTCAAACTAGACCGACAAATGCATCTCTCACCGGTTTGGGGACTCGGAGATTCTAAAGAAGGTGCTTTTCGATCATTCCTTGCTGATGAGTTGAACGTGAGCGCTACAGAGATCGTGTCCTGGGATGTTATGTGCCACGACTTGACGCCCTCATCAGTACTCGGACTAGATGAGCAGCTCTACGCTGCGCCTCGCATCGACAATCTTGCTTCTTGCCATGCCGCTCTATGCGCTCTCGGCTCCTTGGATACGCTGCCAGAGAACACCATTGCAGTAGTCGCCCTTTTCGACCACGAGGAAGTTGGCAGCGAATCTTCAACCGGCGCCAAGGGTGCTCTTTTGTCGAATAGCCTCGAGAGATTCGCCACCGCGCGGGCATCTTCTCGCGAACAGTACCTTCGAGCATTAAATCGCTCATTCTGCGTCTCAGCAGACGGAGCTCACGCCGTTCACCCAAATTATGTGGACCGTCACGAACCTGGGCACCATGTGGCATTAAACGGTGGGCCGGTCATAAAAGTGAATGCCAACGTTCGCTACGCAACAGACGCCGAAAGCAGTGGCCAATTTCAGGCCTATTTAAAGTCGGCAAATATTCCATTTCAGCAATACGTGCATCGCACAAACTTGCCGTGCGGAAGCACAATCGGGCCGATCACAGCGGCTCAACTCGGAATGCCCGTGATTGACGTTGGCAGCGCTCAACTGTCCATGCATTCTGCGAGAGAGATGGGCGGGGCGCACGACCCTGCGCTCCTGACTTCAGGTCTAAGCGCCTTTTTCGCTTTCGACTAAAGCTGAGAATTTTCATCCGTGGTGTAGCTGCTGATAGAGGTGGCTACTGTCGTTAAAGCGCCGAATAATCCATTCCCCATCAGCAAATACAATCTGGCTTATCGAACAGTTATCTGATCCGCCAAAAGCAAATGGGCGTGAATTAGCTATCCGCGCAAGGACTGCCCCAATCACGCCGCCATGGACTCCGCACAAGACAAGCTCTCCCGGGTGACGTTTGACTATGCGATCTAAAGCCCCTAAACATCGGTCACTAAAAGTCTCGTTGCTTTCAGCACCAGGAATCACGTCCCAACGCTGCTGTCTAACCATCTCTTGGTAAATCGGGTGATTTTCTGCTGCTTTCTGACGAAGCAAGCCACCTTCCCATTCCCCTAAAGCTATTTCGCGTAAGTCCCCTTCGATCGAGATTTCACGCTCAAGAAAAGCGGCTAAAGGCGCAACAGTCTGCTGAGTTCTCTGCATCGTGGTCGCGTATACAGCGCTAATAGGTTCAGCTTTCAACCGGTCGGCGGAAAGCGACGCTTGTTCTGCGCCAATAGCCGACAGAGGAGGGTCGCCTTGCCCATTAACTAATGGAAAAGCCTCGCCGGGCACAAAGGGTTGTGAAGCTCCGTGACGCAAGAGAATAATCTCCGTTGATCCCACATCTCGTTGCCATCGTTGCTGAGCGAATTGTTGAGGTCCTTCGTCATCGTTTTGCACACTTCGCAAATTAGCAAGCCCGCACCAACTCAGCATCGATGCGGGCTCACCTTTGGAATGAACTGTGGGGTTAGTTGCTTAATCCCCTGCCATATTTTGATCTGAAGCGCTTATGTTAGGCATCCATAACGTAGGCCGCTTCACCATGGTCACTGACATCGAGCCCTGTCATTTCAGTACTCTCGCTTACGCGCAAACCAATGGTGCTATCCAAGACTTTCGCTATGACAAAGGTAGCGACAAATGAGAAAGCCATGACGACAACGATGGAGAGGATTTGGTTCCAGAGCAAGATGCCGCCTCCGAAGAACACACCGTTTACGAAGTCACCTCCAGGGACCGCTGAGGCGTCAGCCATAAATCCAAGTAACACTCCGCCAACAACGCCACCTACGAGATGAATTCCCACCACATCGAGGCTGTCATCGAAACCGAAGCGATATTTGGCTTCTATGGCGAAGAAGCATATGACCCCCGCCAAAGCTCCAAAAACAAAGGAGTGCATCGACCCCACGAACCCAGCCGCCGGTGTTATGGCTACCAACGCGGCGATTACACCCGAGGCCATACCAATGGTGCTGACCTTTCCTGTCTTCGCCATCTCGGTGATCATCCATGCAACCATGCCGGCCGCCCCGGCTATGAACGTGTTAAGAAAAGCCTGCGCAGCTAGGCCGTCAGCTGCGAAAGCTGAGCCTGCGTTGAACCCAAACCAACCGAACCACAAAATTCCGGCTCCAAGCATGACAAATGGGACATTGTGGGGCGCAGGACGGTTTTGCGGCCATCCAGAGCGTTTACCAAGAACGATCGCTAGAGCTAGCGCAGCTGCTCCAGCATTGACATGAATCGCCGTGCCACCTGCGAAGTCATGAGCGGGCAGATTAATTATCCAGCCATCTGCTCCGTAGACCCAATAAACAACAGGGCAGTAAACGACCAGTGTCCAAATGGGCACGAAGATCATCCATGCAGAAAATTTCATTCGGTCCGCAACTGCTCCCGAGATTAGGGCAGGAGTAATGCACGCGAAGGTCATTCCAAACGCGAATAAAGCTATGTCCATGGGGTCGCTCATACCCTTAAGCCCCACGAGACTAAGGTCTCCAAGCCAACTCCGGCCGCTCTCTCCCGCTGACAAGCTGAGCCCTACTAGAACCCAAACTACGGGCACAATTCCTAGGCACCACATGTTCATGTTGAGCATGTTCAGCGCGTTTTTAGCCCGTACCATTCCTCCGTAAAAGAGAGCTAACCCCGGAATCATGAAAAGCACCAGGGCAGCAGAGGTCAGTATCCAGGCAATATTGCCTTCCATTAGATCTTCCTTCCGCGCGAACAGATGTCCGCTGCGTTAAAAGTTAGGAAGCGCAGGTCATGAATCGGTTTCTAATTTGTTACAGCAATGTAAATTAGCGGAGCTCTACGCAACTTGATCCAGTGCATGAATCAAGTCGGATTCCAAGTCGTTTATAGATTCGATGCCAACGGATATGCGAACTAAATCATCTGGAACTTCGAGCGCTGAGCCGGCTACTGACAAATGAGTCATCACTCCAGGATGTTCGATGAGAGACTCTACAGCGCCAAGAGATTCAGCAAGGGTGAAAACTTTTGTGCTCGTTACTAGGCGCTCAGCCGCAGGTTGTCCGCCGGCGACGCGGAAACTGACCATTCCTCCATAGTTCCTCATTTGGGAAGCTGCTATCTCGTGTCCTGGATGCTCTTTCAGCCCTGGGTATAGAACCTGCTCGACCGCGGGATGAGAAGAGAGAACTTCTACTATCCGCTGCGCATTTTCACAGTGTCGGTCCATTCTCACTGGCAGCGTTTTCAGACCTCTTAAAGCTAGGTAGCAGTCAAATGGGCTTGGCACTGCTCCAACTGCGTTTTGAATATAGACAAGATCTTCTGCGAAAGATTCGTGATTAGTCGCAACGAAACCTCCGACTAAATCGCTATGGCCACCTATATATTTCGTCGCCGAATGAACGACTAGGTCAGCGCCAAGAGCGAGTGGTTGCTGTAAGTAGGGCGTAGCGAACGTATTATCAACGACTACTAACCCACCTAGCTGATGAACCATTTCGGAGATCTTCCGAATATCGAAGATCGATAAGAGGGGATTGGTTGGTGTCTCCAGCCACACCATTTTGGTGTCAGGTGTCCAAGCTTCTTCGATTTCACTGGGTTTCGTGAGATCGACTGCAGCATTCGCCAAGCCGGACTTTTTGCCGTGGACACTGTCAATCAACCGAAACGTTCCACCATAAGCGTCGTTGCCTAAAAGAATCTGGGATCCGTGGGGAAGCTGACGAAAAATAGCATCCTCCGCAGACAACCCGCTCGCGAAAGCAAACCCGAATTGTGCGCCCTCAAGTGATGCGACGCAAGCTTCATAGGCGTGCCGGGTCGGGTTTCCGGTTCGAGAATATTCGTAGCCGTTTTTCGGAGAGCCCGGGGCGTCTTGGGCAAAAGTAGTTGCCATTGCAATTGGGGTCACTACCCCACCAGTTCGCGCATCATGCGGTTGCCCGGCTCGAATCGCTCGTGTTTCAAATCCGAACTCCTCAGGATCTTCAAATCCCGATAGCAGTGGGTCTCCACCCATCATTTTGATGCGTCCTCCGAAGTTTGTCTAACGGACATAAAGCTTTGCACATCTGACTCTGTGAGAACGCCGCTCGGCAGTCCAGATTCGAGGATGACAGATACAGACGCCTTATCAATTCTGGGTAGAACCTCATCTAACGATTCTCGGATCCCGACGATCGGAAGCTTGTCTTCCATATGTAACTCTGCCGACTCATTGAGAATCTCCGGCGAATCTTCAGTCAGCGTCATCAGTAAATCTTCAGACAGGGAACCCATAATTTCTGCGGCAGCTATCGGCATGTCTCCCTTAGCAACCGGGACCTGCTTCAACCCGCTATTTCGCATTATTTCGATCGCCTCGCTAATACTCGTCTCAGGCGTCACGTAAAGCAACTCTCGCTTCCCAACGCTAGCGACGATGTCTTCAACGACAAGACCCTTCTGCCCGGCAAAACCCATGTTCGCCATCCAAGACTTATCAAAAACTTTACTGAGGTAGCCTCGCCCACTATCCGGAATTAAGACAACTACCAAATCGTCTGGGGTGAGCCCTTCAGCAACTCGCAACGCCGCCGCAACAGCTGTTCCTCCTGATCCGCCAATTAAAATTCCCTCTTCAACCGTTACCCGGTGGGCCATCTCAAATGATTCCGCGTCGCTGATCGGCACCGTCACGTCTACCACCTTGGGATCATAGGTGTCCGGCCAAAAGTCTTCGCCCACGCCCTCCACCAAATATGGTCGGCCGCTTCCTCCCGAGTAAACAGAATTGGCTGGATCAGCAGCGATTATCTGGACTGCGTCATTCCTTTCCTTAAGGTATTTACCCACCCCGGATATGGTTCCGCCGGTTCCTGCTCCTGCTACAAAGTGCGTCACGCAACCTTGAGTCTGTTGCCATATTTCAGGACCAGTAGATTCATAGTGCGATTTTGGGTTCGACTGATTGTGGTACTGATTTGGTCGATACGCGTTCGGCCGCTCTTGGACAAGGCGCTCCGCCGTCGAATAGTAGGAGCGGGGATCATCTGGCGCCACGGCCACCGGACAAACAACTACTTCGGCTCCGTACGCCTCGAGAAGGCTTACTTTTTCACTACTTACCTTGTCTGTCATAACAAAGACGCACTTATAGCCTCGCTGGGCTGCAACGATAGCTAGGCCCACGCCAGTGTTTCCCGAGGTCGGTTCGATAATCGTTCCGCCTGGTTTGAGGAGGCCAGCCGCCTCTGCTTCATCAATCATTGTGACCGCTGGACGGTCTTTTGAACTGCCACCGGGGTTAGTGATCTCGAGCTTCGCCACCACTGTGCAAGGAACACCAGATCCCACACGTCCCAGCTTCACCAGCGGGGTGTTACCGATGAGATCCAGCACTGACTCGGCGATATCAAGGTCACGAATGTCCATGTGAACAGTGTGGTCTCTCTTACGTCAGTTCGCACTAGCTATTGGGAGATCGTTCGAGATGATTT
Organism: Candidatus Neomicrothrix sp. UBA7388; assembly: GCA_002470695.1. Lineage (GTDB taxonomy): Bacteria > Actinomycetota > Acidimicrobiia > Acidimicrobiales > Poriferisodalaceae > UBA7388. The sequence continues at coordinate 11,198 of DKNM01000057.1, forward strand.
ACGCGCAATTTACACGAATATAAGAGGATGTTTAAGACCCGCTAGTGAATGTCAGCTCTGCGACCCCGAGGTCAACCCAAAACACCGGTAGCTTCGCCAAAGTAGGTGATCTATATATTTTTCAAGCAACAACGCAGATTAATGCAACGCCGAAGGATCAATTACAGGACTGCGGCACTAGCCGAGTAGGTCCTTAGCTGCTTCTCGGAATTTCTCAACGTTCGCCTCTTTAATTTCTTCATACCCACGGATCATGTCGGGTAACTCAGCAATCGCAACTGCCCGATCATAAGAGTCTCGACTAAGCACCGATATCGCTTGGTCGATCATTTGCTGATACTCGTCGATTAGGCCGCGCTCCATCTTTCGATGAGCAGTATTGCCAAAAAGGTCAAGTGGAGTTCCGCGAAGAAACTTGAGCCGTCGCAAAGCGGCAAAGGCAACGTCTCCCGATCGCCCGAGACCAATTTTTTTCTCCAGACCCATTCGCCGCATCGAAGGTGGGTGCAACTTATAGGTAACCTTGCTTCGGTCCCCAAATTGTTCTCGTACCGCATCTTGGAATGCCTGCGAGCGATGCAGGCGCGCTACTTCATACTCGTCTTTGTACGCCATCACCTTGTATAAGTACCGCGCAAATGTTTCAGAGAGCCGGGTCTCATCGGTAGCTGCAGCCTCCGCAACACGAACAGCGTTAACTTTTTCAACATAAGTTCGCGCGTACTTTAAGTTTTGGTACTCAACGAGGTCAGCAACTCGAATATTTAGGAGCCGCTCCAACTCTTCTGAGGGCTCAGAAACACCATTAATCAGCTCAGCCACAGATGCGGATATCTTGACTTCGCGCGCAACCTTACCCACCCGTTCGATGTCCAGTGAATCAAGGAAGCCTGGTTCGATAACGATTTGCCTTCCAATCCTGAAAGCTTGGGTGTTCATTTCGACAGCCACACCGTTGAGTTCGATCGCACGTTCTATCGCAGCTGAGCTGATCGGAACCACGCCGCTCTGGTAGGCCGAACCCAGAACTAAAATGTTAGCCGGCATATGCGACCGGAAGAGGTTGTCGGAAAGGTTGCCGGCATCGTAATAAATATTTTTCTCAGCGATCGTTGCGTTGTCGATGGTCGCTTGCAGCGCAGACCATTCCGGGTATTCAGCTGAGGTATCACGCACCATCGCACCAGTGGGTACTTTGCTCGATGAGACAAGAGCAACTGTCCTGCCGGGCATAGCTTTTTCTAAATTAGCTGGATTAGTCCCGCTGATTAGGTCAAAAACTATGTAAGCATCAGCCTCTCCGGTCGCAATTTTATTTGCTTCTCCGAGCTCAAGTTCGCTATCGGGCCTACGTATTTTTAGGTTTGAAACCACGGGACCGCCCTTTTGTGCCAAACCTGTCTGATCTAACCCATGAGCCTCTTTTCCGTCAAGTAAGGCAGCAGTTGCTAGGAGCTGATTCACCGTTACCACGCCGGTTCCCCCGATGCCCATCATCAAGACGTTGCCTTCATCGAGCCGGTCCGGTTCCACTTGGTCATCGCCTATTTCAGATATAGCTAGTGTCGACTTTTCCGGAATCGAGCCACCAGGGATTACCTCTATGAACGCCGGGCAGTCACCATCTAGGCATGTGAAGTCTTTGTTGCATGATGACTGATGTATCGAGGTTTTTCTTCCGAACTCAGTTTCAATGGGCTGTACGGAGAGGCAACTTGATTTTTCACCGCAATCGCCGCATCCCTCGCATACGGCTTCGTTAATGAAGACCGCCATAGCGGGTTCTGCAACTTTGCCCCGTTTGCGATCTCGTCTGAGTTCTGCGGCGCATGGTTGGTCATAAATTAAGACTGTGCAACCGGGTGTTTCGCGCAATATTCGTTGTGCCTCATCGAGACGATCTCGATGCCAGATGTCGGTGCCTTCAGCGAAATGTGCATCGTTCCCGTATTTTTCGGTGTCGTGAGTGAGGACCATGATTTTTGTAACGCCTTCTGCCTCAAGCGACCGCGTCAGTTCCGGCACCGTCATGCCGCCGTCTACGTCTTGGCCACCAGTCATAGCGACTGCAGCGTTATAGAGAATTTTGTACGTGACGTTGGTCCCTGCAGCTACTGCTTGCCGAACAGCTAGGGAGCCAGAATGATGGAATGTTCCATCGCCTATATTCTGGAAACGGTGGTCCATGGTGACGAAGGGTGAAGCTCCAACCCACTGAACACCCTCTCCGCCCATCTGAGTGGTGCCCTTAACATTTCTCGTTGGAGTCATTGATGCCATTCCGTGGCACCCGATACCGCCGCCGGCTTCTGAGCCTTCTGGCACCCACGTGGAGCGGTTGTGAGGGCAGCCTGAGCAGAAATTAGGAGTTCGGTTGGATTGTTTTTTGTCATCCGGTGAGCCCAGGGCGACAGGTATCATGATTCGTTCGCGTACCGCGGGACCCACGACATCGTTACCGAGTCGCTCAACTAAAAACGGGCGGAGCTTTCGGGCAATCAGATCCGCGTCCATTTCTCCATGACCGGGGAACCAAAAGCTGTGCTCTTGGTCCCGTTTTCCTAGAATCACCGGTGCATCAGTTGTTCCGTAGAGAATTTCTCGCATCAGCATTTCAATGAATGCTCGTTTCTCCTCTACGACGACGATCGTGTCAAGACCTTTCGCAAATTCCCGGATAGCGGTTGGCTCCAGAGGCCAAACAACCGCTGGCTTGTATATGCGGATTCCCCGCCGCTGCAGGGCCTCTTCGTCAAGACCCATCCGGTCAAGGGCTTCCCTAAGGTCGTAATAGGTTTTGCCCGCCGCTACCAAACCAATCTTGGCATCGGACGCGGCACCACCCGTAATGTCGAGCTTGTTGAGGCGGGTGAAGGCATCGGTAGCTTCTAGTCGGCCTTCATGTATCTCTAACTCTTGTCGGACAGCGAAGGGTCCAAAGAGAGCATCTTGTTGAGTGTGTTGCCAAGGTCGGCCTTCCCATTCAAACTTTGGTCGTTCTATTTGAACACGGCCCGGGCCAACTTTGATAGTTGAGTAACCGTCAGCCACGTTGGTCACAATTTTGAGAGAAACCCAAAGACCGCTATATCGCGATAGTTCGTATCCAATTCGCCCATAATCCGCAACTTCCTGAACACTGCCTGGATACAAAATGGGGGTCTGGAAATGAAGGAGAGCAAACTCAGATTCCGATGCCAAGGTTGAGGACTTCGAAGCGGGGTCGTCGCCGGCAACCAGCAACACTCCACCTTTAGGGTCGACGCCACACACGTTGGCATGTCGGATAGCATCGCCGGAGCGATCAACCCCAGGAGCCTTGCCGTACCACATGCCTAAGACACCATCGAATTTGCCATCGAAGTTACGGTTTGCCAGCTGCGAGCCCCAGACGGTGGTAGCTCCGAGGTCCTCATTAAGGCCTGGGACGAACTCGATATTGTTTTGAGCTAATTCTTCCGAGTTTCCCAGCATCAAGGTGTCGATGCCGCCTAAGGGAGAACCGCGGTATCCGGAAACCATCGCGGCGTTATTCAGGCCGTCACGTCGGTCGGCGCGCAATTGATCCAAGAGAACCCGCAGCAAAGCCTGTACACCCGACATAGCGACGTCACCCTCGCTGCGAGTAAACCGGTCTTCGAGTCGGAAGTCAGCTAAAGCCATTATCTTTTCCCCTTCAATGCTATGCCTACAGATTAGTGGCGAGCAGGGGGGTAATGCCTACACATAGTCTTTAGTTTGTGAATCATTCTTGTCTTACCTGCCGACCCGGTGCAGATCGCGCAGTCGATTACGAACGAAATGTTGTGAATCTCCCCAAGCATTTCCGAGGACCTCCAGCTTCAGGTAATGGTGGAATAGCTACGGGGTTATATGCATGTCTTGGAGCACATTTTCTTGATGACAAAGTTAATCAACTGCAGGTGAGGCTTCACCAACCGATACCCCTGGTGAGGGATCTCGACTTTAGCGAGAGACACTTGGACGCTGCGAGCGTCGAAATAGCAGTGAGCGTGGACAGTGAAATAATTCTCTCAGGGTGGGCGTCATCGAATACCAAGGCTTCGGTTATGGATGAAGAAACAATACGCACTCTCCAAAAGCATGTTTCCCTGACCGATGAACAACAGCATAGGTTCGATAGTTATGAGGAAGCCAAAAGCCCATCGAGCGCCGATTTCGCAGAGTGTTTCGTGTGCGGGCCGGAGTCGCAAATGGGTCTACGACTGCGCCTTCGACCGATTACCGATGAAATCTTTTGGCAGTCTTGGCATCCCGAGAGCCGTTGGGAGGACGCAGGAACACTGGCCTATCTACCTGCCATTGCGGCTCTCGATTGCACATCCGCTGTCGGTTTTCATTTGGCCGGGGTGTTAGGTGATCATGAGTCTTGTCTGCTGGGCACCTACGACGCTGTCTTGGCTTCACCGCCCGCGTTCGGCGCTAGGGAAGGGTTTCGAATCGTTAGCAAGACGCGTGAGCGGGTGGGTAGAAAGATTCTCACTGACATAGGACTATTCAGCGCCGAAGGTGAAATTCACATCGTCGGGAAAGCGACCTGGATTGTGGTTTCTCCGGAAGTGGCGAAGGGCGCCTAAGACCGTCGAGGCATACGCGGAAGTTGCGTAGCTAGCAATAATGCGAGCCCATTTGCGAGGCCAGACAGAATCAGAGCCCATCGGTAGTTACCAAACGCATCTTTCAGTAGTTGTGCTGCGTATGGCCCAATTGCGGCCATTGTTCCCGAAGTGGCAAAAATTCTTCCTACTATGGCCCCTGCATACGCACGACCAAATAGATCAGCAACCAGTGGCGGAAATACGACCACGCCGCCACCGTAAGCAAAGCCGAAGGCAGCCACTGCCGGATACAACATCCAAAGGTTATTGGCGGCAGCCATAGCAAGGAACGCCAGTGTCTCAATCAGCAGTGCAAGGACGACTGAATTTTTCCTACCGATACGATCCGAAATCGGCCCTATCACTAATCGGCCAATTAGTCCTCCTATACCTATCGCTGAAATCACAGTCGAAGCCGTTTGCAGAGAGGCACCGAGACTTTGCGCATATTGCACACCGTGGACAAATGGAACGAACACCGCAACGAAGGTCAGCGCATACATTCCGAAGATTTTCCAATAATTGCTGTTTCTCCATGCCTCGGCTGGTGTCATTCCATCACTAAGATCCGGCGCTGCGTGGATTCCTGTGGCACTCAAACCATCAGGTATTTGGCCAATACTTTCTGGGTCGCGTTCGAGGACGACCGAGCTCAACAGCATGCATAGGCCTCCTGTAATTGACATGATGAGAATCGCGAGGCGCCAGCCATAAGCAGATACCAAGACTGCAGCAATTGGAGGAACTAAAATATTGGCAAGACTTCCTCCCGTAGTTGCAATCGCTGTCGCAAATCCTCGCCGCACGACGAACCATCGGACGACTGTTGCGTTACAGGGCACCCATGAACAACTCATCCCGAGGGGTGCAACTATCGCCATACCAATCGCAACGATGATCATGCTGTTAGCCGTAGCCCAGAGCAGATAACCAGAGGTTAGAAGTAATGCTCCTACTGCGACTACGGGACGCGGCCCCATTCGATCAGTGAGCCAACCGCTTACTGCGGATAGGGCGCTGTACAACCCAATATAAATCGCGAAAATTAACTGCAATTGGTTTTCAGACCAACCAGTGTCGTCGACTACATCACCAACAAAAGTGCCGAAGCTAAACTGAATGCCGTAGACAACGAATAGCACCGTGAATCCGGCGGCGACTATTCGCCAACCGAAAAATCGTGTTTCGACTGGCTGGACAGAAAAGATCACAGGCTTTACTAGCGATCCCCCGGAGCCATATAAAACCAAATCGGTTCCTTTTCGCCTGCATCAGCCATCGCCTGACGCGCCGCCATGACCACTTTCCCCGCTTCTGTTTCATCAAGAAACCAGCGAGTTCCCGCCCAAGCGGCCGGAGCATGCTCCGACAGAGCGAGTGCGGCTGTCTCGTAGTATCCCCGTATGTCTTGGCTAACACGAGCTGGTATCCCCGGAACGCCGGCTTCTTTCCATGGAGTACCTTCCGACACCCTTATAAAGGCTTCAATCGCGTCGGCAATCTGATCCGCTTGCACAACTCTGCCTGCACCGACCCTGTTTCCATACTCCCCGATCGATCGTTCATAGGCGGGACGCAACCCGTTGGCTTCATCGATTGCGGGATGGAGCGTCGGGTCATGCCGAGGTGGCATCGGACAAGACATGACCTCAGTGCCGTCGTCGATTATGCGTTCCCCGTACTCAGAGAATATTGGCTCCGGACTCTTCAGTAGCTCAAATGCGGCGTTAAGAACGCGGTGTTGGAAATCTCGGTCAGATGGCACTCCGAGAGGACGACCGAGCGGGAAATCGCACCACAATCCTCGCGGGGGGGCTGTGGTTTCGATCTGGCTTTTTATCGAGCCCAAGGCGACAGTCGCCATGCCGTGTGCTTCGAAGATATGGGCGAGCGTACTCACGGTACGCGTGCATAACGGTCAAACGGGAGTGAGGAGCACGACATCAACTTCTTGCTCTCTTAAAAACTTTGCCCCAGCAGGTCCACTATCCAGCCGAACTGCAGATAAGTCGAATTGATTACCTGCATAAGCAAGGTGCTGTTCTGCGACCGACCCAATCTTGCCTTCAGCGACAAGTTCGTCGAGGCGATCAATAGGGAAAACGGTGTTTATATCAAGGGCATAACCCGTTGCATCAAAATTTGGGCTCCAATGGCCCATTACATAGTCACGAGGTTGCGACTGGAGAATGCGATATCCAGTGTCCATTGGCGAGAAGTCTTCATCTGTCGGGTGGTGAAGCGAAGCCGAAGTGACTATGGCTACTTTTGCCTTACTTAGAGGTACCGGAGTGGTGAAGGCTATTTCGTCAAAGGTTTCCGCCTCCAAATTTTCTGTCATTGCTTTTACATCACTGTCAGCCATAGTGCAGAAGGCTACGCCAGTTCTCAATCTGTTGCAGTCAAGTTTCTTTCCGGTCACTCGAGAGCACCGCAACACCAACAATTACAAGCAAACCCCCGACCATCTCGACTCTTCCGAGTCGGTCGCCTACAAGCACCCAGCTAAAGAGCACTCCAAAGAAGGGCGTTAAGTAGGCCACCGCTGCACCTTGAATGGCGGGAGCTCTTCGAAGAACACTCGCAAAGAGGTAAAACGTGACCGCTAGCGAAGGAATACCTGCGTATAGCAGGGGCAGGATAAGCCCCCAATTTAAGGATGTATCGGACCAATCCTCCAGAAATGGCACCGCTGCGTGAAGACAAACCGCTGAAAAACTGATCTGAAGTGCAACTAACATCAATGGACTTATCGCCAGAGCGCCCGGGAGTCGCTTATTCAGAACTGCTCCAATCGCCCAGCTGACACTCGAAATTAAAGCGAAAATTATGCCGAGCGTCGTGTTCCCAGAACCCAGCGCCGGTAGGGCCAAGCAGATAGCACCAAATAACCCAACGACTAGCCCTATGTAACCTCGGCGGCCGGGAAGTTCGGCAATAACGAGCATTGCGATCATCGCGGTAAAAAGGGGCATCGTCGCCGAGAGCATTGCCGCTAGCCCCGGTGAAAGCCGTGAGATTCCAAGAACTAAAAATCCACTGGAGACGGTTGTAATTGCGAGCGAGATCCACCAGACAGCCCACCATTGTTCACGTGTGCGAGGGAATCGCTCACGACGAGCCATAGCTACCGCAAGTAGCACTGGCGCTCCGACGGTAGTACGCAGAGCAGCCAAGGCCAACGGGGTCGTATGGTCTAGTGCCCACTTCATGACCGTATAGTTCAAACCTATGAACAAAGCTGTTAGTACGACAAGCGAGACGGTGATCGCGTTTGAAATCTGCTGAGGCCGGGCACCAGAGTCGCCGGGAATTGTCACGCTCCCTCGAGAAGGTCTATCGACCTTCGTCGCAAACGGCGCATTCCGTTAAGCCAGCGGTCCGTATCCGATGCTTTGCGTTCAACATAAGTCTGTACCTCTGGATGCGAGAGGATCAGGAACGCTTCGTCACGTAATGCTTCGGTGATTTTTTCCGCCACATAATCAGCTTCAACTATGCCGTCAGTCCCACCATCGCCGAGTTGCCGCGGTGCCATTGCAGTATTCACGCCTTGAGGGCAGAGCACTGAAACCCGAATCCCATCGTCACCATGGGCGATAGCTAACGTCTCCGCAAGCTTGATGCAGGCAGCTTTCGTAACCGAGTAAGGTGCCGAACCGACAGCAGCGAGAAGCCCAGCTGCGCTCGCGGTATGAACCAGATAGCCTTCGCCTCTCGCTGTCATCGACGGTAAAACCGCTCGTGCTGCATACACATGTGACATCACATGCAGGTCCCACTGAGCCTGCCAAGCGTCATTGGAAGCCTCGACACCTCCCTCAGCACCGGCACCGGCGTTCGAGAAAAAAATGTCGATTGGGCCAAACTCGGTCTCAGTTTTCTCAACTAGATCCACCAAATCGGATTCGTTGGTGACATCGAGACCCACACCCTTGCACCCTATTTGGCTTGCCGCTGACAAGGCTGATTCCTCGTTATAGTCGGCCAGAATAACTTGGCGTGCGCCCATGCTCATCCATTTGCGCGCTGTCGCAGAGCCAATGCCCCCGCCGCCGCCCGTAATGATTGCTACTCGATCCTGAATCTCCATACCCAGAACTTAGATCCCACAGGCGCATCGTTGCTTAACTTTCAGCAACTCCATTTTTAGTTCTCATTGCAGCGTATGCAATTTCGTCGGACGAATCGGCTCCAAGAAATCGGCCGGGACTTTCACCATCAACATGACCCATGATTCCTTTGTAAAGAGTGAAGCCGCACAGTGCAGCTAGGCGCTCGGGCATGGCCTTGACTACTTCCGGGCGAAGGCTGTAGTACTGATTTTGTTGTTGGCGAAGATAACCCTGGCAGTATTGAACACTGACGCCTAGGCGCCATTCATCTTGGGTGTTGTTTGCTCCACCACAGTGCCAGGTTCCTCCGTTAACAATTAATACAGAGCCTGCTTTCATTTCTGCTGGGACGTGATCGACTTTTTCGCCCTTTCGGGGTTCATGATCAAACTTATGCGAGCCGGGAACGATCCGCGTTGCCCCATTTTCCTCAGTGAAATCGGTGAATGCCCATATGGTGGTGACCATAAATGGAATTCGAGGGCGCCGAACGCTAACTAAACCGTCATCACTGTGCAATCCTTGGTGAACCTCTCCGGGTCCAATATGCATGCATGTTGTGCCGGATAGTAGGCACTCTTCATCTAGCAGGTGCTCAGCAAATGGCAAAATATTTGGGTGCACGGGGAGCTCCCAAAAGACTTCGTCCTTGGCCAGAAGGTTATACATTCGCTTTGTCGCGAAGCCTTCCGCCCGGTTTCCCCTAGGTTGAACATCATTCTCATCTTCTAGTCGAGTAACAGCGTTGCGGATCTTCCTCATAAGATCTTCATCAACCGCATCTTCCACAATGCAGTAGCCCTGGTCTTCGATAGTCTCGAGATAACCCGACAATGTTGCTGAATCCATAATCTAATTCTTACAGCTATACGGCGAAATGCGCACTTTGCCTCTGAGTTGGACGCTGCGAGTGACACAAAATTATCGGCAGTGCCCGCTTACCGATGAACTATGCGTTGCGCTTACCGCCACTAATTACCAGACGGACGACGCTCTTCACCAACACTGCGAAGCGCGAGAAAGGTCGCTACGACTGAGAGACCGAACATTGAACCCCAAGCAGCGCTATAGCTATCCAGAACGTCAGCCAATAGCCCTGTGAAGAACCCACCAACAGTCAAGCCAGCCATGAAACCCATTACGACTCTGCCGCTCGCCCGACCCGACATTTCCGGCGGAACGCTAATTATTACGGAGAGCATTGCGACCGCGTTCCAAGCATTCAGCCCAACTGCAGACAGGACAGCCATTGGCCACATAATCCAGGATCCCACAGCTATCGCAACCCAAAGCATCAACATTACGAGCGAAGTAAGAAACGCCTGGATCGCGAGAGCTGCGGCAGGAAGGATTCGGTGTTCCGCTAAGTGAGCCCACAAAATTCTCGTCCCGATGGCTAGGCCGCCCGGTAGTCCAGCCACCACCCCCGCTTGCACGTTAGACATCGAGAGGGAATTTTCGGCGAACAACACCAGATACCGTCCCACACCTCCAACGATGCAGCCCATGCACAAGGCGTAGAGGGTTAGCAATATGACAGTTCGTGGCAGACGCGCAACCATTTTAGGCTTCGATGCAGCGTCGGTGAAGCTGCTAAGCGGGCGACTATCAGGGAGAGCCGCAGAGGTTCCTAATGCCGCAAACAAAGCAATGACACCGTATAAACCAATGGCAATCCGCCAATTGAACCAAATTGTCAGAGTCGGGAGAGTGAATCCTCCCATGAGAATGCCGAGTTGAACTCCCGACTGCTTGATACC
>DKNM01000110.1 GCA_002470695.1 Candidatus Neomicrothrix sp. UBA7388
CCAATAGAGACTTGACCACCTGTGCCGGCGTGTTTGCCGATGACCGAGCTCCCATCCGAGTGCACGTCAGCCCAAGGAAAGCCGGGGTAAGTTAAATCTTCGATCTCGGTGAAAAAGGAATAGTTGCCACCAGTGGCTTGTCCGCCGCACTCTATGACGTGGCCTGCGACTATTGCGCCGGCGAGAGCGTCCCAGTCATCTCTTCGCCATCCATGATGCCAGGCCGCCGGACCCGCCACGACCGCTGCATCAGTTGCCCTGCCCGTAACAACTATGTCAGCTCCTTGGTTGAGTGCTTCCACGATTCCCCAGCAACCAATGTAAGCGTTCGCTGTAACTATGCGATTCGCTATCTCTCCCAGCGGTTGACCGGTATCTAAATGCGAGAAGTCCACGCCCGCTTCGATAAGTTCATGGAGACGCGGCGCAAGATCGTCGCCCCCTACGTAAGCAATTCGCGGGCGTAACCCAAGTCGATCCGCAACTTCTTGAACTGCGTCGGCGCAACCTTCGGGGTTAAGACCGCCCGCGTTCGAGACAACTTTAATTCCTTTGTCCAAACACTGACCCATGACCTCTTCCATTTGCGAGACGAACGTCCGCGCGTAGCCGCCACCCGGAGCCTTAGCTTGAATTCTGGACAAGATGAGCATTGTTAATTCAGCTAACCAATCACCGGTCAACGCATCGATTGGCCCTCCCTCGACCATTTCCTTGGCTGCTGACAGTCGGTCCCCAAAAAACCCGCTGCAGTTAGCTATTCGTATCGGCTCATTGGCGGATGACGGCATCAAAACCCCTTCTCGTAAGACTCATCCATAACCGTAATGCAAGTAGGGCGCAAGCTTCTTGATCACACTTCGTCCTGCGAGCGATGCTTCCCTCTGGCAGAATCAGTGAATGACAAATCCTGTCCTACTCCTTCACGGTTTTACTGGTTCGGTGCAGTCCACCTGGGTACCGACTGGAATTATTGAGTTACTGTCTGATGCCGGTCGTGAAGTCATCGCCTGGGATCTTCCGGGTCATGGCGCCGCTGAGAAACATCATGAGCCCGAGGCGTACGCCGGCATGGAAGAAATGCTCGTTGAGCGCTTACCCGAGGGTCAGGTCGACGGCGTTGGGTTCTCGATGGGAGCGCGGACGCTTCTGTGTATGGCGGCAATAGCACCGGAGCGTTTTGGAAAGCTTGTCGTAGCTGGAGTTGGACGTAACCTCTTTGAACGAGATGAAGCACAGGCGGAGCGCATAGCCAAAGGCGTGCAGGGAGAGGCAAGCGATGACGACGTGCATGCGCAGACTTTTGCGCGTTACGCAGCTGAGCCAGACCAGGATGGTATAGCTCTCTCGGCCTTCATGAGGAGAAAGCATTATCCTCTTGGGCCCGAACAATTTGCGAAGATTTCACATGCTGTCCGAGTGGTCCTAGGGTCCGAAGATTTTGCTGGACCGGCCGACCCCCTAATTGCCGCTTTGAGTGATGTCACATTTACAGAGCTCAAAGGCTGCGATCACTTTGCAACGCCCAAAAACTTTGGCTTCATCGATGCCGTTCTAGACCACCTCGAGGTGTTTTAGGATTTCTCCTACCTGAGTAGGACCTTACTGCGCTGCGAAAAACGGCTCGGGATTGAGGGGCTCGGCCTCTACGCGTAGTTCGAAGTGCAGATGCGGTCCCGTAGACAATCCAGTTGTTCCGATCATTCCGACCGCTTCATGCGTTGTCACTTCGTTTCCGAGGCTCAGAGGCAAATCTCTCAGATGACCATAAATCGTGGCTATTTTTCCGCCATGGTCAAGGACCACCGTTTTCCCATAGGCAACAAGATCCCCTGAGAAAATAACCTTTCCGGCAGTAACTGCCCGAGCCGCCCCTCCAGATGTTCCGTTAGGGCCGATAAAGTCGATCCCATTGTGGATTTGAAGATTGCCCCAAATGGGGTGATACCTCCACCCAAACGAAGACGTTTTAACGGGTTCCTCCAAAGGGTAGGCCAAGGATTTTGGAGCTAAGTCCATTTGCGTCTGGCAGCCTTGCGAGTGCCGGATAAGACTAGTAAGAAAGGCAGAGTCAACGCTCGCTGCCTTTGAAGAAGCAGGTCCCGCAGGCACTGCTCTGGGTGCTCTTAGCAAGAGTGCCCCGTCGCCGGCCGCTACCGCATCCGTTACCGGGTCGACGACACAGCTCCCATTGCTTTCTAAGGCAGATGTGCCGAAGGGCGTTATTCTGCCCGTGGTATGAACTAACGCGTATCCGTCGCCCTGAGATGAGGGGACAAGACCTGTGAAAGTATCCTTCAACCCTCGGCCAGGAGCAGATCCATGAAAGGTCGCGTCACCGAAGGTAAATATCCCTCCATCATCAGCTAACAGCCAATAGCCCTTGTCCGTCGCAGTTGGCAAGATACCGACAATCGGTCGATTCAAATCAAGGTCACCAGTTGATCCGCGAAACACCGCATCTCCGAAGGAGAAGACGCCGCCATCCGCTGCCACAAGCCAATAGCCGCCTCCTGTGTTCGTAGCAGCCATTCCCACTATGGGACTGTTGAGCTCCATCCCTCCGGTCGAACCGAAAAATTCTGCTGCTCCGAATGAGAAAATGCCACCATCTCGTGCAACCAACCAGTACCCGTTGCCGGACTCCAGGGGCGCCATTCCCACAACGGGTTCGTTGAGAGAAGTCTCAGCCATATCACCGAAATGTTCGGCCGTTCCGAAGCTCAGAACCTCTCCTCTATCCGTTGCCACCCAATAACCGGCTCCATCCTGGTAGGTAGCGATCGCTCCCTCGCCCCAAGCAAACGCGCTGTCTTCGAGTCCTGAAAATACTGGTACGCCGCCAGCCGACTCAACAGTCGCAGCGAAAGCAGATCGCGGAAAAGTAGTTACAAGGACCACGATGCAGAGAAGTAGCGATTTCTTAATCACGAAGGTTTAGTTTGCACCGTTCAGCTTCATATGTGAAGCACCCATGTAGCTTCATCTTCGTGGCTAACGTTCTGATACTAGAACCCTGGCATCGAGGGTCTCACCACAATTGGTTTACCGGCTGGGCGTCGACGAGTCGACATAACCTCAATGTTGCCGAAGCCACAGAACTTGGTTGGCGAAAGTCACTAATCACCGCACCGACACAATTTGCCGCCAAGATCCAGGACTGCCATGGAGAAATTGATGCTTTAGTAGCCTGCACTCCAATCGACCTCCCAGCTGTATTCGGACTCCTCGATAGATCAGTTAAGCGGCCCCCGACGCTTCTATACATGCACGAAAGTCAAATCGGTTATCCGCCCGGACCCAAAGGAGGCCGGGCTTTTCCGGGCATGGTCGCCGATTGGGGATCAATCATGGCAGCCGATCAAATAGCGGTGGCAACAAACTTTCACGCCAGCCTATTGAGATCTCGAATGCCAAAATTTGCTCGGG
>DKNM01000016.1:0-5022 GCA_002470695.1 Candidatus Neomicrothrix sp. UBA7388
TCGATCTCTCACAGAAGCGCACACCTGAACTACTAAGGGAACTTGCACAAAAGTGCGACATCATCGTCGAGAATTTTCGCCCCGGCGTAATGGCGAAATATGGGTTGGACTACGAAAATCTCAGCGAAGGAAACCCGCGACTCGTTTACTGCAGCATTACTGGATTCGGACAGACTGGTCCTTGGGCCAAACGAAGAGCATACGCGCCAATAGGGCATTTGGAATCTGGATTTGTCGAATATGACCGACGTAAGAACGAGCGCTTAGCGCGTCAGCCCGCGTCGGTGCTGGGCGATTCGGTAACCGCCTTGTCGGCTGCGGCATCAATAAACGCATTGCTAGTTCAGGCAGAGCGGACAGGAAAGGGCGGGTACTTGGACGTATGCATGATCGAATCGCTGGTGTACATCCAAGAATGGGTCTCAACAGAACTAGCAGGTGGTTGGGAGATCACCAACGGTGGCTTCTGTCACGAATCTCCGATACTCGAACTCCCGGATGGGCAATTGTGGGGCGTAGCGGGTAGCCCAATTGCTTGGTTCTCAGACCTTGCTAAGGCCATTGGCCGGCCAGAATTAATCAATGATCCGCGCTTCGCTGAACCCGTGGTAAGAGAACAATACAAGGAAGAAATAATTGCAATGCTCACCGAATGGGCTTCATCTTTTGCCAATTTCGACGAATTTTTAACAGCTCTTGAGAGCAAGTCGCCGTTCACGGCTGCGCAGATGATCTCTATTGATGATTTAGCTTCGTCTGAGTGGGCGGGCCATAGAGAACTTCTGGTTGGTACTAATACTGAATTGCGGATCCCAGCGAGAAACGCGCAGGGCGTCGATATTGGCACTAATGGAAGGTTAGCTCGTCGGGGAGCGGACAACGAATTGGTGCTGTCTACAGTGCTTGGGCTCACTGAATCCGAAATTGATTTATTGAAAGAAGCTGGAGTCTTGCTTTCGGCTTCAGGGCCCTAGCTGCGAGGCTCTTGGCGTGGATATGAGTCAAGCAGAAAATGATTCTCCGGTCGTAAAGATCCATGATGCCTCGGACCCGAGGATTAAGGAATTTCAAGGTCTCCGTGACAAAGAGCTAAGGCGGCTCCGCGAACTTCCTGATGGAGATATGGCGGGAGTGTTTATAGCGGAGGGAGATCTCGTGATCGAACGTGCTCTAGCGGCCGGGTACAAACTCCGCTCAGTGCTTGTTGATGGAAAAAGAAACCAGCCACTCCCTGACTCGTTAAAAACGGTAAAGGTATTTGCGGCGAGCGATGAGGTCCTCGAGGAGATAGCCGGATATCACTCGTATAGAGGCGCTTTGGGCTGCTTCTACCGAAAAAAAACAGAGTCTTGTGAAGAACTTCTCGCTGATAAAAGCCTCAAAACCTTTGTGGTCGTCGAAGGGATCAACAACCCAACAAACATGGGCGTAATCATTCGTTGCGCAGCGGGACTCAGCGTTGACGCAATACTGCTTAGTCCTGACTCTATTGACCCCTTGTCGCGTCGGTGTTGTCGTGTGTCCATGGGTACTGGATTTGCTATTCCCTATGCATGGATGGATGAAGTTGGTCAGGGATTAGAACAGGCCAAGAATGCCTCAATCGAAGTGTTAGCTCTTACCCCCAGCGTTGACGCAGCCGATATAAGCACGTTCCGTTGCTCGCGTGACCAAAGAGTGGCTGTCATGCTCGGCGCGGAAGGGCCCGGCCTCACTCAATTGGCACTGCAAGCCGCTAGTCAGCAGATCCGCATCCCTATGTCTAGCGACACTGATTCTCTTAACGTTGGTAATGCGGCGGCGATAGCTCTCTACTGTCTTCGGCAAGCAAGAGATGCCTAAAAGCTGGCGGAAGGTGCTCGTTTTGTGGCTCGGCAACTAATATTTGGTCGTGCAAACTCTATGTGACGACCTAGTAGCTGAGACCGACGCGCTAACCGACATAGTCAAAGAGTTCAGTGATGAACAGTGGCTTCAACCGACCGTGGCAGAAGGTTGGGACACCCTCGAAACAATCTTGCACCTCGGTGCTACCGATCTGGCTTGTTACATGGCGGTTGATGATCCCGTTGCATTTGGCTCTCTCCGCGAAAGCCTGGCTAAAGGAGAAATTTCTGTCCACGATGCTCCGGGAATTGAAGTCAGGGAAAAGTCTGGCCCCAAGCTTTGGGAATGGTTCATCGAAGGCCGAACTCAAATGGTTGAAGCACTCAGAAAATTAGACCCCAAGCAGCGGATTGTTTGGCTGGGCCCAGAAATCGGAGCTTTGTCCTTGGCGACAAGCCGGTTATTGGAGACATGGACCCATTCCCATGACATCGCTGACACTTTTGGACGTAGCTACCCTCAAACAGATCGACTACGACACATAGCTCATATTGGTTTCGTAACGCGAGCATTTAGCTATGTGAATAGGGGGCTAGCTGCTCCTTCCGAACCAGTTCGAGTCGAATTGGATGCTCCGAGTGGAGAAACATGGGTCTGGGGGCCCGAAGAATCGGCAAATAGTGTTACTGGAAGTGCTTACGAGTTTTGCAAGGTAGTGACTCGACGAACGCCGGTTGCGGACTCTCGCCTTGAAATCCAAGGTGAACTTGCTTGGCAATGGATGGAGATCGCACAACCTTGGATTGAGCCACCAAGGATAAGTGATCAGGCTTAAATGAAGTCTGACTCAGCGGGAATCTACGAGCAGGGTTGCGCAAATGGAGCCGCGATAAAAGAGTTTCATTAGACTTCGATACGTGAGTGACGCCCTTTCTGGTAAAGACCTTCGGAGGTTGGCAGACTTCGTTGATACGTCAAGTTTTGGTGTCCGTCGTAGGCTCCCTGACGAAGAGATCAGAAGAATCGCGAGACATTTAGCGATCAGTCAAGATGAGTTGCGCTCACTATTGGCAGAGCGTGCAGATGAGGCGGAAGATCCGATTGATGAGCTCAATGCAATCGAGTCAAGGATAGAAAAAATCTCGGAGGAGCTAGATCTTCTTTCCAGGGCCTTTCCGGAGTAGCTGAAGTGATGAGCTGCGCGACCCGGAACTTCGTTGGTCTATTCGTTGCTGAACTCAAAAAGTGTTTGTTACCTCTGCGAACTGGTGAGCCGTGTGGGGGAAGCCAGCGACAGCTTTGACGATTCGACCCGAGTATCCAGATGTTGCGATCCCTAAGTGAGCTGTCGCTATATGCGAGGGATCAGCCATTCCTGGCGGAACAGAGCCATCAAAGACTCGAGTCATCGGAGTTGCGACACCGCCAGGGCACACTGCATTAATCATTATGTTCTTGCGCCTCAAAGAGGTCGTGGATGCCCTGACTAGGCCAACGGCAGCCCATTTAGTCATGCTGTAAACGGGGTCAGGTGACCAAGGTATGAGACCAGCGATGCTCGCCGTAACCGTAATTGAGCCACCGCCGAGACGATCAAAGACTGGTACAAGTGCATGCAGGCCGAACGCCACCCCGTCCACATTGACGCCACGCGCTCTTTCGTAAAGATCTAAATCCCATTCGCCTGGATCGTCGGGCGTTCGTTCGAAGTCAATTGGGTCTCTGAACTCCACCCCTGCATTCAGAATTGCAATATCGAGTTGATCGATAGCTTCCACGGCAGATTTCCAAGATTCGCGCGACGTCACATCGAGTTCGATATAAAGGCCATTAATCTCGTCTGCTAACGCCTGCCCCGCTCCGCCTGGAAGGTCAGAGACGAGAACTTTGGCTCCATCGCTGGCAGCTAATCGCGCTGTGGCGGCGCCAATACCTGAGGCAGCGCCTGTGATCAGGACAACTTTGTCTTCTAGCTTCCACGTTTGTTGATCTGGTAATTCGAGAAGAGGTGTATTGGGAGAACCGGTCATAGAGCGATCATAAGCGCATTTTGGATTGAGTGAATCCGATTAATCGTGGGGCCGAAGGGAACGGACTATCTCCCCAGTCAAAGATTTCTGTTCAAGTAAGGCGCTCGCAACTGCGTCGAGCCATACTCGATTTTCCTCCAATGATGACCGAACTTCATCTTCCCAGAGTTCTCTGACTCTAGATACAACGCGACCTAAGTCTTCAATTTCCATCCCAAGATCGATGTCGTAGTAGATCTCGCTGGTTAAGCGTTCGTCAAAAAATCTCCCGGCTACACCAAAAACGTTGCGTGTAATCACACTGATCATGTTCAAGTCGGTTGTGAGCCAGGCAAGGTCAAAGGACCCGGTCGCTAAATCTTGTGACACGGCACCTGCTAGATACGCCTTGGTCCGGCGGATAACCCAATCTTTGATCTCCTCAAATTCAGGGTCTCCCGAAGAGTACTGGCGAAATTGGAGTTGATTAAAAACCGGGTCCGGCATCGCTGGCCAACGACACACGCCGAGATTTTGATCCGTCCACCGTATGGTGACCGCTAGACACTCGAAGCCAACCAATTCGCCAACTACTGCGTGACCCGCGACGTGTAGCGCAGAAGTTTCGTCACTAAACATTGTCCAACAATAGATCTCAGCGGCGAAGTGGATTGAGTATTGTCACATCACCTACTAAACGTTTGCTAAGTTATTTACATGTTGGAGTTCCTTACACCAGATCTAGCTAGCGGCGAGCCCACTCGTCGCAAGAGCAAAGCCGTTCCTTCTGAGGGGTTTTGGAGTCGGCTAGCCAAGAGGCTGCTATTCCGTTTAGATGTCGGAACAGTCGATCGTCCAGCGACTCTTTACCTCTCTTCCGTTGACCTAGTGCCTATGGGAACTTGGGTTGTGGTCGGCCCAGAAAAGTCTGACTAGCGCAACTTAGGTCGGGCCATAACACCGAGGCTTTGATTTGTTAGTTCGACCCATTTAAACGAGAGTCAAACTTTCCTTTACGTTCAGCCATTTTTGCCCGGATTTCAGCGGCCTCAGCTTCGCTAATCTCACCAGATTCAACTTTTGCGGCCAGTTTCTTCTGCATATCGGCTATGCGGGCTTCTATCTCAGCTCTGAACGGACGATCACCTTCTTTGGCGCCTCGTTTACGTTCAGCCATTTTTGCCCG
>DKNM01000016.1:5368-9255 GCA_002470695.1 Candidatus Neomicrothrix sp. UBA7388
TTCGCTAATCTCACCAGATTCAACCGATGTCGCTGCAGCAATAGCGGCTGAGCCTCCAGCTAACAACGTTCCAGTGAGAAGTATTGGGGCTACCCATTTAATTTTCATTCGCCGAACCATTTCTCAACTCCCATATATCAGTTTGTGTACGGAGCAAAGTGTTCTGAACCAACATGAATCAAACATAAGAGGATTGTGAGATTTAGATGAGAAAGTTCCGTAAGGCCAAAGCCTCTCTGTCGATCAAATTGTGACACACCTGCACACGAACCACGAATCGAGTCGCAGCACTAGCTAGTTATTTGTTTACGTACTTGGCCAGCGTCGACGAATGCTTCATATTCGACCAACATGCCCTCTTGCAGACGGAAAAAGCTCATAACTCGAGTAGGGAAAACGGCACTGCCACTCTCAGAGAACCCCATCGGATTAACTGGTTCGCCGTCCCAATTCCAAATGCCGAAGGCCGAATTCTCGGTAGCGATAATTTCTTCGACATTGATCGTGACGTCGGGAATGTTGTCGCAGAATCCGCTTGCATGCGCCAGTAGAGCGGAAGGCCCGCGCATGCCAGTTGCGTGATCGATCATTTCGTCGTGAACGAATTCGGGTATCAACTCAAATTTGCGTTCTCCGAGGACATTGCGCAAATAGGTACTCATAACTTGTTCGGACCGTGCAATGTTCATGTTCCCCCCAATTGCAATCAATCGCCACGATCGAACTTTAGCTGGACTGCTAGCTACCGCGGGGAGAAGATGATCAAACGAGCAACGTGAAGACTGCGACGGTAAGACCTAGCGCTCGTCGCCAAGGATTGACACCCCGCAAAAGCTCATCACCCGACCATGCCAGCCACAAAGTTTTGGCCAGAACCACCGCAAGCAGGCTGCTCGGGAGAAGGCGAGTCA
Organism: Candidatus Neomicrothrix sp. UBA7388; assembly: GCA_002470695.1. Lineage (GTDB taxonomy): Bacteria > Actinomycetota > Acidimicrobiia > Acidimicrobiales > Poriferisodalaceae > UBA7388. The sequence goes on from DKNM01000016.1 coordinate 6,280, forward strand.
AAAGCAGCCCTGCGATAGCAAGGGCCAATAAGAGGTTCGGGCGCTGCGCCACCACCAATTTGCCGGTCTTTCTGTCCTCCAGCCACCAACGAAGCGAGAAGACCGCAACCTTTGTTTTCGTCATAAAACGACCCTATGGGCAAAAGATTTCGAAGGCTGATCTGCTTCGAAAAATATTGAAAGTCAAGCGTCAGCTACCTCGTCAATAACGGCGTCGACCATTCCTTCAGCGCTGAAACTTGGGAGCCATCCCCACTCAGATCTTGCAGCAGCGTCGTCAATGAGAAGTGAAGTTGGGACCGCTCCATCTGGCGGCACAAATTTAATATCCGCTTCAGGAACTCGGAGGCGAACCAGGTCAGCCAATTCTCCGGCTGTTGGAGTTGGTTTGACCCCATCAACTAAATAGTTAACTGATTCAATTGCCTCCATGGGCGCACTTGATAACTCAATTGCTGCTCGGGCCGCATCTTTGTAGTGAAGTATTGCTATACGAGCATCTTCCGGCACCCAAGCTTCGAAGGACTCCCCAAGAGCTGGCTTTTCGATGATCCAGCTTGTGTACTGCGCCACACTCCAAGTCGTAACGCCTGGCCCGACAATTGACGGGTACCGTAGACCCCTGAAATCGAGCCCGTATTTCTGTCGGTAATAGCTACCGAGGTTTTCGCCGAAAACCTTTGTGACTCCGTATACCGAACTTGGCCTTTGGAGTGTGAGATCGCTAATAACTCCGCCGCCCGTGTCTCTGCCATACGTACCTATGGAGCTAGCAAAAATCATTTGCTGCGTTCCGGCTAATCTTGCAGCTTCAATCGTCTCGATGAATCCCAAAGCATTAGCTTTCAGTAAAGCCTGAGGGTCGTCCTCGCCCGGAGCCGTAAGGATTGCGCCGAAATGGAATAATCGTTCTGGAGCTACTTCATTTAAGAGAGAAGATGCTCCTCCCGGGTCGGAAAGATCAAATTGATGCAGATGAACTTTGTCGGAAATGTCGTCGAGGCGCCCTAGATTCCCGGAGCGGTGCGCGACATGTACCTCCTCGTCGTCGTTTACGAGCATGCGAGCTATTTCCGCGCCGATAAATCCGGTTCCGCCGGTAATTAGAGTCCTCATCTCACCACAATGACACGAAGAGCCAAATGGTGCCGGTCAGGAGTAGATTTCCCTTATGTCGCATAATGAAAGCACACCAATCATTTCGGCTCGACGGCAACGAGTCGCTCACAGGTGGAGTCTCAACGACGAAATCGTTCTCGTTCGCTCAGGTGCCATGGTTCCTATCTCCGGCAGCGACATGGAGTACGCCTTCCACCCCCACCCCGACTTTGCGTACCTGTCAGGCAAGGGAATTCCTGAGGCAGTGTTAGCTTTCGATGCTAAAGACCAGAACTGGGAAATATTTGGGCCGCGATCTTCTGCCGCTGATCAAGTCTGGCACCAGCCAGTAGATCCAATAGGTCTGCCGCTAAGCGAACTTGAAGATTGGCTCGCCGAGCGGCAAGGGAGACAAGTCCTTGAAGTGACTAGTCGAACCGACCTACAAGCCGCCATTGGTGAAGAGAGAGTCCACAAAGACGAGCTCGAGCTTGCGGCTTTAAGAAGCGCAGCGGAGACCAGCTGGGCCGGATTTGAATGGGTCTACAAAAACGTCACGGCAGGAATGACGGAGCGAGAAATCCAAGTCGGCATGGAAGCGGCGTTTTTCAAGGCTGGAGCAGTCCGTACCGCTTACCCGAGCATTGTGGCGAGTGGACCCAATGCTGCATTTCTCCACTATTTCTACGGTCAAGATGACATTCTTAACCCAGCCACCCGAACGTTGAACAAGGGTGAATTATTGCTCATCGACGCGGGCGGCGAATACGGAGGGTACGCAAGCGATGTAACCAGATCTATGGTCGTGGGCGAAGAGCCAACTGATATCCAGTCTTTCCTATGGCAGGTGGTACTCAGGGCTCAGGAACTGGCAATTGATCGCTGCCGACCGGGGCAGGAGTGGAGAGAAGTCCACCTTGATTCGGCTCGAGTTATCGGTCAAGGCTTAGTGGAGCTCGGCTTATTGCGAGGGAACGTTGAGGATCTAGTCGCCTCGGGGGCCGTTGCACTATTTTATCCCCATGGGCTAGGCCATCTAATTGGGTTGACAGTTCACGATGCAGGCGGTTTTGGCACAAATCGGGAACCCAGCTCTCACCCCCAGTCGATGTACCTGCGCACGGACCGTGTCCTTGAAAGCGGCATGATTACGAGTGTCGAACCGGGCGTCTACTTTATTGACGCGCTTTTGGGCAACCTCGAAAAACGATCGCAATTCGAAGATGAGGTCAACTGGAAAGAAGTTGACCTGCTGCGAGGCTTCGGTGGAATACGAATAGAAGACGATGTGCATGTCACAGACAGCGAACCTGAAGTGCTCAGCGCTTCTATCGCTAAGCCAATGCGCATTGGCTGAGTAGAGTGTCTTTAGCCACAGCCAGAAGGAACTCCTAGATGGCAAAGCAGACCTATGACGTAGTTGTTATCGGCTCAGGAGTAATCGGTTCGTCAATCACATTTGAACTTGGCAAACGTGGGTTCAAGACTCTAACTATCGACAAAAATGGGGGCGCTGGTCTAGGTTCAACCAGTTTTTCTTCCGCAATAGTTCGTTTCACCTACTCAACTTATGCCGGAGTAGCGATGTCATACGAAGGTCTCCGCTATTGGGAAAATTGGTCAGACCATGTCAACCTCAAACCAAAATCAGACTTAGCCCAATTTCATCAGTGTGGGATGGTGAGTCTCAAAGATGGCGGCGGGCACCACGATCGAGTACTTCCGTTCTTCGACGCCATTGGAATTCCCTACGAGCATTGGAGCGAAAAAGACTTCAAAAACCGGTTACCCGAATTAGATCTGCACCGCTTCGGCCCACCCAGTCGCCCCGAAGAAGACCAGTTCTGGGACCAACCCACAGAAATGTTGCCGGGGGGG
>DKNM01000100.1 GCA_002470695.1 Candidatus Neomicrothrix sp. UBA7388
ATCATCAACTTTGCCCGCTAAGTAGTCATCGTTGGCTTGGATTGCTGAACGCCCAGCAGAGATTCGAGCAAAACGGGCCCTCCGCGCTCTGGCCCAACCCGGCTCATTCTTCCAAGCTTCTATCTCTTCAACGCTGGTAGCCCGCTGATCTCTTACGTCGATTGAGGAAGGTGTCCGTTGAAAGACATGCAATTTCTGAGCCACTTTTGCGAGCTCGGGAATTGCTTGGACCGCAGTGGCGCCAGTCCCGATAATGCCGACGGTTTTGCCCTCGAGGTCAACGTCGTATTTCCACCGAGACGTGTGGAACGATTCGCCTGCAAACTTTTCCATACCTTCGATGCGTGCCAATTTAGGGCTCGTGAGAATGCCGTTCGCCAAAATCACATATCGGGCATTCATCGCGTCACCGCGATCTGTATGAACAGTCCAACGTCCGGTTGTTTCGTCCCAGTCAGTGCGTTCAACTGTCGTATGAAATAGACATTTGTCGTAGAAGCCGAACTTTTCTGCCATCGTCTGGCAATATTCCAAAATCTCAAACCCCGACGCGAACTTCATAGTCGGGAAGTACTCCATCTCTTCTAGCAATGGGAAGTAGCTGTAGGACTCGACATCGCAGGCAATGCCCGGGTAACGGTTCCAATACCATGTTCCCCCAACATCTCCGCCCTTTTCGCAGAAACGCACATCTTCGAAACCAGCTTGTTTGAGACGGTACCAAAGGAGGAGCCCTGCAAAACCTGCTCCAATAACCAGAACTTCACATTGGTCGCTTAACGCCTCTCGCTCGACTGGGGGTTCAGAGTAATGATCCTCTAGATACTGACTGAACTCTCCCTCCATCGACATGTAATCGGCGGCGCCTCGTCGGCTCTCTTTGAATTCCCTATATTTTGCTTGCTCTACAGCGTCGAATTTCGCGCCAACGGGCGTCTCCGGGAGCGTCTTCATCGCAACGTCAGGGTTAACTTCGTACCCTTGCCCGCGAATTTTTTCGCTCGCCTTCGCTGCTCGCGTGTCAAAAACCTTTAAGCCTGTGTCGGGATCGATACTGATCGCCATCTGAACCTCCTGAAGCGACTCCTGCAGATGTTATGCAACTTGGGCACCACTTCGCCGCCTTTCGCGTTATCGGACACGGACGTGTTAAGCGACGATTAACAGCACCCACGTAAACTCCGAGGAAACCGCTGCGTTGGTAGCCTTTGGGTGTGACCGCTCGCGCCTGGTTAGTAGTCGCGCTTGCCGCGGCGAGCGCAGGAGTAGCCCAAGGTTTTGGGCGCTTTACCCTCGGGGTCGTACTTCCGGCTATACGTTCCGATCTAGGCCTATCAAACACAATCGCCGGCTCACTAGCTACTGCCAATGTCGCAGCGTATTTAGTTGGAACACTTGCAGTGGCAATGGCCTCATCACGTATTCGTCTCATAACCATAATGAAGGCTGGCCTACTCATCGCTGTCGGAGGACAAGTCCTTTCAGCGGTAGCACCTAACGCACCTGTGCTTGCAGTAGGAATGTTTTGCTCTGGCTTCGGAGGCGCATGGGTATGGATTCCCACTCCCGTTGTAGCTAGTTCAGTCTTCCCTCCCGAAAAGCGTGGCACAGCCATCGGCTTTCTTTCATCAGGAATGGCACTGAGCATCGTATTCACAAGCCAACTCGCCGGCTGGGTACGCCGAATCTGGGGAGACGCTGGCTGGCGCAATGTTTATGTAGTCCAAGCGGCAATCGGTTTACTCATCGCTGTAGCAACTATCGCCATTGTCCGACATGCTCAAGAACAACTTTCAGCTAAAGGGAGCATCGGTGGCTTCGATGCTCTCAAACGGGTCCCTGGTTGGAAGCCCGTAACGGCCATGTACACAACGTTTGGTTTTATGTATTTGCTCGTGCTCGCCTTCATGAGCAGCAGGCTCGAAGATGACAACGGCTGGTCCGCAAGCAATGCTTCTTTGTCGTTCACTTTGATCGGACTCGGCATGGTGTTCGGCGGGCCGATCATCGCCAAATCTGTCCAAGTTTTCGGAACCCGAGCCACACTTAGTACAGCTTTCGCTCTTTGGAGCGCTTTGGTCCTGGTCATCTTGCCGGGTTGGGTGATACCAACCCTTGCTTCATCGGTTGTGATCGGAATGATATTTGCTTCCATTCCAGTCACACTCACTATGTATTTTGTAAAAAATGCTTCCCCTGAGGACTACGGTCCGGGGTTTAGCGCCGCCACGTTAGCCTTCGGTGTTGCCCAGATGATTTCCCCGCAAGTGGGAGGAGCCCTAGCGGACTGGACTTCTACTTTTCTTTGGGTATTGGTTTTATCAGCGAGTTGCGCTCTTATTGGGATCGTGTCCGCTCTTTGGCTTCCTAAGCGCCAACGTGAAGAGTCTCCAAAGATTCCGGAGCCTCCGACCGCAAAACCCCTATCAAGTCCGTCAGTTTTTTTGGTTAGCCCTCAATGATCGCTGCATAACGAGGCTGCGTCGACTTATATTCGTTCTATGAGCGACGCACTTTCCGAATCGGGCTTTGA
>DKNM01000046.1 GCA_002470695.1 Candidatus Neomicrothrix sp. UBA7388
CACACATTGAGTGAGGCTCAAGACGCTGCTGGAGTGATCTTCAATGCTGCCTCTACAGGCAGTGAGGCCTGCCAGTATTACACCCCTGCAGCTGGTGCCACAGGAGCGTCTTTCATGGTTGTTAACGACGAAATCGTACGGATCGATATCTCAAGCGGGCCCATCACCAGCAAATCAGGCTACGGAATAGGTGCCACTAAAGACGCTATTAAAGCCGCCTTTGGCTCAAAGATTAAGGAGTCTGCTGCAGGTGACTCTCTGACCTTCGTCCCCGTGACCGTTGGAGATAAGTCCATGCGGGTTATTTGGGAATTGGACGCCAATGGTTCGGTTACTTCGTTACGAACAGGCCGTTTGGCTCACGTAACTTCTAAGATCGGATGCGTGGGCTAGCGGCGATTTAGCGTTCCACCCGATCCCAAAAGTTAGTGGCGATGTCGAGCCATAATTGGGTTGTTAAAGCCAACGAGTCCACGTCAACTCTTTCATCGTGTCCGTGAAATCGGGCCATAAAGTCCGAAGCGCTGACTTTGTCGCTAAACAAACCGGCCCCATACGCAATGGACCCCCGCTCTCGATAGAAGCGCGCATCTGTCGCTCCGACTATTAGGGATGGAATTAACGGTGCCCCTGGGTGCGCCTTTTGCATCATCTCTTGCAACAAAAGCCACATAGGAGTGTCGGTGGTCGAAAATGTCGCAGGATCGTCGTGGATGCGCTCCACCTCTACTTCATCGAACAGTTCGCCCAGCGCATCTCTCAAGTGTTGATCAACTTGTTCACTGTCACCCGGTGCCGTACGGATATCCACGTCAATTTCAACGGTGTCCGGTATCACATTAGTTTTAACACCGCCATGGACGACGTTCGGCGAAAAGGTCGTATGGCTGCATGCATGCAGGTGGCCGGCCAAAGCAGGCGACTCCAAGCCTGCAATCGCATCCCAGACAGAAGATGGATCCAACAGCGCCGACTTAATATCTGATTCAAGGTCAAGCGTCGAAATTTGATGTTGCCACATCTCGCTTAGTTTGGCCTTGGGCTGGTACTCGCCAAGCCTTCGAATGATTTCAGCGGCCTTCAACACAGCGTTGTCCGCCCCAAAAGGCATGGAGCCATGGCCAGGAGTGCCTTTTACGGTCAGGCGGCGCCACCCAAGACCTTTTTCGCCTGCCGCTAAAGTGATCTTCTTTCCCTCTGGAGTGTGGGTGGGAAGTCCCCCAAATTCAGTCAGCACATAATCGGCGGCAATTGCGTCCCAATGATGTTCGGCCATCCATTTGGCACCGTAGGTGCCGCCCGCTTCTTCGTCGGCCACGCCGAAGTAGATCAAATCGCCTTTCGGTCGAAAGTTGTTGCTCGCTAGGTGCCGGAAAGCCACAGCCATCGAGGAAGTCAAATTGAGCATGTCAACGGCACCTCGACCCCAAACTTCTCCGTCAACGAGATCGCCAGCAAATGGCTCACGGCTCCACCCCTCGGGGCTGACTGGCACAACATCTGTGTGTCCCATCAGACACAAGGCTGGTGCTTCTGGATCAGTTCCTTCGATGCGAGCAACCACCGAACGACGTCCGGGCAAGCAGTCGAAGTGCTCGATTTCAACGCCGGGGCCCTCGAGGAAGGTCTCTAAGAGGTCACTGTTCTTTTCCTCTTCACCCGATTCAACCGCCCCGGTGTTGACGCACTCATTGCGTATCAGAGACTGGAGCAGCTCCACAGTTTGGTTGGTCAGCTCTTGGTTCGTGTGTCCAATATCGCTCACTCATACGATCTTACGCCATAGATAAATCAGCATCTACCCGTCTTCAGTACTACCTTCTGGGTATGTCCGAGGATCCTTCCCTACAAGATTTCCGACTTCGGGTTGCGAAGTTTCTCGCCGCTGCGAAATCAACGAACGACACCTGCCCTGCATATGGCGCAATTCTCCCGCCGCATTTACATTCCAAGGCGATGCACTGGCAGCGCTACTGCTACGACCATGGTTGGGCCGGGGTTCATTGGCCACAAGAGCACGGAGGCATGGGTTTAAGCCGGGCACACAACGTCGTCTGGCACGAAGAATGCGCTCTCGCCGATATTGCGCCGTACTTGAATTTGCAGGGCTTAGTTCTGGCTGGAGAAGCCATTCTCCGTTCAGGAACCAAAGAACAAAAGGAACGCTTTCTGAGGGCTACGCTCAGCAATGAAATCCTATGGTGCCAACTGTTCAGTGAACCAGGCGCCGGGTCCGATCTCGCTGGCCTAAAAACCTCGGCTGTGTTAGATGGTGACCACTTCATCCTCAATGGACAAAAAGTGTGGTCTTCGAATGCCCAGTTTGCCCAATTCGGAATTCTCATGGCTCGCACCGATACAACGCTCCCAAAGCATAAAGGAATCACCTTTTTCCTTCTCGACATGCACACTAAGGGCATCGAAGTGCGCCCGATAAAACAGATGACTGGCGATAGCGAATTCTGCGAGGTGTTTTTCTCTGATGTTGTGGTGCCTTCCAGTGCTGTTTTAGGAGACCTGAACCAAGGCTGGAGCGTTGCTATGGCCGTTCTCGAAGACGAGCGAGGCGGCGCGGGAGCAGCCGGTGTAATCAACCTTCGTCGACGATTGGAGCAAATGTCAGCGGGCGCTGGGTCTATTGACACGCTTACTTCGGACGAGCTAACTAAAATCCTCAATAGAGGGAGAGCCCTGCAAGCCCTTATGGAATTCCGTGGAACCGATCCACAAGTTGCGCCTATAGCGAAGCTAATGAACAGTGAACTCGGCTATGACGAAGCCCAAGTCGACGCCATGCTTCGAGGCGCCGATGCCATGCTTGAGTCTGATGCGACTGAGGGCCTTCTCTATGCTCCTGGGATGAAAATAGCTGGCGGTTCGAGTGAAATTCAACGGAACATTATCGGTGAACGCGTTCTGGGACTGCCTCGTGAGCCGCAGTCCTCGGAGTGACCAAGCAGAGACAGTTTCCAATTACCGCTGCGCGAACTAACGAAAGATCGACAAAACGTCTTCAGCCCGTCGGGGCACTCCGTTAAGTTCAGTACTGCGCGCGCCGGCATATCCGTCAAGTCCTAGGGTTCGCCTGAAGTCGACCGATTCATCGGCCAAACCCGAGTCGAGCTGGATACCCGTCGCATCAGCGATTCGGTTAAGCCCTTCGAATGCGGAGACAGTAGCCGCTGCTTCCACGACACCCGACGTTCCGATTGCGGATTCTAAGTTACTTCGTACAAAGTCTAAGTCGCTGTCGTTTCGAACGGCTGACTCGGCAAACCGCACCAGCAGTTCTCCCTGGTCGACGTTAGCCCCTGCCTCCAACTGCTCGATTTCTAATTCAACTTCTGCTGCCTCACTGCTCGCACGGAGCAGCGATACGTGGGCCGCAGTTCAATAGAAACATTCATTTAAAGCGGAAACCGTAGATGCAAGTAGTTCAACCTGTGGCCTAGAGAGATCTCGATCCCATAGCAGATTCGCGAACTCGGGACCCCTGCTGTAATGGGCTTGGACTATCTCGCGCCATAGCGATTCTGTTTCAGGGACCAGAGAGGCGGCGCGCGAGACATTCGCGAGTTCTTTGTTCGTTGTTTGACTCACCCAGGC
>DKNM01000071.1:0-1291 GCA_002470695.1 Candidatus Neomicrothrix sp. UBA7388
AGCGCCACTATCACTTATTTCGATGTTTATTGCGAGAGGGTCTCCGAGGTAGATCGCTAAATCTTTCAACCGAACTTGGAGTTCTTGAAGAGCTTTCTGCTTCTCGTCTGATGCTTTTTGCGGAACTCTTGGATGGAGCGTGCGAAAAAAATATTCAATGTCCGCTGGTGTGAGTCTGTCGACCGCTAGTCCTTCGATGTGCTCCGATCTAGTCATTACTTAAGCGTTACTTTCCAGTCGGGCATGATCTGAACTTACCGCGACATGACTAAAACTTCATTGCTACCGTGCAGTCCAGTAAAGAAATGAAAGGGTTGGGCATGAAAGCATGGCGACTTACCGAATTAGGCGATCCTTGGGACGTCTTGTCCCTCCAGGAAGTCGATTCCCCAGTGCCAGCTGCGGGGGAGGCCCGTGTCGAAGTTTCGGCGAGCGATTTGAACTTTGCTGACATTTTGCAATGTCAAGGCCAATATCAAGTCCGCCTTGAACCGCCCTTTACGCCGGGTATGAGTGTCGCCGGAACAGTAGTTGAGGTTGGCCCAGAGTGTGATTTGACGATCGGTGATCGCGTTTTGGGTATGACCGCGTCGGGATGGGGAGGTTACGCCGAAGAGGCACTAGTAAAGGGTCGCGAAATGCGACTTGTGCCAGATGCCGTTTCATTGCCAGCAGCGGCTGCCATGAATGTGATCTACGGGACCGGCTGGACTGCACTTCATCGACGTGGTCAGATGAAACCAGGTGAGACTGTCTTGGTTCTTGCTGCTGCTGGCGGAGTCGGCTCAGCGGCGGTGCAAATGGCGAAAGCCCATGGATGCACAGTGATCGCTGCTGCTGGCGGTGAAGACAAAACTAATGTTTGTCGTTCTCTGGGAGCTGATGTGGTAGTCGACTACAACTCAGAAGATCTTTACGAGAGGGTTATGGACGCAACATCTGGTCAAGGTTGCGACCTCATATACGATCCTGTAGGCGGAGAATATTTCGATATTGCGCGTCGGTTAGTGGCATGGGAAGGACGTCTTCTGGTCGTTGGATTCGCCAGCGGCGATATCCCCAGCGCACCAGCAAACCATGTACTAGTTAAAAACTATTCCGTGGTCGGTGTTCACATGGGAGGGTATAAGGGTCGAATGGACGAAGTTCTGGACGAGTGTTACGAAGAATTATGGGAGCTCGTAGCTAACGGATCTCTTGATCCGCTTGTCAGCCAGGAACTTAGTCTCGAGAATTTGATGGAGGGACTAATTGGCCTCTCCGAACGAAAAACAACGGGCCGGGTAATGTT
>DKNM01000071.1:1694-6696 GCA_002470695.1 Candidatus Neomicrothrix sp. UBA7388
AAGACCTTTGTGCCATAAGCGATTCAATTTTGATTCTTTGACACCCTGATTTCGCCAACAGTTTCTCCAGACCAGTTACGCAACAACCTAGGCGCCGCAAAGTCAATGCAACCTAAACGGTCCAGAAGCCATTCTGTTGCGACCTCGGCACCTCGGGCTTCTCCATCTCGCGTTTTTAACGCGAACGCGTGCCCAGTCCGAAGGTCCACTCCGCAGAACACCCCCTCAGCGCCAGTCTTCACAACAGCATCACCACCCGCTAATTCAATAATTCTGGTGCACGCTCTCTCCGTGCCCGCGACAAGAAAAGGCTCTCTTGCCATCGCCTCTAATAACCTTCGGCCCGATCCCCGCGCTCTAAGTTGTGACCAGCCTCCAGCTAGATGGCTTAAAGGGATTGACCACACCGGTATTCCGCACCCGTCTATGCCAGGTGTTTGATCGCTCAAATTAACTCTGCAAAAGTCCTCGATAGCCGGGGTAACTAACTTTTTCATTACGGGATGATCTGGGGAGAGATATCCGGCAACGTTGACTCCTAAATGTTGCGCCATGCAAAGAAATCCTGTGTGTTTCCCTGAACAGTTGTTATGACGACTATCTGCGTTGACTCCTGAAGCTATGAGGTCGCGAGCGGCCGCGGAGTGCGAGGGCAGGTGGCTTCCGCACTCAAGAGCTGCATGTGAATACCCCATTTGTTCTAACCACCGATCGACGACCTGGACGTGGCGCGGTTCGCCACCATGGCTTGCGCATGAGATTGCTAGCTGTTCGTCGGTCAGACCGTTCGAAGCGACGATTCCCTCGCTAACGAGTGGCGTCGCCTGTATTGGCTTGAGAGAAGAGCGCGGCAACGTGGGTCGACCGCTATCTCCCCAGGCTTCCACCAACTTGCCGGTGCCATCAACAAGAGCGATATCGACTCGGTGAACACTTTCTACGACCGAACCTCGCGTGACTTCAATGAGTAGCGGATCTTTCACTGCATCAGTCTTTCAGAGCGCCGGACTCAGAGTCCTGCAAGAATCTTGACGAGGAAAGGTACTCCATGTCAGGACTTGAAGGACGACTAGCACTTGTGACCGGCGCGAGCCGCGGAATTGGCGAACATTGCGCTCGCGCTTTAGCCGAAAACGGCGCTCGCGTTGCGCTAGCAGCCCGATCGAAAGACGACCTTGACAGAGTTGCAGAGAACTTACCGAACGACCCGGTCGTTCTAACGGTTGATTTAGAAGAAAAGGGAGCAGGCGCATCGCTTGCATCGGAGGCCGTGGCGGCGCTCGGTGGTGTAGATATCTTGGTCAACAACGCGGGGGTAAGTGAGATCAAGGGCCAGGATGAAATGCTCATGAGGTTGAACTACCACGCGCCATTGGAAACAACCAAAGCCTTAGCGCGGCAAATGTCCGAAAGAGGAAACGGATCAATCATCCATATGTCCTCGGTAGCGGGTGCCAGTGGCGTCGCAGAGCTACCAACATACGGAGCGTCGAAAGCCGCACTAGATTCTCTGACTAGGAGTCAAGCAGCACAATACGGGAAGTTCGGTATTCGGGTAAATGCAGTTGCTCCGGGCCTTATCATCACTGAAATGTGGGCGGAAGGTAGAAAAACACCTGGGCTAGCTGACGGCCTCGCAGATCATATTGCGCTCGGAAGATGGGGACAGCCCGAAGAAATTGGATCAGTTGTCGCATTTCTTGCAGGTGATGCTGCGGCCTATGTCACAGGCCAAACCATCATCGTTGATGGCGGGTTCCACGGAGTAACAGCTTGGGGTCATTACTCCTAGTGAATTACTGACGCCTCAGTTTGTAGTTAGCAGATTCACGGTCCCAGGTATCAGGCGTTACGCCAGCTTCTCTAATTGCTTGTTTGCGAATCTTCCCCGAGGCAGTTTTATCGAGTTCAGCCACGAACTCGAGGTAACGCGGCACTGTATGGCGAGGCATACGAGGGACGCACCAATCGAGAAAATCGGCCGGGTCTGGAGCGGGGCCACTAATAGCTAGCACGGCCTTAATCTCATCCTCTCCGCCTGCTCCATCGACTCGTAAACCAACGGCGGCTGATTCGGTGACTGCTGGGTGCTCGTTAAGTGCTTGCTCCAACTCGTACGACGAAATGTTCTCTCCTCTTCGGCGAATCCGATCGTTGATTCGATCGACAAAAAACAAGCGCCCGTCGCTATCGATTCGACCTGCGTCGCCCGTATGAAACCAAAGGTTTCGCCACGCTTCGACAGTCTTTTCAGGCATTTTGAAATAGCCGACGTTGAAACAAAATGGGACCTTTGGTCGCACCAAAATTTCGCCTACGTGATCACATGGCAGCTCTATGTCAGTTTCAGGGTCCGCGATTATGACTTCGAAAAAATCTGTTAGAACCGGACCGGCGCAACCTGCAAGAACACCGTCGTCAAGGTCGCTGTAAGCAACCATATTGACCTCTGTCATCCCAAACCCCTGGCGCAGTTTTACGCCGAACCTATCTTCCATAGCGTCACCCCATTCTTCAGCTACCGGAATAGCCAGAATGCGGGTGAGTGCGTGATCTTGATCTAGCGCGGATTCAGGGCTCCGATAAATGAACTCTGGCATAACGCCAAGCGCATTAGTAACGGTGATTTGTTCTTCTCGGACGATGCTGAGCCAGTCAGTTACGCTGAAACGCTTCGTGACATGACACGACGCGCCAGACAATAAAGATGCGTAAGCCTGCATGAACAAACCATTTGCGTGGAATAAGGGCATGCAGCAGAAATATCGGTCTTTGGAGGTAAGTTCCATCGCCGCAATCGTTCCAAGGGCAAAGAGGTAGCAATGACCTTGAGGCATCACGACGCCTTTCGCCGGTCCCGTGGTACCGGAGGTGTACATGATCGTGCAGATATCTTCAGGCCGAGTGTCATGCATCGCCTCAGCATTTGGCTTCGAATCTATGAGACTCTCAAAGCGCATCTGAGTGGCATTGGAGAGCGACGAAGGTAAACCGCTCATGGGTTTCTCCTCGTCGCTCACCATTATCACCGTTGAAATTGGAGCACCGGAAGTATCGATGCCTTCGAAACGATCGATCAGGCCATCGTCAACGGCGACGACACTAGGTGAACTGTTGCGCAATTGATGCTCAAGAAATATGCCCCGTAACTCGGTGTTTATGGGCACAAATATGGCGCCTAGCTTCTGCGCAGCGATCATCAGGAGCATGAATTCGCAGCTATTAGTCAGTAACGCAAAAAGTCGGTCTCCGACTTTCAAACCAACCTTTGCTAGACCGCTAGCCAAACAATCCGTTTGGTAATCAAACTCTCTAAAAGAGATTTGATCGCCGTTTTCGAAAGAAAGAAATTGACGGTCTCCCTGGGTCTTCGCTTGGAAGCGAACTGCCTCTACTAGAGTCCATTGGTCCCTAGGCAGAGCTGGCCCCAGATCATCGAGCTTTGGATGTCCTCGCACAATTAGGAATCGTAGGCCTTGAAGCATCTAGGGTGCTACAGATGGGCCGCCCAACTGTGATTAAAGACTTTGAGGCAATCGACCAACATGGCGAAACAGTTCGCCTGTGTCAGCTTTTAGAGAATGGCCCGCTAGCGCTCTTCTTCTATCCGCGCGCGTTGAGTCCCGGTTGAACAAAGCAGAGCTGCTACTTCCGGGACTTAAAAAGCGAATTCGCAAAAGTCGGTGCCTCGGTTGTTGGTGTCAGCGCTGATCCGTGGGATCGGCAACAAAAATTTGATCAGGCCAACAAACTTGGTCTCATGCTGTTATCGGACCCCGATCGACGGATCGCAAAACAGTTTGGGGTGAAACGACCGGGATCGTTGCCGAACCGACGCAAGACCTTTGTCCTTGACGTCGCTGGCCAAGTTCGGCATGTAATCAGCAGCGAGACAAACATGGAAAAACATGCGGACGAAGCTCTAGCGATGATTTTGTCTCTGACTAATCCCGAGAAAAAAAATGGGCAAGATCGCAAGCCATAGGGGATCCCCCCGATGTCTTAGCTCCTACCCATTGACAAAAATTCGTCATTTGGTCGCATAGATGCGAGATGAGCGAGCCGGTTGGACATAGCGAAAAGGCCGGTAATCGCACCGATATCCCAAATATCGTCGTCGCTAAACCCGTGACTCCGAAGAAGGTTGTGATCAGACTCCTCTAGGTCTTCTGGGGTACGCGCCAATTTAATAGCGAACGCGATCATTGCCTTTTGACGGTCGTCCACGTCAGCTTTGCTGGGATCAATAGCTAACTGATCAGCGATCAGCGGATTCTTGGCCCGAATGCGAAGAATTGCTCCGTGTGCCACTACGCAGTACATGCAGCTGTTCGCCCCGCTGGTTGCGACAACAATCATTTCTCTCTCAGCTTTACTTAATCCGCTATCTCGTTCCATCAAGGCGTCGTGATAACTCATGAAGGAACGCAACTCGTCTGGACGGTGAGCTAGCGCAAGAAAGACGTTAGGTATAAATCCGGTCTTTTCTTGAATCCCAACCATCATTGATCTGAGATCTTCGGGTATATCTTCCAGTGCTGGAACGGGAAAGGTGGAGATAGGCGATTCTGTCACCCGTGCAGCATTACACAAGAGCGGGTTGAGATTACAAATATCCGCGTTTTCTGCCTTCGTAAGTTGCCCACTGACCGGTCCCCGCGGTAATTCCTCCGTCGACTGGGATTGCTGCCCCTGTTATGAACGACGAGTCTGAAGAAAGTAGGAAAGAAATAGCGGCAGCTACTTCTTCGGGCTCGCCGAACCTACCGAGAGGTAAACGGGCTTCCATGGCATCAGCTATCTCTGTGCCGTCTGTGTCTTTGGTGAGTCCGGTGTGGATCGGTCCTGGACAGACGGCGTTGACGCGAATATTGAGATGCCCCAAATCGAGGGCAGCGGCGCGAGCGAGATTAACGACCGCTCCTTTGGACGCGTTGTACGCCCACAAACCGCTATCGCCTCTCAAACCTGACACGGAACCAGTAATCGCTATCGAACCGCC
>DKNM01000010.1 GCA_002470695.1 Candidatus Neomicrothrix sp. UBA7388
GCGATCCTGAGCTACAGCGATTCACCCCAAGCGCGAGCAATGCTTTTGGGGAGTTCCTCGATCCATTGGATTAGGTCATGTCCGCAAACGCGTTCAGTGAAGTGATAAGGCGAAGAGTGAAAATGAAGCCACGCGGCCCATGCCTCAGTGGCTTGGAAAAAGCCCTGCTCTAACGTGCCAGCACAGAGGTGGACAAATGGCGCCCCATCGGACTCCCAAAGCGTTTGTTCATCCGGAGGCATCCCAGTAGAGAAAGCGATGCAGTGGGCATACCGATCCTTATGCATGAACCCGGTCGCTAACGCGTGACCAGCGCCATCTGAACACCCGAAAATAGCGCGAAACTCTCTCTGCTCGGAAACTCCAAACTCTTGTTCCGCCCACGAGGGCAGCTCGTCTACGAAAAATCTTTGATGGCGGTCAAAACGGGCGTCATCGAATCCAGGGAGGTACTCAAGAGCCCTTTGATTGCCCGTTTGATCCATTGGAGCAGCATGGGGGGCCACTAGGGCGATAGGAGGGATGACGCCGTTGTGGATGGCGGCGTCAACTCGACGAATGTAAGGCTCAATCATGTTGCCATCTGTTGAGTAGAGCACTGGCAATGGTGATTCCGGTAAATGATTGGGAGGCAAATAGACTTTTACCCTGCGGTTCTCGCGCAACGCCGTACTCCGAAACTCGTGGGTAGCCAATGAGCCTTTTAAAGCGTCGTCGTCGTGGCTGGCCAGCTCCGCTGGTGAGCTTTTCCCTCTGAATCGGTTGTCAACCGGCCCTCTCCCGGCAAGTGGCATACCATTTTCGTTTAGCGGCCAGAACCCGTACCCAAAAACTGCTTCGTCAAGTCGGTCTACTCGAAGTTGGATACACCAGAAATCGGTTGGTTCGTTGGCTTCATCTAAAAGATTCCACATAGGTAATTCGAATACTGGCCCCGGGATAATCCCTAGAGCATCTGAAATACAGACGAGGGTTAAGTCGTCGCCGCTCGCCCACGCGCCATTAGGGTTTTCTTGGAGGCCACTCCGGAGTTCTTCGACGCTCGGGTCAGACCAAATGCGGCAGAATCGTTGCCCCGGTGGTAGGCCTCCGGCCTCATACCTCTCCCGAGCAGCCTGCCTGTTTTGTTGTTCGACGTTTTGGCGCATTTGTTTGAGCGAGGGTAAGCCGAAGCTTTGGCGCATCGCATCGTCAGCCATCCCATCCAAAGGTGCCATGACCATGTCGCCTTGATGCTCGAGCACCACAGTGCCAAAGCGTTGCGGCCGCCCACTCATGAGCGAAACTTTGTCAGCGCATTCAGCAAAAAGAGCTCCCGCTCCTGCAACGCTGTCTTGGTGAGCTCTGCCGGCTAACTCGCCTGCGATGGCGAGCTGCTGTGGTCCAGCAAATGTCGCTATGGCCCTGGCGGCGCGCAGTGCATCTAGCTGCCGAAGCTGGAGAAGGTTTTGGTCTTGGAGGAGTTCTCGCACAAGAAAGGGAGCGTTGTCGGGAGTAGCGTTTTCCAATTTGGTCAGTAAATCGCTGATGGAACTCACGGTGCCTCCTCGAGGTTTCATAAGAATAGTCGCCTCCAATCAATTAATTTCAGGACTTAAAGAGATAGTTGAGATGAAGTGGCGTCTCGTGAGATGTAGCTTCAGGGATATCGAAATTTGATAATCAAACTAAACAGCAGAGGAGCCCCCGTGTCGGAAGAACTTGTCTTAACGGAGAAGCAAGGCCACATTCAGATTCTTACTCTCAATCGACCCGGAGATATGAATGCTTTCAATACTGCTTTGGCTACCGCCCTCGGCGAAGCCCTCGAGGCGTTAGATAATGACGCTGACTCTCGAGTGGGGGTTTTGACAGGCGCAGGTAGGGGCTTCAGCGCCGGCATGGACTTAAAACAGTTCGCCGATGGTGGCATTGACGCGATGCCTAACGTAGGAGAAAGGGGTTTTGCCGGAATAGCCGAAAAAAGTTGTGCGAAGCCTTTGATAGCGGCGGTCGAAGGTTTTGCGCTTGCTGGCGGTCTCGAAGTTGCTCTTTCTTGTGACCTCATAGTCGCTTCCGAGGGAGCGAAGCTCGGTATCCCAGAAGCCGGGGTTGGACTTTTTGCTGGGGCGGGTGCCTTGCTGAGGCTTCCCCGTCAACTTCCCTACAGCCTCGCCATGGAGATGGCGCTCACGGCAGATCCTATTACTGCGGAAGTTGCGCATCAGCACGGGATGGTGAACCGAGTAGTGCCTAAAGGGGAAGCGCTCTCCGCTGCAGTTGAGTTGGCCGAGCGGATTTCTAAAAATGCTCCGATGGGGGTTCGCGCCTCGAAGCAACTTATTAAGGATGTTTTAGGAGTCTCCGAAGAAGAATTCTGGCAATTTCAGCAGCCTGCGCTGGAAGAAGTATTTGCATCCGAAGATGCCTTTGAAGGAGCGACCGCTTTCGCCGAGAAGCGCGAGCCAAACTGGCAAGATAAATAGTAAGTTTTTTGTCCCCAAGTAGGTGGTCATCCACCCCAGACGTCGTTCGTGCAATCGAGTATGACCAACGCTGGCAGGCGCGCTCTGAAGCAGGACTTAGCGTTCATGGAGAAGCTGAGTTTGTCTATGGTTTCGAGCCGAAGTCGGTATTGGATGCCGGGTGTGGCACCGGCCGAGTGGCAATCGAGTTAGCTGCCAAGGGGGTAGAAGTAGTCGGCGTCGACCT
The DNA here is from genome assembly GCA_002470695.1 of Candidatus Neomicrothrix sp. UBA7388. GTDB lineage: Bacteria > Actinomycetota > Acidimicrobiia > Acidimicrobiales > Poriferisodalaceae > UBA7388. Next base: position 2,692 of record DKNM01000010.1, read on the forward strand.
CGATGAAAACATGCTTTCCGTTGCAAGGGGCAATGCTCCAAACCTTCCCTGGGTTAAAGGGGACTTGGTGAACCTTGACCTAGAACGAAAATTCGATGTAGTGGTTCTAGCTGGCAATGTGATGATCTTTCTCGCGCCGAATACAGAAGAAATGGTTGTTCGACGTATGGCGGACCATTTACGTCCCACTGGCTTGCTGGTGGCCGGTTTTTCCATAAAACCCGGCGGCTTCGGGGTTGACGAATATGAAATCGCTGCTGCTAGAGCTGGGTTAACACGCGCCGGAAGATGGAGCACTTGGGAACGCGCCCCCTACTGCGAAGGTGACTATGTAGTGTCGATACACCGACGAGAGTGATTACCAGCTATTCCATCGGTAGGCGAGCTAGCAATTCAATTTTTCTTTCTTCATACTCGTCAAAATCGATTTCGTCATTATCGAATTTGGTTTGAAGTTCCTCGACGAGGCGTAAGAGGTCGGCAGCAGAGATTTCTTGTTCTAGATTTCCGTCGAGTTGGGCGGCGTTCTCGTCGAGAACTGCTTCAGCGTCTTCTTCGTAGACCAACGGTCCGCTTTCAGGCGTCTTTCCCATCCGTTTCGCTCTTTTGGCGTCTGCTTTGGCTTTCTTAGCCCGGTCTCGCTGGAGTTTTTCGAAAGTTGTGCGGCTTCCTGCCATAAGGACTCCTCCTCGAGCAAAGTTGTGATTATCTGGCGGTCAAGGCCTCTTAGGTCGCTACCCAAACACTAGGGGGATAGCGCAACAGCCAAAATACAAGTCTAGGACATCAGCGAAGGAAATTGGTGCCATCCGAAGAAGCTGACATCATAAGGTTGCTTGGATCAAATTGTGCCTGGAGCCACCATGACTGAATACAACGAAATCATCCTGTCGAAATCTGGCAATACTTCTACTGTGACCATGAATCGACCAAATTCACTTAACTCGATAACGCCTACGATGCTCGGTGAACTTAATGACGCGACCGCTGCTCTCGAAGCTGATAGCGACACGCGCTTTGTGGTTCTGACCGGCGAAGGGAGAGCCTTTAGCGGAGGTGTTGATTTAAAGGCCCTAGGGGAAAGAGAACTCGTGAATGGCAAAGTGGGTGACATCTTAGATATACCTGCTCGCGAGTTAACTAACCGGCTTTCCTCAATGTCAAAGGTCACCATTGCCAAGGTCAACGGATTCTGTTTTACGGGCGCCCTGGAGATCGCTATGGCGTGCGATGTTATGGCTGTTGCCGATGAAGCCAAGCTTGGCGACACCCATGCGAAGTTTGGGTTGCGTCCGACATGGGGCCTAAGTCAGAGATTGCCAGCATTGGTAGGTCTCGCTAGAGCGCGGGAGTTGTCGTTTTCTGCCCGCATCTTTTCAGGGCTGGAAGCTCGCGAGTGGGGAATGGCTGCGCTTGGGGGACCACTCGACCAGCTGGACCAAATCGTCAACGATTTTCTGGATTCGATGAGCCCGAACTCAAGTGAGTCGTTTGCCGCTTATAAGGACCTTTACGGTGCGACAGAGCGACTGTCAATGAGAGATGGTCTCGACTTTGAATCTGGATCTGAGTACTCGATCAGCGATACAGCAGAAAGACTTGCCGAGTTTCGCTGATGTTTAGGTGCTCCATTTATGGTTGCTGAAGCGCTCGCGGAGGAGCTTCTTGTCGATCTTGCCGGTGCCGGTGTGCGGGATCTCATCGATAGCGAGAATGTCATCAGGGAGACACCATGACGCCACGTGCGGGCGCATAGCCTCGAGGATCTCGTCTTTGTTTAACTCTTGGTTACCTTCGAGTACAACAAATAGCAGGGGTCGTTCGCCCCATCGATCATGTGGAAGGCCGACTGCCGCTGCTTCTGAGACTTTTTCGAACCCAACAGCAGCATTCTCTAATTCGATAGAGCTAATCCATTCGCCGCCACTCTTAATCACGTCTTTCGCTCGGTCGACTATTGAGATGTAGCCTTCACTGTCCATCGTCGCCACATCTCCGGTTCGCAGCCACGTGCCTTCACTGTCAGCAATGTGCGTGGAATCGTCCTTTAGGTCGAAATAGGCGCCGGCTACCCAAGGGCCGCGAGCTAAAAGTTCGCCGGGAGTCGTGCCATCCCTAGGAACATCTTCGCCCTTGTCGTCTACCAGCCGCAGCTCGACTCCATAAAGCTCTCTACCTGCCATCGCTTGACGTCTTCGTTGCTCATCTCGTGGCAGCTCTTGGACTCGATTAGTGAAACGACCTGCGGAGCCTTGCGTCATCTCAGTCATGCCCCAAACGTGCGATACAAATACGCCGTAGTCGTCCTCTAACGTGTCCATAAGCGAGCGTGGCGCGGCTGAGCCACCAACAGCGAGCCGTCTTAGAGACGGAACTTGTTGGTTCGTCGCCTGGAGGTGTTGAACGACAGAAAGCCATATTGTTGGAACTCCAGCGGAAAACGTCACGTTTTCAGACTGAATATGACGGACTAACGCTTCGGGTGAAAGGTCTGGGCCAGGAAGGACGAGTTTGGCCCCAGCCATAGCTGAAGCAAAAGGAATCGCCCAGCCATTGACGTGAAACATAGGCACTGCAAGGAGGATCGATTGACCGGAGTTGACGTCGTGGCCATCGCCGGTGCAAGTTGCCCAAGTCTGCAGAACGATAGATCGATGGCTTTGCATAACGCCTTTGGGGTTCCCTGTCGTTCCCGAGGTATAACAAAGAGTCGCAGCGCTCCATTCGTCAATAATGGGCCATTGAGAGATGGGCTCGAATTCTCTCAGCCACTGTTCGTAAGCCACAGCGTTATCTAATGAGGTAGACGGCAGTTCGTCGGACAGAACGACCCATCGCTGGACTGATGGAACATCTGGTGCGATGGATTCGGCAATGGATAGAAAGTCGGCGTCGACGAAAACGATTTTGTCTGAGGCGTGGTTGATGATCCAGGTGATCTGCTGAACCCTCAAACGCGGGTTAACAGTGTGGAGAACAGCCCCGAGACCAGTGATTCCGTAGTAAGTCTCTAAATGCCTGTGATCGTTCCACGCTATTGTTGCTACCCGGTCCCCAATATTTACACCCTCGCTTTGCAATGCTGAAGATACGAGGAGCGCCCGGGAGCGCACTTCGCTCCAGTTAGTGCGGTATTCCCTGCCCGTAGAGTCGGTCGATACGACTTCAGTGCCGGAATGATTCCTGCCTGCGTACTCAATCAGGCTGGAGACCAACAGTTGACGGTCCATGTTTAAGCCTTGGATCATGCTGCCCTCAACGGACCTGAGCGAAAAAGGAGCGGACGTCTTCAACGAAAAGGTCCGGTTGCTCGAAAGCCGCGAAATGGCCACCGCGCGGCATTTTTGTCCATTGCCGAATGTCTGTATAAGTACTTTCGCTCCATGATCGCACCGGAGGAATGATTTCTTCCGGAAAGCATGCAACCCCAGTGGGGACTTCTACCTGGGCCGGACGAAGTGATCTGAAGCTTTCCCAATAGAGGCGAGCTGAAGATGTTGCAGAGTTAGTTGCCCAATAGAGCATCACGTTGTCGAGCATCTCGTCGCGATGCAGAGCATCTTCAGGGCTGCCGTCGTTATCCGTCCATGCCCAAAACTTTTCAAGGATCCAAGCAAGTTGTCCAGATGGTGAATCGGCCAGGCCATAACCAAGAGTCTGCGGTCGGGTTCCTTGTTGGGTTGAGTAGCCGGAATCCCAATCTCGGTAGTAGGCGGCGGCCTCTAAAGCGCGCTGTTCCTCGTCAGTCGGGTCTTGTCCTTTAGGGCGCTTTCCGCGCATAACCATATTTAGATGGATACCGAGACAACTCTCGGGATGTCGCCCACCGATGGCTGTGGTAATTGCAGAGCCCCAGTCTCCGCCCTGAGCGCCGAAGCGT
>DKNM01000039.1 GCA_002470695.1 Candidatus Neomicrothrix sp. UBA7388
GCTGGTAAAACATTTAGAGAACATCGACGATGAACAAATCGTTGATGTCGAAATCCCAACCGGCGTGCCAATCGTCTACGAACTGGACTCTGACTTTAATCCTTTGAAATCAATACCTTTGGTGGAGAGATTCTTAAGCTAACTCATATTCGGGGCCACGGGGCAGCGAAAACTGGTTGCCCTGTGGTTCTAAATTTGAATGAGAAAAACCCCAAGCGAGGCAGATGTGACAAATCGGGACTGAAACTCGGAATTACGCTGCTCACTCGAAAAGCTCCGCACTAAAGGCTGCCTCACGCATTCGCCGAGTCAGCGCTTGGTCTTGAATTGGTTCTCCGGTGGTTTAGGTCTCTGGCAAAATAACTACATGGACGTCGTTCTCACAGGCACTGGAAGCCCCTTACCTGATCCGAATCGAGCAGGCCCCTCCACCCTGATCAAGGTCGATGACTGTCATGTCCTTGTCGACGCTGGTCGCGGGGTAGTCATGAGAATGGCTGGAGCCGGGTCATTGCCATTATTTCTGAGCGCCGTTCTCATCACCCACTTACACAGTGATCACATCTGCGACCTCAACGATGTCATCACTACTCACTGGATTATGAGTCAAGGTAACGCAGTCCTCTCTATATACGGTCCTCCAGGCACGGAAGAGTTTGTGAACAGACAGATTCACGCCTTAGAGGCAGATATAAGTTACCGGATCGAACATCACCAAGAACTGACCGATGGCCCACAGGTCCAAGTAGTTGAACTCGCTCCCGGGGAACACTTCACGATTGGCGAGGTTTTCGTTAGAACCGAAGCCACTGAACACGCTCCCGTCAAGCCAACTTTGGGTTACCGCATAGAACACAACGAGTTATCCGTAGCGTTAGTTGGAGACACCGTTCCCTGTAACGGCGTTGATGAACTAGCGAGAGACGTCGATGCTTATGTTCAGACGGTTATCCGCAGTGACCTTGTTGGCCTGAGTCCAAATTCTATGATGCTCGACATTTTGGATTACCACTCAGATGTACAACAAGCAGCGCAAACGGCAGAGCGGGTGAACGCCAAAAGGCTCCTCCTCACACACATGGTGCCAGCGCCAAATAAGGAGCAATACAGCGAATGGGTTAGCGAGGCCCGGAAACACTTTCGCGGAGAAATCGTCATAGGTGACGACCTCACAACCGTTTCCCTGCAAAGGACACCATGACGACCTTGGTGTCCGGGCTTGGCAGCTAAGTCATTATTTTATTGAGCTCTCTTGAGCGCTTTCATTAGTTTGAAATACAGCGCGGCACCGAAGGCCAAAATTACGACAATGCCTATTGGCAATGAAGTGGCCGCTGCGGCGAAAGCTCCTACAGCAACGCCTACAAGGCCGGCCGATGGTTTGACTCTCATTTTAGGTCACGTCCTCTTCAAGATCGTCAGCCATCGCCAGTCGGGTCAATCGCATTGCGTGTTCGAGTGTCGATAGCGCAACACCTCGAACAACATCAAGTGCAGCCGATGGTTTGAAGCTCACTCTTCACATTCTAAAGACGTAGTCCTTCAAGGACCCGTGTAGCTCTGCACGAACGACCAGCGACAGAACCTTGGGCGGGGTATCGATAACGAGCTGAACAACGCGCCGAGCGGGATCCGAACAGACAACGAAGCTATTTATCCCTGGAATAGCGCAAGAGGAGAATTGGTCATTTAGTTCCGATACCGACGCTAAGAGAATGATGGCTAATTGTTGGGCACACGAGCTCGATTACTTACTTGCGTCGGACTCCTACTCCGATGACCTGTTTTTGAGCACTTGTTTGGGGTCTCCCCGATAGGGGAATCGAATTAGCTTGCTTAATTCCGAGATGCTTCGAGAAAAACGCAAGCCAGCCACATTTTCTCCTACTTATATCCGAATAAGAGCGCTTCTGATCGAAGTGGATAATTACAAAGCGTCAACGCCGCGCTCGCCGGTCCTAATTCGGCTAACGCTTTCGACCTCCGTCACCCATACTTTCCCATCTCCAATTTTTTCGGTTCGAGCAGCCTCGACAAGACAATCGACAACCCGCTCGGTATCTGCCGCGTCTACCAAAATCTCGACTCTTACTTTCGGGATGAAGTCAACGTGATATTCCGTCCCTCTGTAGGTTTCGGTATGACCACCTTGCCTGCCGAAACCTCGCACTTCAGAGGCAGTCAAACCTTGGACATTTGTATCCTGCAACGCCTCGACGACAGCCTCGAGGCGGTGAGGCTTGATGACAGCTGTTACCAAACGAACCATGGGAATACCTCCCCTAAAAACTTACGGCGTAATTACCTTCTCACGCAACGGGCCGAACAGCCAGCGCCAATGCGGGAGAGACCAAAATTTCCCCATTAGTGATTTTCCGATCGCTTAGTCGGATCCGGCAAGCCTCTGGGTTCCTCAGCAGTAAGCAAAGCAACCTTGATCACTAATCAGTACTGTTCTTGAGCTATACGTCCGATAAGTTGGCGTATGTGAAAGCACGCGTAAAGCCTCATCACATTGCGCTCGCCATTGGAGTGGCGTTCGCTTCTGTGACGGCAATTTCTGGAGTCGCAGCATCAGTCTTCGATTTTCAAAACAACAACGCCGTTCACCGCCAGGTGTTCGGCAACATACCCGGGTCCCTAAAGCTGGCGTTTTATGTAATTACCCCACTGCTTCTGGTCTTTGGCTCATGGAATTTTGCTCAACGAGTCAAAAACTGGGAACGGGGTGCCCCAGACCGACGGCCGACTACAAGCAAAAACGCCAAGCGACGTATTAGCGATTATCGGTCAGGGGTGTTAATGCAAACGCTTTTGCGTGACCCTGCCGCAGGGATAATGCATGCACTTCTTTACTACGGTTTTTTGGTTCTGCTTGCTGTCACTACGACCTTAGAAATCGATCACCAGTTACCTGAGCGGCTTAAATTTTTGCACGGTGGAACTTACCAAGGGTTTAGCTTTGTCGGGGATTTGGCTGGCCTTGCTTTCACGGTCGGCATGGTGTGGGCCATAATTCGGCGTTATGTGCAAAAGCCTTATCGAATAAGGATTAAAACAAGACCTGAACACGCTTTGATTCTTGCCGTTCTCCTCGGTTTAGGCGTAACGGGCTTCGCAGCAGAAGGTTTCCGGATCGCGGTGGAAGGCCGGCCTGCGTACGAACAATGGTCGTTTATTGGCTACCCGCTGTCTGCTCTTTTCGATCAAGTGGCGACAGTTGCGGGTTGGCATCAAGCCATGTGGATCGCTCATGTCGCATGCTTCATGGCGTTTTTAGTGATGCTCCCAGTAACCATGCTTAGGCACATGTTTACATCACCGTTGAACATGTACTTAAAGGACCGAGAACGCCCCAAAGGGGCGATGCGCGCTCTTCCCGATTTGATGGAAGCTGAAGACATCGAGACTATTGGGGCTTCGGTAATCGAAGACTTCACTTGGAAGCAACTCCTCGATACCGATAGTTGCACTATGTGCGGACGATGCACCGCTGTGTGTCCAGCCCACGCAACTGGGAAACCGTTAGATCCCAGAGAAATCGTATTGAAAACCGGCGAGGTGATGGCAGCAACGGGCGAACATGGGGCTGTCTCACCCCCTATTGGTGTCGACACTGAAATAACGGTGAGTGCCAATAATTTATTTGAGCGCATAAGTAATGAAGAGCTTTGGTCTTGCACCACTTGCCGTGCATGTGATGAAAATTGCCCGGTAAACATCGAAATTCTCGACAAAATTCTTGATATGCGCCGGTATTTAACCCTCATGGAAAGCGATTTCCCAAATGAACTTGGCGGTGCCTTTCGGGGAATGGAAAACAACGCTAATCCGTGGAACATGGATAACAGTGAAAGAGCCAATTGGGCAGCGGATGTTGACGTTGAAATAGTGGACCCTTCAGACCCGTTCCAGCATGAATATCTCTATTGGGTCGGCTGCGCAGGATCCTTTGATGACAAAAATCAAAAAGTGTCTGAAGCCACCACCAAGCTTCTAAAGCGTGCTGGCGTTGATTTCGCTATTTTAGGCGCCTCGGAAATGTGCACTGGCGATAGCGCTCGACGTTCTGGAAACGAATACCTCTTCCAAATGTTGGCATCTGAAAATGTGAGCAACCTGAATGAGATGGGCGTCCAAAAAATCGTTACCCAATGTCCACATTGTTTCAACACATTGAAGAACGAGTACCCGCAGTACGGGGGCAATTGGGAAGTTATTCACCACACTCAATTTCTTGAGGAACTTGTGGAGTCTGGCGCGCTCGACCTGAGCGAAGCGAAACTCGACGAACGGATCGTGTACCACGACTCTTGCTACCTGGGCCGCCATAACGACGTATACATGTCACCTCGAAACGTTATTGGCAATCTCAGCGGTGTCGAAATTGTCGAGGCCCCAAGAAACGGGACCAAGGGAATGTGCTGCGGCGCAGGCGGTGCTCGCATGTGGATGGAAGAAACCATCGGGACAAAGGTGAATGATGAGCGTTCTGAAGAGCTGATCAATACCGGTGCAAGTCGCATAGCTACGGCCTGTCCATTTTGCTACGTAATGATTGACGACGGAGTAAAAGGCAAGGGCTTTGAAGAAGACCAAGTAAAAGTTGCTGATATTTCAATTCACCTGGTCGAAGCTTTAGAGGCCGCTGACGCCGACACCGTTATCGCTGACTGAAGATTCAATCAAAGTTTTCATGGAACCGACTGGGCGTAGGGCCTCTTTGTCCGCGGTACTTAGAACGGAGTGAGTCGGCTCCGTACGGAACATCAGCCGGGGTGGTCATTTGTATGAAGCTTATTTGGCCGATTTTCATGCCCGGGTAAAGAGTGATCGGAAGATTGGCCACATTTGACAGTTCAAGAGTCAAATGACCATCCCAACCAGCATCCACGAAACCGGCAGTCGTGTGAATCAGGAGACCCAATCGCCCCAGCGAAGACTTTCCTTCAATACGCCCGACCAGATCATCAGGAATTGCTACTCGCTCAAGAGTTGCGCCTAAAGCAAATTCGCCGGGATGAAGTACAAACGAATCTTGACCCGTCACCACGACTTCTTCCGTCAGATCAGTCTGGTCTTCTTTCACGTCGATGACTCTTCGAGTGTGATTTAAGAAAACCCTGAAGCGGTCATCTAAATGGAGGTCCACTGAGGAGGGCTGAATGTCAGCCATATCGAGGGGATCTATAACAATTCGGCCATTTGCTAAAAGTTCACGGATAGTACGATCAGACAGAATCATGGCGTTGAAATCCTAGCGTCAGCAACGGACAGCACTGAGTCGCATTGAACAGGTTTCGTGTTCAACTTAAATGGTGAGGCGATATCTCGTTAGACTCAGATAGGCGACAGAAGCAATGCGCGGGTGTAGTTCAATGGTAGAACGTCAGCTTCCCAAGCTGAGAACGCGGGTTCGATTCCCGTCACCCGCTCCATACCGAGCTTCAGAGGCACGAAGGCGCTCTATGCACTGTGCACAGATAACCGGTGCTCTACACGGCAGCTACATACGGCACTAGGTTACCTTTGCGTCAACCAACAAGAGTCGCGAACGCCCAGACAGAAGCGATTAGTCCCACCAAAACCATAACCAAACTTCGGCCAAGAGGAGCTCTTTTCAGTTCGTCATCCGCCTTTGGCTCGTCTCTGGGTCTAAGCAGCGCCAAGCCGTTCCCAACGAACAAAGCTGCGCCAAGAGCAAGCATTAAAAACGGGATGAGGTCTGGGCCGAGAAACATATTTGTTTTTAAGCCTGGTCCTGATAGCGACTCATATTGGCGAACCTTGTGTAATTGCTTAACCATGCAAGTCGCACGGTGCCGGTGGGTCCATTTCTGTGCTTAGCAACAATCACTTCTGCCGACCCAATATCCGGAGACTCCGGGTTATAGACCTCATCTCGATAAATAAATGCCACCACGTCAGCATCTTGTTCAATGGATCCAGACTCTCGAAGGTCAGCAAGCATTGGTCGCTTATCGGTGCGTGATTCTAAGTTACGGCTTAGTTGCGACAAAGCGACGATAGGAGTGCCTAACTCTCTCGCAAGAATTTTCAGGCCGCGAGACATTTCTGAGACTTCAACTTGACGATTTTCTGCGTTACCCCTGCCGCTCATAAGTTGCAGGTAATCAACAACAATCAAACCCAAGTCACCTAGTCGACTTTTCAGGCGTCGAGCCTTTGCCCGTATCTCCATTACGGTGAGATTTGGGTTGTCATCAATCCAAATTGGTGCTTCTCCCAGCTTTCCCACTGCACGGGTAATTTTGGGCCAGTCATCTTCGGAAAGATTTCCGTTTCGCATGCGTTGCGAATCAACTCTCGCGTCTGAGCAAAGCAATCTCTGAGTCAATTCAAGATGACCCATTTCTAGGGAGAAGAAAAGAACCGGACGTTGCGCTTCCAGTGCTGCGTTTGCGGCCATTCCTAATCCAAAAGCCGTTTTCCCCATTGAAGGACGTGCACCAACAATCACTAAGTTGCTTGGCTGGAGGCCTGACAGCAGTTCGTCAAAGTCCAAGTAACCGGTGGGCAAACCCGTAATTGCGTCGCCTTGTTCGTATAGCTCCTCTAATCGATCAAGATTGGCGTCAAGAAGCTCTCTAATAGGTTTTGTGGTGTCTACAACCCTACGCTCCGCTATTTGGAACATCATCGCTTCGGCTTCGTCTACTGTTTTAACTACGTCCTCGGGACGGCTGTAACCCAATTCGACAATGTCACCGGCCACGCCAATCAAGCGGCGCAGCAAAGCGTGCTCTTCCACTATTTGGGCATAACGAGCAGCATTAGACGATGCTGGTGTTGCCGTTTGTAGCTCGAGTAAACGCTGGGGTCCTCCGATCTGTTCGAGCAGACCAGACCTAGTTAACTCTTCTGCGACGGTTACCGGGTCGGCAGGTTCACCTGCTCCATAAAGAGACGCTATTGCGTCGAAAATGTAGCCATGGGCTGGCACGTAAAATTGATCGCCATCAAGCGTTTCGACAGCCGGACCAATTGCATCGCGCGAGAGGAGCATCGCTCCCAACAATGATGCTTCTGCATCAACATTGTGCGGAGGTACGCGAGAGTTTGAATCGGATAGTGGAGTTCTAAAGGCAGGGTCGTTACTCATTAGCGTCAGCCTTTCAGATAAACCATGTGTAGAACTAGGGGCAGACATTGGGGATTTGTGAGCCAATTTCTGTGGAAAACTCCATTTTTTATCCACAGAACATGACAAATATGTGACAAACCACTGTGGGCGGCAAGCAAAGCTATCCTCAAGCTGCTTTCAGAGAAACTAGAGATCCTTTACAAGCAGTTAAGCAATACGACTTGCGGACGCTCTTGCGTCTTCATGGTCTAAGTAACGATCAGGAATTGGGATATTAAATACTTCAGCTGCGTTTAAACCAAGGATCTTCGCACGGCTCTCATCATCTAACTCTCCCATAGTTCTCTCAATAGCTTCCGCTGAATGTGGCCAGGAGCCTTCGTGATGCGGGTAATCATTTGCCCACATGAAATTCGAGACCAAGTCATGACTTATAGCGAGATCTAACCCCGCAGCATCTTCCTGAAAAGTAGCGAACCCTTGGCGCTTAAAGTATTCACTTGGGAGTAGTTCCATTTTCGGTCGAACCGCCCAGTGATGCTTCAAATACGCTTCATCCATAGCTTGTAGAGCCCACGGAACCCAACCAATACCAGCTTCAACGCTACCGAATCTCAAATTAGGGAATTGTTCTGCTACCCCAGAGGCACACAAGTTTGCAATCGGTTCAATATTTTGCGCCAGCGAATGAACGGCGTAATTAATAACCGCTCCCCCACGGCTACGAGAAGTCCTCGGGTCTCTACCCGTAGAAATGTGAAACGTGACCGGAAGATCGACTTCGCAAATCGCAGCCCAGAGAGGATCGAATTCGCGCAAGTTGTAATTTAAGGCCTCATGGTCAGGAGGTCCCCAGATGGGTTTACTAGGTAACTGAAGGCCTCTAAAACCGAGTTCAGCACAACGCTGGATTTCCGCTATTGCATCATCGAGGGCTGCCGGCGCAATACAAGCCATCGCTATCAACTCATCGTTGTGAGGTCCAAAGGTTTCCCATGCCCAATCGTTATACACACGACACATCGCGTGGCTGAAGTCTGGATCGCTCGTAGCCCACATTGTCAGGCCCTTATTTGGGAAAATAATTTCAGCATCAGTGCCATCTGCAGCGAGATCAGCCAGGCGACCCTCGGCCGTATATCCAGCCTTATTACGCAGCAGATCCTGGCCTTCAAACTTAATATCGTTGAGCTTTAGAGGCGTACGAAAACCTTCGGTCTTTTGAAACTTCTGTCCCTTCATCCCGATAATCACACCAGGAAGTCGATCTTGGTATTCCTCGTCCATTCGAGTCGCCCAAAGGTCTTTGGGTTCTTGTGCATGCCCATCGGTGGAAACCATGAAATATTTATTTGCTGAATCTGGGCGTGGGGACCGAGTCCACGAGGCTGAGCCCGGTGTCGATAACCGCCATTCGTTGTTTGAGTCTGGTGCTGGGATAACAGTTGTCATAATCTTTCTCCAGCTACAGCATCGCGCATAACGCCGCGTCAGACCATTTGGATTTATGTCAAAGACATTTACCTTGCGTATTCAAAAAAATTGAATAAAGGCTTGTTGTCGCACATATAAAAAGTCGATTTCGTTTAAG
>DKNM01000029.1 GCA_002470695.1 Candidatus Neomicrothrix sp. UBA7388
TCCAGACTTTTATGCCGTTGGAAGGAGTCGATGGGCTGGGAAGGAACCGACATCAGCCTCGAATCTAATGCCGCCTATGCGATTGTTCTGGAATCTCTGTAAACAGAAGAATAATTTCATTTCATGGCACGGTGACACTCAGCCGTTTTCATGAGAAACTTTGCGAATGCGCATAGCTCTAGCGTTATTAGCTCTTTTTATAGCTACCGCATGTGGTTCAACCGACTCTGCTACTGCTGACGAGGTCGAACGCCTTCGCGTAGAGGTAGCAGACCTACAAGACAAACTCACTCAAAACCAAGCCGACATAGCTGCCTTATCCGTCGTCAAAGCGTCCACGAAAACTGGCTCCGATTGGCCAGCTGATTACCAGAAAACGTGGGTGGATATTTGCAGCGTCTTAACGCAAGACGCTGCGAGTGCCGACTCTGAAGCCTCTTCAGCTAAGGAGATCTGTGGCTGTTCCCTCAAGGGATTAATGTCCGCATTCTCGCTCAAAGATTATGAGTCATGGCCTCAAACGCTGAAAGACAGTGCTGCAGCGCCCTACGTGGCCATGTGCTGGTCTAAGTGAGGACTTACGAAATTTCTGAACCTCACACGGCTGAGGGGAGTCGCCCAGATCGCTAGATCAAACCACTAGACGAGACGATAAGAGTTAAGTTAAATATCGGTGAAGGTTCCATGACGCCCCGCTCCTTGGGCGAAACGAGTTGCGCCTTCCCTAGTCTCGCCACTCTGGATGGTAGCCATTCCTAGAGTTGTCTCGTTACGCAATGCTTCATTGAACTCCATGCCCCACTGCTCGTACGATGACTGACGATCCGACCTAAGACACCGTTGCGGAAACCCGGATAACTGCTCCGCAAGCACCCGAGCTTCTTGTAAGGCTTTACCCGGAGCAGTGAGTCTGTTCGCTAAGCCCATATGCAACGCCTCATCTCCAGAGACGCCTCTTCCGGTCAAAATCATGTCATTTGCGTGACTCTGACCAATTAAACGGGGAAGCCGAATTGTTCCCCCATCTACCAACGGCACGCCCCATCGACGGCAATAGACGCCAAAAACTGCGTCATCGGCCGCTACCCGAAGGTCAGCCCATAACGCTAATTCGAGCCCCCCAGCGACTGCATGTCCTTCGACTGCTGCAATCACCGGCTTGGATAAGGACATACGGCTACACCCCAACGGCCCTGCACCCTCCATATCCACTCGGAGATTATTTTCGCCAGACGAAACAGCCTTTAGATCCGCTCCCGCGCAAAACGTTCCATCAGCGCCTGTGAGCACAGCTACCGCCAGAGAATCATCATTTTCAAATGCAGCAAAAGCTTCCGCTAACTGTTGCGCCGCTGGGCCATCTATAGCGTTTCGCACCTCTGGGCGGTCAATTACGACGACCGCAATTGGGCCCTCAACTTCATAATGAACTGTCACTACAGAACTCCCCGTTCGCTATTAGCAAAGTAAGTTCTGCCGAATCTAACCGGTCCTTTAGGTGAGAACCCTAAATGACGTTCTTCGCCCTGCCGAAATCCGCCTACAAACAATGCAGATTGCTCGTGACGTAGTCCTACTAAAACCCACTGCCAGCAGGCTGCTCTAACCTTCGGCCACTTCGACGCCGAGACTTCGCAAGCGTTCCGACTCCCAGTCAGGGAGCACCCATTCGCCCTTCTTTATGAGTTCAATGTGCTCACCGTCTTCCTGCCACACGTGGCACGAATTGGTATTCAACCGGAGGCGACGCTCCTGCTCTTCAGGGTCGTCAGAATTGTCGAGTCGAGATTCCGGCGATTTGTGCAGGTTCACCAAACTCCACGTCGCTTGGACAGCCACAGGACCCATGGCCTGCAACAAGGCTCCCATGTGGGAACATCCATTCGGTCCACCAAAAAGCTTTTTGATCTGCGAGGTGTAGCCCCTTGTGATCGAGACTCCCACTAGCGCCTGATAGTTCGGAAGAATCGCTTCACAATGAGAGTACGGACGCACCATCATTTCATTCTCTACCGCAACAATTGTGAATGTCTCAGGGTCCACCAGCAGGTCAATGCGCATATCGTGAATTACCAAATCACTGCCATCTGCGAGGCACAATCCCTGTGGCTTGTTGTCGATTAGACGGCCGCGAACCCGCATTCGACCGTCACCCTCATCAAATGCTTCTGTTTCGTAACTACGTTGATGAATTGGAATCCGTTCAGGCACCCCTAAATTCTAACGAACTTCAGATTTCATTCACTGTTATTTAGGGCGTTGTTTGACTGAATCCACAATCACTATGCGGCATCTGCGTGACGTAGGTAGCCATCTAACATCAGCAGCGCTTCTTCTCTCGTAAGCCGCAAGGCGAGAGTTACCGCCGCCCCGGGCCGGTCCATCGCTATTGAGCGCCGAAGCAGCTCAACCTGAACGTTGCTGGTCAATTCATTCGGTCCTGGTATTCGCATGAACCGATGATTACAAGCGGGGTCAGACATCGAAGACGGCATTTAAATACATTTCACCCGAAAAAGCTGGCAGACTTCAGACACGCACGAGGTCGAAAGTGGGAGTTACATGGAATTCAAATTCACGCAAGGTGAGCCGATTAGTGAGGAAGAGGCACTCGCTGAAGCCAAGAAGTTGGGTCTCCACGCGTTTACATTGGACACAGAAACTTCCACTGACACTGATCTTCATTGGCATGAATTCGAAGTAAATCTTTGGCTCGTTTCGGG
>DKNM01000122.1 GCA_002470695.1 Candidatus Neomicrothrix sp. UBA7388
ACCCAACTTAATACCTCGATACCGAGGCCCTCTATCTCTCTGCCATAAAGTCGTCTGTATTCCTCAACAAACGCGCCTTCCAGAAGTTTGATAATTTCAGCTGAACTCGGCAACGGGTTCACGAAAATCTCGTTGAGATCTAAGCCCACAGTAATCTCGTGACCCTGCCCTATGTATCTCATGTGGGCTTTCGCGCTAGAGGAGAGCGTCGCTGCTTCGGTCGCTCGACGAACAACTGCTTCTGATTCGTCGAGCATCTCTCGAAGCATGGATACAAGGCCCTCAATATCAAGGGAATCGATACGGGCGTAGCGCGTTCGAACGGTCTCGTGAGCCGCAGGAGCGTGCAAGAAGCCGATGGCCGATCCGACACCGGCTCCGCTGGGGACGACGACATCCTTAATTCCAAGCTTTTGGGCTACCCGGATTGCGTGTAACGGGGCCGCACCGCCGAAGGCAATCAAAGTGCCGTCGGAGATGTCGCATCCTCGCTCAATAGCATGCACGCGACCAGCGCTAGCCATATTTTCATCGACGATCTCGCAGATTCCGAGTGCTGCGGTCTCTAGGTCGAAACCACTATTTGCTGAAATGGAGGTTTCGATCGCTCGTCCGGCGGCCTCACTCGAAAACTTGAGGTCGCCCTCCGAAAAGCCGCTCGGTAAGATCCGACCGAGAATCACGTCCGCATCTGTAACCGTGGGCTCTACGCCGCCCCGGCCGTAGCAAGCAGGCCCTGGCTCGCTTCCAGAACTGCGCGGCCCAACTGCTATGCGGCCGAGCGTGTCTAGTTGCGCCACAGATGAGCCGCCCGCTCCAATCTCTACCATTTCGATGACGGGTAATCTCAGCGGAAGGCCGCTACCGGGAAGGAAGCGGTATTCCCGCCCTACTTCAAATTCGCGGGACGTGGTCGGTTCCCCTTCGGTAATGATGCACAATTTCGCAGTTGTGCCGCCCATATCGAAGCTCAACGCTTTCTCGATGCCAATGGATTGCGCGATTTGAGCAGCGAGTAAAGCGCCACCCGCGGGGCCACTCTCTACAAGTCGAACTGGAAATTTAAGAGCATCATGGAGTGTTCCCAGGCCGCCACCTGATTGCATTAGGAGCATTGGGCATTTCAGGCCCAATAAAGCTTTGCGGTTATCAAGATCGACTAAATACTCGGTAACTAACGGCTGTATGTATGCGTTTGCACACGCTGTCGAAAATCGCTCGTACTCCCTAATCTCGGGGCAAATTTCGCTTGAAAGGGTGATCGAGACTTCGGGCCATACCTGTTGGGTTAATTCTGCCGCCTGAATTTCGTGTGTCGGATCCAAATAGCTGTGGAGAAATCCGATAGCCAAGCTTTCTACCTCGGCTTCTTTTAGAAGCTTGATCTCATGAAGTAAAGACTCTGTGTCCAAGGGCAATAGTGCCTCACCTAGCGCCGACAGTCGCTCTGGGATCCCAATACGCAGGTTTCGAGGAACCAGCGGTTCTGGGCGAACCATGGCTAAGTCGTACTGTTCAAAGCGATTTTCGTGCGCTATTTCTATTGAATCCCTCATGCCGGCTGTCGTAAGGAGCGCTGTTTTCGCTCCTCGCCGTTCAATTAGCGCGTTGGTTGCCAACGTTGTCCCATGGATAAAAACATCGATGTCCTGTGGCCTTACGTTCCCGTCTTGAATTACTCGGGCAATGCCCTCCATGACAGCCGCTGCAGGTTCAGTCGGAGTGGTCAGTACCTTCGCCGTGTGCAGCGCGCCGTCTGATTCGAGCGCAACATCTGTAAATGTTCCTCCAATGTCTGCGGCGAGGCGAATTTGACTCATGACGAAAGTTTATGTCACCTCGAGACTGTCAGACGTCGAGCGAGTCCAGTTGCCTGGAGATCACCAACTTTTGGACTTCCGAGGTCCCTTCGTAAATTTGGTAGACCCGCACATCTCGGTAAATCTTCTCGACTAGATGATCTTCGAGGAATCCGGCGCCACCGTGAATTTGGATTGCACGGGAAGCTACGCGCTCGGCCATTTCGGAAGCGAAGAGTTTGGTCATAGATGCTGCGACAGAGGAATCTAACCCTGCATCTTGGAGTGCTGCTGCGTGTAAGTACATTTGTCTAGCGGCCTCTATTTCGGTTGCCATTTCGGCGAGGCTGAAACTGATTGCCTGATGTTCAATAATTTCTTTGCCGAACGTCTGCCGTTCTTTAGCGTATTTGTGCGCGAGATTGAGGGCCTGTCTAGCGCCCCCAACCGATTGAGCCCCCACGGCTATGCGACCGAGTGAAAGGCCTCCAAGGACGATCGAAAGTCCCTGTCCTTCATTCCCAAGTAAGTCACTTGCTGGCACCCTCATTTCGTCGTAGCGAATCTGACAGAGGTCATTAGTTCTGTGACCGAGCTTCTTCTCCACAGCCAAGACCTGATATCCCGGATTTTCGGTAGGGGTTAAAAAAACGCTGATGCCGGAACTTCCAGCTCCGGGATTCGTTATCGCTACTATCATTGCGACATCTGATGTTGAGCCAGCTGTTATAAACGCTTTGTGTCCATCAATCACATATTCGTCACCGTCGCGCACGGCGCGAGTGGTTATAGAGGCTGCGTCGGACCCAGTGTGCGGTTCGGTCAAATGGACGGACCCTAAGGTTGTGCCAGCACAAAGACTCGGAAGGAATCGTTGCTTCTGCTCCTCGGTTCCGTAGCGAGCGATGCCAGCCGCCACTGGCGAGTTGTTCGCCGACATCATGTTGCTGATTCCGCCGTCGACTGCCGCTATCTCCTCCATGGCGACGACGTACGACATAAAGTCAAGGCCCGAGCCACCGTAGGTAGGGTCTATGCACATTCCCATCAGGCCAACGTCCCCCATCTCCTTGTATAGAGTTTTCGGGGGGCCGCCCGCTGACTCCCATTTGCGGACATGCGGGGCAATTTGGTCACGGGCGAAGTTTCTCGCCACCTCTTGGATGGCCTTATGGTCGTTTGTTAACAGCACGCCACGACGTTAGATGGCGTCGAAGCTCGGTGCAGGCGTTGTTGCAAGCATTTGATGCGAGAAACTTGCATTCCTCCGAATATATGAGCGGATAAGGCAATCCGAGTGAGTGCTTTAAGCCACAGTCGAGCCAATGGATCCTTGCTGAAGGTAAGAATTTTTTGCACCCTAAAACGTCGGCGCTAAACGGTCCTTGTTTCAAGTGATGCTACGTTTTGGAAGTGGCTTCTGGTGACAATCGTTCTCAATCGGCGTCAAGTCTGACCGGGAAAGGTCTGCGTATCGGAGTTGTGCGCGCCGAATGGAATGCCGAGTTGGTTAATCGCTTGGTGGAGGGGATCCGGCGGACATTAGGCGACCTAGGGGCGGTTACGGTTGGCCCCGTTTCTGTGGCTGGGTGCTTTGAGTTACCCATGGCTTGTAAGGCACTTGCAACATCGGGTTCGGTTGATGCTCTGGTGGTGGCGGGAGTGGTCATACGGGGCGAGACAACGCACTATGAATTAGTGTCCGAAGGCACCGCTTCGGGAATTCAGGCAGTTCAGCTTGAAACAGGAATTCCTATCGGCTTTGGTGTGCTTACGGTCGAATCAGTCGATCAAGCGCTGGAAAGGTCGCAGGGCCCCGGTGAATACAACGTTGGAGCCGAAGCTGCGCAGGTTTCGATCGAGATGGCTCGACTTGTCGAAGCTTGGCGTTGAGTCTTCGGAGGATTATCGAAGTCAGGGTCACTGGGAGTCGGATGTGTTCTGCTGCTACGGTTGGGTTACTCGACGTTGGAGTGAGCGCTCTGAAAAGGGGAAGATATGCGTTACTACTCATGTGACTCTCATGTAGTTGAAGCGGCTGAAATTTATGACGGTTTAACCGACAGATTTGGCGATCGGGCGCCGTTCATCGCCAAGGATTACAACGGAAAGCCAGGCACTTTTCTGGTGCTGCCGCACGGAATGCAAACAGTTCCGGTTGGGCGTCTAGGAATAGCGGGCGCTCGTTTGGATGATCCAGCGACTCACGAACGTATTGCGATGGGTTATGAGGGTTTCAACCCAGGAGTGATGGATCCAGTTGCGCGTCTAGGAGAACAAACAACCGACGGCATCGTCGGGGAAGTTATGTATCCAAGTCTGAGTATGTTCACTTTCGCAATACCAGACCCCGAAGTAAAGGATGCTGCGTTTCGACAGCACAACGACTGGGTGCTCGATTATTGCTCGGTGGATCGAAATCGGTTAATAGGCATCGGATGTTTGCCGCTTCCCGACGTCGATCGGTCGGTGGCAGAAATTGACCGGTCCGCAGAACTTGGCGTTCGAGGCTTTGCGATCCCCGCTCACGTGGACCCTTCCACTCCGTACAGCGACCCCATGTTTGATCCATTTTGGGCGCGTGCTCAAGAGTTTGGCGTCCCGCTTACGATGCATATATTTACGGGCCAAACGTTAGATGGAGGCCTACCCAAACATTGGGGCACGCCTGGCGGTAATCTAAAGGGTTACACCCTCGCTCACACTACGGCCGTTAACTCGATGATTGACATTATCTGCGGCGGGGTAGTTGAACGTTTTCCGGAACTGAAGTTCGTAATTAGTGAATACGAGACGGGTTGGGTAGCACACACGCTGCAACGCCTGGACCACGCGGCCTATAGAACGCCTTGGGAGCTAGCTGATGGCCTCACTATGAAGCCTTCCGAGTATTTCGATAGAAACTTCTGGGTTACTTTCGAAGATGACAAAGAAGGCATTGCTACACGAGAGGCCATCGGTGTAAGCAACCTGCTCTGGGGAAATGATTACCCGCACCATGATTCAATTTGGCCGAATTCGCGCCCAATTCTTGATGACATTTTGGCCGGTGTTCCAGACGAGCAACGTGAAGCAATGGTTTGGGGAAATGTGATCGACCTATACGAGTTGGATCCCGATTCGTTGCCTTCGGCCGCTTAATCTAGGAGAGCATATGGCTGAGTACCGCCTGGCTGACGCTGCGGCCGTTCTCCATCGGTCCGAAGTGTGTGAGTCCTGGCATGGGTAAAAGCTCTCCATAGGCGAGGCTTTCGGCTATTGGTTGAGCCATCGCTGGGGGGAGCTCGTTTCCTGGCGCAACTGCCTCGCCGCGAGCGACAACGGTAGGTGCTGTGATGGTCCTGAGCGACTCAAAGTCAGTGGGGGTGCCCGTGCTGAAGATTTGGGCCTCTGTCTCGCCAGCGCAACTTAGTTGAATCCCAGTATCTGTGGGGAGCGACCCGAGCTCGGCGTAGGCTCTCACCGCTGCTGTCTCGCATTCAGAAAAAGGGGGCTTGCGTTGCAGCCGTTCTACAAACTCCTCGACTGAACTGAAATCGGTGCGTCTGCGTCTAGCCGCTAGCACCAATGGATGGTCTCCGTCGGGCCTCATATGTGTGTTCGGAACCATCACCGGTTCGAACAACCAGAGTCTTCGAAATAGCCCTGGGTTCTCCAGCTCTGCCCGCACTAGAGTGGCGCCGCCTAAGGAATGGCCGACTGCGTCAATTGGTTTCTCTCCAATTGCGGCCACCGCAGCAACAATCTCTTGTACTAAGTGAGTGCGGTCAACATCTAGCGGTGATTTCTGCACACGGGAAGCGCCGTGCCCTCGGAAATCTAGTCCGTAGCAATGTCGATGGTTTTGCAGGTGGGGTATGACAGTCGCCCACATTCCGGAATTCAAGCCGTTTCCATGCGTCAGAAGGAGTGGGGGACCGCCGCCGCCGAAATTATGCAAGACACAGTGCTCTCCGTCTTGTCCTTTGAGTCGTAACATTAACGAAGAGAATACCGACGTGACACAATGAGTGGCATGGCAAATTTTCAAACAAATGGCGCTGACATACATTACGACGAATATGGCGAGGGTTTCCCGGTCCTACTTATAGCGCCCGGTGGTATGAAGTCGGAGGTGTCCTTCTGGAACTCAACTCCATGGAACCCTATCGAGCAATTGCGCGGCGCCTTTCGCGTTATAGCGATGGATCAGCGTAATGCAGGGAGGTCTACTGGACCGATTGATGCCTCAGATGGGTGGCATACGTACACTCAGGACCAGATAGCTCTGCTTGATCATTTGGGTGTAGATCGGTTCGCTGTCGCTGGCATGTGTATCGGTGGCCCTTATGCCATGGGGCTCATCGCTGAGGTTCCTGAGCGAGTTTCTGCAGCGGTGCTATTTCAAACGATTGGCTTGACGTCGAACCGGGGCGCATTTTTTGAAATGTTTGATGATTGGGCGAATGAGTTGAAAAATTTCAGGCCGGACCTAACCGAGGAGGACTGGGAGAGCTTTAAACACAATATGTATGGCTCTGATAATTATCTTTTTAACGTCGACAATGAGTTTGTAAAAGGTGTTGAGACCCCTTTGCTGATTCTCAAAGGTGACGATTTGTATCATCCAGAAGATTCGTCGCTGCGAACGCATCAATTGGCGCAAAATTCCACGCTCGTGGAGGATTGGAAGTCGGGCGTCGCTTTGGAGGCGGCGGCTCAACAATTTATGGAATTTATTGAGACGCACGCGTCTTAACCATCTCTATCTCTAAGGGGGCAAGAAAATGACAGACCTTTCCGGCAAAGTCGTTGTTGTTACGGGCGCAAGTCGTGGCATCGGAGAAGCAAGTGCCAAGGCGCTGGACGCCTGCGGAGCGCAAGTCATTCTGACTGGAAGAACGACTGACGACTTAGAAAGAGTCGCTGATCAGTTGAGCAATGAGCCAATCGTGCTTCCAGCGGACTTATCGTTGGCGGGCGCAGGCACCGCTCTGGCAGAAAGCGTGCTTAATGTCGTAGATGGCGTCGATGCTCTCGTTAACAATGCGGGAATTCCCATGCGGCGGATGCCGGAGCAATTGTCTGAAGATGACATTGATCTCGTATTCGCGATAAACGTACGATCCCTTCTCACGCTGTCAATTGGGTTAGCTCCCTCAATGAAAAAACGAGGTGGTGGGTCGATCATTAACGTCAGTTCTGTTGCAGGGGTGCGTGGCCCAGGAGCGCGCGTCGCTTACGCAGGAACTAAAGGTGCTGTCGACGCTATGACTCGGGCACTCGCGTCAGACTGGGGCCCCGACAACATTCGCGTCAATTCGATAGCGCCCGGTCTTATCGCCACCGCAATTTGGGAAGAAAGCAGGGAAACGATCCCTGGGCTGATTGAGGACATGGAGGGGCAAATCGCTCTGAAGCGATGGGGCTTTGGTGACGACATCGCAGACGTGGTCGTCTTTTTTGCCTCAGAGGCCTCGCGTTACGTAACTGGAGAAACACTCGTTGTCGACGGAGGACTCGCGCGCGTAACGGCTTCAGCTAAGCCTCAAGTGTTACCTGAGTTGCTCGACTGATTAACTACGTCCGCGGATCGTGGCAGCGACTTGAAAGCTGTACATAAAAACGACGAAGGAGCGGGACCTGAGTCCCGCTCCTCGTGAATGCGTGCTCCAGAAGGAGAAGCTAGGTGATCAGCTTGCGGCGCGTGCTGCGTCGAGCCAGCCGTCAACCGTTGACCGATTGCCTGCAATCCAATCAGCTGCCAAATCCTTGGGGTCAGCTCCTTCACCTTGGGCCACGTTGGCCAAGGAGACATCCATAACGGACAACTTGATTTGCAGGAGGAGTTCCTCCGCAGCTGGGTTAGCGGCCAAGAAGTCATTATTTGCAGCTGCCCTAATGTCTGCTGCAGCCCAGCCGATTGGGCAGAGCCCCTCAGCGGAGCGTGCCGGGCACATCTCTTCGCTGATAGCAGCTGTTCCTGGACGTTGATCCCATGCTTCGCCACCCTCTTGTTGGGTTGGGTTCGAATCGTCTAAGACGTACTCAAGGCCAATCCAGTAGGCGTTGTCACCCGGACGGATTTGGGTGATGTATGCGGAAGGCGTCCAGGTGTAAGCGATGACTGGGAGGCCCTCGTTGACCATGTCGACAGCCTGTGCCCACATGGCGTCGTATCCGGCCTTCACTTGCTGGATGTTCTTGTAGCCAGCGCCAGCGATTTGAGCATTGATGATGTTGTCGCAAGTCCAGTCTTCAGGGCAGCCCATTACGTCGACTATTCCGTTACCTGGGTTGGCGTCGGTTGCATCGTACGCTGCGATCGCATCTGCGTTGTTGTCAAGGTCTTCAAGGGTCCAGATTTGGTACTCCTCTGCGAATCCTTTAGTGATGAGCATTCCTTGAAGCCCACCTGACATCATTTCCTCACCGAGGACCGACACGTGGTCACCAACTAGGGAACCGTCTGTCATCTCCCCGTTTAACCAACTTTGATGGCCAGGCATCCAAGAGTTGGCCCAGAAATCCATATCGCCCGATGCCATGGCCATGAACGCGTTCTGAGGACCGAGCTCCATGTCTGCTGACTCAGTTACGTCGTAGCCAAGCTCGCGTAGCAAAGCAGTGTAAATTTCAGCCTGCACGTAGCCGGTGCTCCAGTTGGCTCGTCCTGAGGTAACAGAAACGCCTTCACCGGGTGTCATACTCATTGCGGCTTCAGTGGTGGCTGGCGCGGATGCTGACGCTGAGGCCTCTGATGAACTGCTAGAAGCTGAGTCGTCATCGCTGCCGCAAGCAGCAAGTATCAAGAGCGCTGCCGTAGCTACAGCTAGGACGCGCGTGAGTGATTTCTTCTTCATAAATGGGGCCCTCCCTAGAGTCCCTGTCCAAGCGGCAGGCCTCATTGGGCCCGCACACCCCTCAAAGGTTAGTCGGAAACGGCCCTTAGGTATAACTTTCCTGGCTCTGAGCCCTAGATAACGGCGATATTTACTCGCTGTAAACCTGTTTTCTGTCAAATTCTGACAAGGTTCCCCGGACACTGGCAGCGCTTGTTACACCTGCGAACAAAAGGAACAGCGCTCCAACGCCCGAGACAAGGTTGGTTTCGGCCACCCTAGAAATGCTCCCAATCCAGGCCACGGCGATAAGGGTAAGCCCGAGCCCAATTCCGCAAACCATGGAGCACCATCGATAACGGAACAGCTCGTCTTGCGAAAAGAAACCAGACGCAGGTATCGCTACAAGCAGGCTTAGGAGACCGAGGAAGATAGTCATCCAACCGAGCCCGGCTCCTTCGTCGGTAAAGCCGTCATAGATCACATCACCAGTTCTTTGGGCATAAGAGATGAGAGCGGTGTATTCGGCGGCCAGTGACCCAACCTTTCCTAAATCGCCAGCTTCTTCCGCAGCCTTGCTCTGTTCTGTAATGGCATCGAGCTCAATCTGTAACTCGGGTCCGATAACCGATTGAGCGCGTGTATCAAACGTCCAACCGGAGTAGCCGGCCATGATCAAGAGGAGCAGTGCGAATGTTAGGCCCACCATCCGGCCCCAGTTGATTCCAGACGCCAATGGTCGCCGAGCGCCCATGGGCGCATTCCACACCCAAGTCAAGCTTCCTACAACCATAAGAAATGTCCCAAAGAGAGCGACGTAAATTCCGGCGGAACGCTGAAAGTTTGCGGCCGTATCTGGCGCGTCGGCGATAACGGCCGAAAGTGCCACAATCGAGGCGGCAACGCTGAATATGGTCGCACCGTCAGGACCGAGCCATCGGTTCTTTCTACCCGGCGTCAGAGTTGTGGAGTAAACAGCACCGGCTACCGTGAGGAGACAAAGGAGAATAGCGATGCCGAACCACGAGCCACCTGAAGCTTCGATTCCGTTAAAAGAGCTGCCGACGAGGGCTTGATCGGCGAAACGGCCGTAAGCAGAGATGTGCCCCGAATCGCTGTTCCAGGGCATCAGCAAGCCTAGAAGCGTAATCAAACAACCGACTCCTGCTGCACCCATAGCGAAGCGTTCTCTACGCTGAAGAGGCTCGTAGATTGCCGCATCGGGCTCCAGGGAAGTCTCAATGCTCTCTGAGGTCTTTTCCGGTATTAGCTCCTCCGGGGTTCTCGTGTTTTTCCATGCAGCGTTG
This sequence comes from Candidatus Neomicrothrix sp. UBA7388, assembly GCA_002470695.1. Lineage (GTDB taxonomy): Bacteria > Actinomycetota > Acidimicrobiia > Acidimicrobiales > Poriferisodalaceae > UBA7388. The sequence continues at coordinate 9,928 of DKNM01000122.1, forward strand.
ATACGGCTAAAGAGGCCAGCTCTGTCTGTATCGTCGGGTTGGGTTAACCGATCGAGCACCACTGCGACAATGAAGAACGCTAATCCGCCCGATCCGGCAAGCGCTATGTCCTGATTGGCGATAGACCGATAAAGAAGTCGTCCTAATCCGCCAGCCCCCATAATTGCAGCTATGCCCAGCATCGAGATTGCGAGGAGGAGTGTCTGGTTAATGCCGGTCATGAGGGCGGCTCGTGCTAGAGGTAACTGGACATCTGTCAGCACTCGGCGTTCAGATGCTCCATAAGCTCTAGCGGCCTCGACTACATCCTCCGGCACCTGTCTAATCCCTAAGTTTGTGAGGCGAATTAATGGTGGTAGAGCGAAAACCATTGTCACCATCGTCGCTGAAACAAAGCCGACTCCGAAGAAAAAAACGAACGGCAGCATGTAGACGAAAGAGTGAACAACTTGCATGGCGTCCAACAGTGGTCGGACTATCCGCCAAACACTGTCTATGCGGCCGCAAGCTACGCCTGTGGGAATCCCGATAATAACGCAGAGAATTACCGCCACGGCGATGAAGCCGATCGTCCGAGCCGTCTCCTTCCAATATTCCTCCCCGAGCAGGCCACAAATTGTCAACCCAAGAAATGAGCCGACGCCAACTTGTAGGCCTCGAAAAACCCATCCTGCGAAGAAAGCGATAAGACATACAGTTAGCCAAGACAGCCCAAGTAACCAGTCGTCAACGACGACGGTGAGCATGGTTTGAAACGGCCACTTAATTACGGCGAGGGTCTCCTTCATGTTTAAGTCGACCCAGACCGTGATTTGCTCAACCCAATCACCGACCGGGATCTGCCATTTGTCAAGGACGGTATTTTGTCGCTGGTCCCAGTCGCCGATGCTGCGATACCACAAAACGCCTAGCAGTCCGATAAGAGCCCCTACAGCTGTCGTGACCTTTCGATTCCGGACCGATCCAAGCAGTACCAACACTGGAAGAGCGAAGACTCCAATCACTGCGAGAAATTCGATGCCTGAAGCAACGGCGTCAGCTACCTGGTCTCCTCGTTCGAGGTCGGTGATTTTGCCGACGGTTCGGTCAACAAAATGTCCACTCGTTTCTGCGTAGAGACTCATCACATGTACACCTCGCGCTCAAATGCGTCCGCCAATGCTTCAACCCTTCCGAGTTCCTCCAACACGGCGGTTGGTTCGATTTTGCCGATGAGTACTCCTGCTGAATCGCAACAAGCTATCGGAAGACCTCGCCCTGCTTCGGCGTAGAGTTCGTTCAGGGTCTGTGAAGGGCTAGCTGTAGGGAAATCGGTTCGCATCGCATTGGCGAGACTTGGAGTCCCATTGATGGCTGTTCGGTCAACGTCCTCTTTGCTGACGAGTCCACAGCACTTTCCCTCGGCATCAACAACGAAAGTTGACTGCACTGTGGTTAGTGTCGCTATGACCTGTTCAAGCGGCTCGTCGAGCCGGACCGGTTCCGCTGACTCCATTACCTCTTCGGCCCTGATAACGCGCCCTTGGTCAACATCTTGCACGAACTCAGCGACATAGCCAGTGGCCGGCTCCGTGAGGATCTCTTCGGGCGTGCCGATCTGAACGACCACGCCATCTTTCATGATGCATACTCGGTCGCCTATGCGCAGTGCCTCATTGAGGTCGTGAGTGATAAACAAAATTGTTTTCTTAACCTCCGATTGAATCGCCATCAACTCATCTTGCATTTGGCGTCGAATTAGTGGGTCGAGAGCGCTAAACGCCTCGTCCATGAGGAGAATGTCCGGATCCGAAGCTAGGGCCCTTGCTAAGCCCACCCGCTGTTGCATTCCACCTGATAACTCGCTCGTAGCATTATCAGCGTAGGGTTCTAGCCCCACAAGGCGTAGGGCTCGCCGCGCAGCGCGTTCTCGTTCCGCTCGGTCAACTTTTTGTACCTTGAGACCATAGGCGACGTTATCAATAACGTTTCTGTGCGGAAATAGTGCAAAGTGCTGGAATACCATGCCCATTTTTTCTCGACGAAACGCTTGGAGCTCCTTGCCGTCTAATTGTTGGACATCGACTCCATCTACTAAGACTTGGCCGTGGGTAACGTCGTGAAGTTTGTTGACGGTACGTATGGCCGTCGATTTCCCGGAGCCGGAGAGGCCCATCACGACAAAAATTTCCCCCTTTTTGACTGAGAAAGAGACATCGCTTAATCCGACGACATGCCCTGACTGGCGTTGGACTTCATTCTTATGAACGCCAGCTTGGGCGAGGTCGAAGGCGCGCCCTCTGGGCTGTGGGCCGAAGATTTTGTAGACATTTTCAAGACGGATTATCTCGTCATTTTCCGGCATCTGAATAGCGACGCCTTTCTGTTGGGTTGGACCAACGAAGCTGAAACCTGCACAAAGGTCACGGCCAACATAACAGTGACGGGACTGTCAGACGAACATTCGCGTGTGTCAAGCCCTTAATTGGTGGTGAAGCGCTCTAGTAGTTATTGGCCCTCGGTGCGAACTCAAGGGGTGTTGTTCGGTCCTAATCGGTCGACAACGGCCTTTGTGATACGAAAGTTTTCCTCGTCGAAACACACGAGAAAAATCGAGCGCGGCGCTTCGGCTCTTTGATGGGCCTCTAGCCATGAACAGACAGCGGAAACTGCGATTGGCGCGGCGAGTTTCTTTGGGAACCCATACACTCCGGTGCTAATAGCGCTGAAGGCTACTGAGTCGGCTCTCAGGTTTGACGCAGCGTCTAAAGCGGATTTGTAACAGCTGGAAAGTAAAAGTGAGCTTCGCTCCTGTCCTTCCTCGCTCCAAATCGGGCCCACAGTATGAATGATCCATTTAGCGGGAAGGTCTCCGGCCGACGTTGTCACTGCGCTTCCTGTTGCGCACAAACCATTCTTTTCTATGATCGCAGCGCACTCGTTGATTAGCCCAGGTCCGGCTCCTGCGTGTATAGCCCCGTCGACCCCTCCGCCGCCTTGGAGTCCCGAGTTCGCGGCGTTGACTATTGCGTCAACGGTGAGCGAGGTTATGTCCTTTTTGATGACAGAAATTGAAGTCACGATGTGTTCTCTTAACTCAAGGTAAAGCCGCTGTATTCGCTAGCGGCAACTTCAGCGCACTTTTCGGCATATGCGGGGTATCCGATCAGCGGCATGAATATCCTTGTTTTTCCTGGAATATTCGCTCCCAGATACCAAGAGTTGCACGACGGGTACAGCGTTTGATCCGCAACAGTGTTTACGTGTTCAACCCAGTCATCGGCCGCTTGCTCGGTAGCCTCGATTGTGGTTTGTTCGTTCTCTCTCATGTATACGAGGCAGTCGCGAATCCACTCGACGTGCTGTTCAATCGCCATAATCATGTTGGTCAATACGGAGGGACTTCCCGGACCAGTAACGGTGAAAAGGTTGGGAAAGTTCGGCACTCCGAGGCCCAAAAAAGTCCGCGGCCCGGCTGCCCATTCGGACCCTAAAGTGGCACCATTGCGGCCCGAAATGTTCATTTTTAATAGGCTTCCGGTCATTGCGTCGAACCCGGTGGCGAAAACGAGCGCGTCAAATTTGAATTCTGTGCCGTTAGCCGAGACTCCGTTTCTCGTAATTCGCTCGATGCCGGTT
>DKNM01000043.1:0-3798 GCA_002470695.1 Candidatus Neomicrothrix sp. UBA7388
GGTCTGATCGTTCATTTGACCCGATCATTGATCACTGGGCCGCTGAACGCGGTGAATGGGTAGTAATAACGGATCGGCTGGGATCTATGTCTTGGTCTGAACTAGCTAGTCAGGTAGACGAAGTGAGCCGAGGTCTACTCGAACTCGGTGCGCGACCAGGAACTGTGGTCCAAATTCAACTCCCTAACTGGCGCGAGTTTCTCATCGCTGTGGCAGCCGTCGAGCGCATAGGAGGAGTAGTTAATCCCGTAGCCCCAATTTTTAGAGCCAACGAAGTATTGACTATGAGCCGTCTTGCCAAGCCATCAATCGTGATTACGGCTAGCAACTTTCGCGGCTTTGAATTAGGTGCAATGCACACAGGGCTTAGAGAAAGGTGCCCGTGGGTTAAAGAAGTAATAACAACCGGGGACCGTCCCACGCCTGATGCTATGACGTGGGAAGACCTTCTCGAACAAGGACGATTTTCTTCTTACGACCGTGCTGCGGTAGACCTCATGCGACCTGGCACCAACGATGTGTGCGAAGTTATGTTTACTTCGGGCACTACGGGTCAACCAAAGGGGGTTATGCACACCCAAAACACTCTTAATGCAGCGGTGGATTCCTTTGCAAATACCATATGTGTTGACCTCGTTGCACCAACGGGAAACAGCGAGGATCGAGGATTTACATTCCACATGGCTTCGACGCTCGCTCATCAGACCGGCTACTTGTACGGCATCCGTGCCCCATTAACCTTGGGCGGTCATGTTGTCCTTCAAGATGTTTGGGATCCCATCCAGTTTGTTGAGCTCATAGAGTCTCACTCGATCCAAATTTCTATGGGAGCTACCCCCTTTCTCGCCGACGTCTTGGCCCTAGAAGACCTCGAGGAGCGCAAACTAGATAGTTGGAAACGCTTCGTTTGCGCAGGCGCCGCAGTCCCTCGCCCTGTTCTTGAGGAGGCAGATAGTCGCCTCTCATGTGTGGTGCTGCCCGGCTGGGGTATGACCGAATGTGGATTGTTGACGGTCGGTCGCCCAGATGACCCCCTGGAAGTGAGACTTGCCGATGGACGGCCGCTCGAAGGAAACAGTGTTCGCGTCATTGACGAATTGGGCGAGCCTTTGCTCGGCACTGAGGGAGACCTTCAGTGTCAAGGCTCATTGCTTTTTATCGGATACGTGCAAGGACGGGAGCTGACTGAGTCATCTTGGGATGGTCCTTGGTTTGATACTGGCGACCGAGCAGTCATGAACGATGACGGGTCAATCCGAATAACGGGGCGAAGCAAAGACATAATTATCAGGGGTGGCGAAAACATCCCGGTGAAAGAAGTTGAAGATCTCCTACTTCGCCATCCCCGGGTAGCAGGCGCAGCGATAGTCGGTAAACCGGACGAGCGGCTAGGCGAAATTGGTTGTGTCTTTATTATTTCCTCTGGAGAGGCGCCGTCGCTGGAAGATCTGCTCCGTTTCCTTGAAGATGAGGGCATTACTCGCCAATTCTGGCCAGAGGACATGGTTGTTGTTGAAGAATTTCCGATGACACCGAGCGGAAAAGTGCAGAAATATAAACTCCGCGAAACGTTAGGTTGAGGCCCAGAGCACGCAACGGGCAATTATTAACTCCGGGCAGGAATGATTCCATCAGCGGTGTAGGTGACCGTTGGATCCCAAATGAGCCAGTCGTAGACACCTATGGAGGCGGCAGCGTCTATTTGTGCCCTGACTTCGGCGGGCCCATATTTCACTCTCATAGAAAAATCTTGCAACCATGGAACTAGAGCGGTGTTGGTTCCGTCCAGTACTCGTTGAAAATCCATTAATGATGCTCTTGTAATGTCGTACGGCTGAGCCTCCGGATGGCTCACCCCATACTCTCCTCGCGACCAATGAGATGGGTAAATCATTGGCGCTACATAGTCAACGTATTGAGCCATGCTCGCAACGTCCTGAGCTATGAACTCGCCACGAGTTGCTGAAATCCCGAATACGGAAACCCCTTGAAAAACACCGGATTCGCGAAGAATAGTCTGGGATTGCTTGAGGAAATCTACAATTATTGGAGAGGGATCTTCTAAGCCAACCCCAGGAATATACATATTGTCGAGACGTCCTTCGGGCCGACGCATGTAGTCCCAAAGGATGTCGTCGATGCCTGCCTCAGCTGCCTCGCGCGCTATGTCGAGGTTGTACTGCTGCACGCCTGGATCGCCAAAGTTGGTGAAGCCGCCATATTTACTCAACATTTCTCCGTCCGGGCTCTGGATCACCCAGTCTTGGTCCCCTCTCGACCATGCATACTTTGCAAGAATCGGGTCGCGAAAGGCCACAATTCGGCCTATAACTCTGACATCCAGTGCGTGGAGTTCTTCGATAGCTTCCTGGAGATCGAAGAGACTGTTGGCGGCGCCGCTCTCGATAGCAAGTGGAACTTTGCTGTTATAGCCCACAACCCCACTTTCATTTTTGAGGCTGATTTCGATTGCAGTCACTTTCCCCGCCTCAATCAAGTCAATAACTGATTGTTTCAACCCATCGTGAGCCCAGGCAGCGGCGCTTACGTGCACACCTTGCGTTCTTGGGTAGGAAATTGGAATAATCATGTTGAACGTGTTCGTATTGCCAGCCCTGTCTATTGCCAATACAGATACGGGACCGGCTGGTGGCTCATCTAGTTCCAACACGAAAGAACCATCTTGTGTTTCGATTGGAACTCCACCGACAACTAAGGTCGCGCCCGGTTCCGAGCTGCCCGCAATTGTTACCGGTTCGTTCATCGGGACAGGATCTAACACCTTTGGCAGGCTGATCATCGGAGGGGTGCCATCGACCGTGAAATCTATAGAGCGCGATACTTGACCGTATAGGCGTCTCTGAACAACGAGTTTGAGCGAATGCTCACCCTCGGTAAGTGGTGGAACAACCCAAACGATCTGATTTCCGTAGCGTTGCACCCCGCTAACAGGGAATTCGTCAAGTAGTAGCTGAGCGGAGCGAGCATTTGCGCCATTAACCGAAAAAGAGATTTGCGTGCCCTGAATTGAGCTCGGTTGGAGTGCTACGCCGTCCTCGATTCCGCCGACCTCTATGTCCACTTGCCTAATAGTTATCAACATCAGAGTTATGCCGACGAGAGTGATGATGGATGCTAAGCCGAACAGTAGCCATCGCGGTTTGCTTGGCTTTTGATCTGGTATTTGAATAGGGAAAAGCGGGCGGCGAATTGCTCTGCGATTTTGGCGAGTGGGCCTGGGATTTTTCTGCGCATATAAAGGCGGGTCTTTTTTTACCGGACGCCACGGAAAGCCCCAACCTTCAGCCGGATCACCGATCTCCGTTGCGGCCTCTAAACCCAGATCCCCCCTCGTCAGCGACGGGCCTACTTGGCGTCCGTGGGAGGTTAGCGACCAAGGGCCTTCGCCCAGCCCGGGCGTGTGTGGCATCGGGGCTGCAAGATCTGTCCGTTGCAGATGATCTAAGGCGTTGAGTGTGTCCTCGAGGTTTAAACCCGTTGCTTTGGAGAGTTCGCTTGGCACAGCGGTTCCGTCCCGTAATAGCAGGTGACGCAGAACGAGTTTGTGCTGCGGTGCGAGTAACGCCATCCTGATAAGTTAGTCGCCATAAATGAAATAGTTACATCGATGCCTTAGAGGAGGCTTAGAGCTTCGTTCGGGTGTAACTTCCTCAGTGTGAGTAACGAAGAGCGCGAAATCCTTGATTGGATGAACTATGGTGCTGCGTCGCGAGCGCTGGCCAGACTGGTGGCGGAAGACGAGTATCGTCCCGACATAATTCTAGCGATTGCTCGGGG
>DKNM01000043.1:4172-8690 GCA_002470695.1 Candidatus Neomicrothrix sp. UBA7388
TATGTCATGAACGTCGAATACTACACCGGCGTTGATGAACGGCTTGATGTTCCGGTTGTGTTGCCGCCATACGTGGATGTGGTTGATTTGCGCGATACGAAGGTATTGATTGTGGACGATGTTGCAGATACGGGACATACATTGGCGCTCGTCCGAGAGCACTGTCTAGATGAGGTGGCTGAGGTTCGGAGCGCCGTTCTTTACGAAAAATCTCGTTCGGTGGTCGAGTGTGAATATGTGTGGAAATACACAGATCAGTGGATCAATTTTCCGTGGTCGACTGAACCTCCGCTTGTCAACCCTGAAGATGGAACCGTTGTTTTAGACGCCTAGTTTTCGGTCGAAGCGAGCTCAGTCTCTACAGAGAGCAACTACTTTTCGTGTTTCGCAGTTACTGTCGTAGTTATGCCCCCTCGCACAAGCCACTCGGTTATCACCTCCATCGACTGGGGAGCTATTGCGTCGACCAAATCGTCCAAAATACGGTTCGTGATGCCTTCATGATGAACGCCTTCATTTCTGAAACTCCACAGGTACATCTTCAATGATTTCAGCTCAACTATGTGTTGGTCGGGAATGTAGGTGACGATTACGGTCGCGAAGTCTGGTTGGCCTGTAACAGGACACAGGCAAGTAAGTTCTGGAGTTTCGCAGCGTATTTCGTACGGTCTTCCCGGCCGCGGGTTATCCAGTACGACAAATTCTTTAGAGGGTTCGCTAGGCATTTGGCGCTCTCCTGTAAGTGGGCGAATGCATTATGACGCTACCGTTCGACAGAGTTGACCACTAAGTCGTGTCTGGGGGAGATCTTTATGGCTTCGGAAATTGTTATTCGATCCGCAGATCCTGAGGAATACGCAATTGTTGCGGAGCTAACGATGTCGGCGTATCGGCCTCTATTCGCGAATATCGACATGCCCGACGATTTGGGTTGGTACGGGAAAGAATTAAGGGATGTGGAAGGACGGGCTAGCCGAGCTGAAATAGTGGTCGCAGAGGTAGACGAACAAATCGCCGGGAGCCTTGCCTACCATGACGACTACTCCGATGAAGTTAAGGCTGGCCAGCTCGATAACTATGCCGGATTTCGAGTGTTAGCAACTGATCCGCAGTTTCAAGGACGTGGTGTTGGAGAAGCTTTAACTCGGTGGTGTATCGATAGGGCTAAGAGGGATGGTAGGGATGCCCTAGTCCTAAATACGACTGATTACATGGAGGCTGCGCAACGTCTCTACCGTAGGCTCAACTTCGAGTTGTTTCCTGAAATTGGTTATTCGATTGGAGGATCCCAGCCGGTCGAAGTGCTGGGGTTCCGCTTGACTCTTAAGGACTAGCTTTGAAAAAGCGACGCATTGTTCTCACAACTGCTGCCCTAGTAATCGTCATTGGTGCCATGGCCGCATACGGGGTTTGGAGAGTAATCTCGAATGCCCCAGACGAAGTGTCGCTTGATGCGGCTGTTGCGTCCCTTGAAACGAGTGAAGTTGTTGGCCAGGATTTATCGACCGAGGGTACGTGGGTCATTGACTCAGATTCTGGCAGCTTTACATTTGAAGAGGCATCGGGGTCTTTCGTTGGCTTTAGAATAAAAGAAGAGTTGGCGCGAATTGGCAAGATCACAGCTGTCGGGCGGACGGGTGAAGTCGACGGCGAATTAAGAATTGGCGCAGGAGAACTGCAGTCGGTTTCCGTTTCCGCCGATTTGTCGACATTGATAACAAACGATTCTCGGCGAGATAGAGCTGCGCGTAATGCATTAAATGTTTCGGAAAACCCCATTGCCAGCTTTTCGATGGATAAACCCGTTGCACTTTCAGCTACTGATGGATCAGCAGTGTCCTTGAAGGTTAAAGGTGAATTGCTTATTAACGGGATTGGTCGCGAAGCCGAGTTCGATCTCCAAGCTCAGCTTGTGGGAGAGACAGTAGTAGTGGTTGGCTCGACAGAGGTGGTGTTTGCAGACTATGACGTCGAGGTTCCCTCAGCAGTTATTGTCGTGTCGGCGGAAGACCATGGGGTCGTCGAATTTCAGTTGCTATTTGTGCGACCGTAGGCCCTCATTCGCGCATCATTTCTGCTTTACCGACTCCGTTCCCATCAAGCGTTTGGTCGTCGACAAGGTTCACTGTCACCTTAATTAGTTCACCTGAAAAAACATTTGGAGACTGGTAGAGCGATACGGCAGTTCCTCTGTCCAGACCGATATCCAAACCGGACCAAGAAATCATCAGAAAGAAAATATTTTCGGTTGTGTGAGTTGCAACAGTTGACCCGTCGATAAGCAGACGCCCGACTCCTGTGGTGCCTTCGGTGCCTCTAGACATGTGGAAACCTAAAGTCGTCGAACCTTCGGGTACAGGATTTGGTGATCGGACGATTTGATGGCTTCCTCCGATGTTGAGATCGTGCACTAGATGACCATCTTCATCCAGATAGAGGCTGTAACCCGAAGTTGCGTCGCCGTGAGCTATAAGTACTCCTGTGATTAAACCCTCGGAAGGCTGAATATGTGCATCTAATTGATAGCTGCGGCTTCTTAGGTCGGGTGCAACGTCGCTTGGTAAGTGGCCCATCCCTTTCCAAAATGTGAAATTGGTTCGATGCCCTAGGTGGCGCTCGGCATTTTCGGCGAATCTTTCTGGAAAGCGATCATCAAGAGGTAGGACTTGATACAAATGCGCTTGTTCCCACCACAAGCTGATCATCTCCTCTAGCCGTTGGGGGTCTGCATCTGCAAGGTCAGATATTTCGTTGAAGTCGTTGGTCAGATCGAACAGTTCCCACTGATCGTTTTCATAAGGTGATCCGGGTGCGTGGTAGGCGACGGCCTTCCAACCCCTATGCACAAGACCTCGGTGGCCAAACATTTCAAAGTATTGAGTGGTCTTGCCTGTTTTAGCTTCTGGATCCTTGAACGACGATGCGAAGCTGACGCCCTCTATTGGCTTTTGGTCGAATCCCTTAATCGTCGCTGGAGCTTCGATAGCTATGCATTCAAGCAAAGTTGGGACCACGTCGCTGGCGTGACAGAACTGATGTCTAAGTCCCGCATGCTTAATTTCCCGAGGCCAGTGGATTATTAGTGGATCCCTCACGCCTCCGCCATGGGTGTTTTGTTTATAGCGCCGAAGTGGAGTGTTGGCAGCCATTGCCCAACCCCAAGGAAAATTTGAGTGGGTGTCAGGTCCGCCGATGTCGTTAAGTCGTTCAACTTTCGTTTCCAAGGATTCTTCAACGCCGTTGAACGGACCCATCGCATTGACGAAACCTAGAGGGCCGCCTTCCTGGCTCGCTCCGTTATCTGAAAGAATGAGGATAATCGTGTTGTCGAGCTCTCCTGAAACTTCGAGGTGATCGACTAGGCGACCCAGATGTTGATCTGCATGATGCAGCATGGCCGCATAAGCAGCCTGCAGGCGGGTTGCCACTTTTCTAGTTTTGTCGCTCAGATCCTGCCACGCTTCAACAGAGTCGTTTCTAGGCGGGAGTTCGGTTCCTGCTGGCACGATTCCTAGCTCGCGCTGGCGCTTTAATCGTTCCGAGCGCTCGACGTCCCAGCCACGCTCAAATTCATTTTCATAATGATCAATGAGCGCCTTTGGTGCTTGGTGCGGTGCATGGCAAGCGCCAAGGCCGATGAATGTCATCCACGGGACGGTTGGAAGGCTGGCCTGATGTGATGCGATGAACTCGATTGATTGCTCGAAGAGGTCTTCGGTTAAGTGATAGCCAGACTCGTAATTACCGGGCGGAGAGATGTGGGTGTTATCGCGAATCAGCTCTGGGGAGTAATGGTCGGTTTCAGCATCAAGGAACCCGTAAAAGCGATCAAAGCCACGTCCAAGTGGCCACCCGTTGAAGGGCCCAGTGGGACCGGATTCTGTTAGAGGTGTGACGTGCCACTTCCCGACCATGTAATTCCTGTAGCCGTTCAACGCCAGAATTTCTGCGAGAGTGCCCGAGTCGCTAGATATCTTTCCTCGGTAACCGGCATATCCATTATCAAAATTAGCAAGACAGCCGACTCCCACCGAGTGGTGGTTACGGCCCGTTAACAAAGAAGCTCTGGTGGTGGAACACATTGCCGTTGTATGGAAGCCGGTGTATCGCAACCCCGCTTCGGAAATTTTGTCGATGACAGGCGTGGAGATCGGCGAGCCGTAGCAGCCGAAATCGGAGAACCCGACGTCGTCGAATAGCACCACGAGAATGTTCGGACTGTCTTTGGGTGGGGTCGGCGGTTTGGGCCATTGCGGACCCGACTCTTGTAAAGTCACGATCATGATCCTAGGAATAATCTCGGTTCCCGTGAAACATCCACGCGTGTTCTAGGTGCTGCGGGGTGTTGGAAGCCGCCAGGCGGCGATAGCGGCTAACACGAAGGTGAGCGCGAGAACGGTGTAGGTAGCTGAATATGACCCGGTTAAATCAGCGAGTACACCTCCTGTGATTGGACCTAAAACGGAAGCTGGACCGTAAAAGATGGTCATTGCGCCAAATACAGCCGTGAAATCATGT
>DKNM01000037.1:0-198 GCA_002470695.1 Candidatus Neomicrothrix sp. UBA7388
GCGTTGGGCAACCGGACTTCTCGATCCCCAAATCGACTGGCGCGTGCAACTCCGTGCGTTACTAAGGCGCGGGTTCGCTGAAGTAGCGGGAGCCGTGGACTATGACTACCGGCGTCCGAGTAGACGCTCATCTTGCATGTCGAAAGTAGTTCTACCCAGCTTGAGAAGCAGGGTTCCGAGGGTGGCTATCGTTCTCGA
>DKNM01000037.1:569-2701 GCA_002470695.1 Candidatus Neomicrothrix sp. UBA7388
CAGGAGATTGACGGGTTACTTTCTGCAGGCGGTGTGCGATTTGGCTCAATTGAAATATTCACCTGCGATGTGGAGGCGCAGATTGCTCAAAGAGTGCGTCGTTCCTCCGACTTGAAACTGTTCGGAGGGGGTGGCACTGATTTGAGAGCGGGTATCGATAAGGCGCTTGAAAGTCGCCATAACCCGGACCTCCTAATCGTTATTTCGGATGGATTCACAGAATGGCCTGAGAATTCTTCACCCAAAACTAAATTCCTTGTTGTATTGCTCGGAGAAAATGCACCGGATGCTCCGAGCTGGATGGAAAGTGTTTCAGTTGCACGCGCCTGAATCTGTGGGCCCAGAAATCGAGATTCATCGATTTCTATTGTGCGTAAGATTTGGCGATAGAAGTTTCAGCAATATGAGTTGGTTGGAGGCAGTATGAAGCCACTTGTCGATGCCAAATGGGTAGCGGAACATTTGTCGGACCCGTCAATCCGAATTTTGGAATGTTCTGTAGATCTCGCACCGGGAAGCACTGCGCCGGAGAGTATGCGTAAGCAATGGGTCGACGGTCATATCCCCAATTCTGACTATGTCGATCTGATCGACGATCTTAGTGACCCAACGAGCGAGCTCCGATTCACTATGCCGACACCGGCACGTTTCGCTGCAGCGATGGAATCCCTTGGAGTTGGTGAAGGCACAAAAGTTGTTTTATACGACCGAAGGTTCACTATGTGGGCAACTCGCGTATGGTGGATGCTGAAATACTTTGGTTTTGACAATTGTGCAGTTCTTGACGGCGGATGGAAATCATGGCAGCTAGCAAATTTGCCAATTGATACAAATCCTGCGCCTTCTCGACCAAAGGCGACCTTCGTCGTGAATCTGAGGCCCTATCTGTTTGCGGACTTAGAAAGAATGGAAGAGGCGTTGGGCGACGGAACCTGTGTGATCAATGCGCTGTCGCCAGGTAATCACGACGGTAGCGAAGCAGATTACGGTCGACCAGGGCACTTGCCAGGAGCTTCAAATGTTTATGCCCTACACCTCCTTGACCGAACTACGCAGTGTTACCTCCCTCTGGATCAGCTAGAAGTACTTTTTGCTGACATGACGGCGGGGAAAGACTCAATTGTCACCTACTGCGGCGGCGGCATTGCAGCAACTTCAGATGCGTTTGTACTCAACGCACTGCTCGGCTACAACAACGTGGCGGTATATGACGGCTCCTTGAGCGAGTGGTTACTTGATGCAGATCGCCCACTTGAGGTCGATATTACGTGACGGTTGATGCCTCCAATTCGTCGATCAAAGCAGTGGTGCTGGATTGGGGTGGAGTGTTGACCGTTCCGCCAGCGCCAGTCATTGAAGACCTTTATGACAAGGCTGGGGTAGATAAAGAGCAATTAAGGATTCGTCGCGAGGCGTATAAAGAGGAGGATCCGAATTCCCGATTCGCTCGTCTAGAGCGCGGCGAAATAACTTTGGAGAGTTATTTGGCTTGGTCGCGAGAAGACTTGCCTGGTGCAGAGGTCATTTGGGATCCACAAAGCCCCTACTTTCTGTTTGACCACCTTGCGGTTATTCCGAAAGTAGTTGAACGAGTCAAGGAGTTGCGAGATCGAGGTTTCTTGACAGGACTGTTGAGTAACAACATTGCAGAAGCGTGGCCCACTGTTGCTAAAGGACTGGATTTGGATCATTTGTTTGACGTAGTCGTTAATTCGGCATTTATCGGAATGAGGAAGCCCGAAAAAAACATCTTTAACTACCTTCTGGAACAACTTGGACTCGAGCCACATCAGGTTCTTTTTCTTGATGACAACCCTGTGAATGTGCGCGCCGCAAAAAAAGTGGGCCTTCAGATTATTAAGGTCGTTCAACCAGTTGCTGCTTTAGACCAAATTGAACAGATTCTTGAGCTTCCGTCTAGTTGAAATTAAGAAAAGTTTGGCTTGCGCTTTTCAGTGATTGCGGCGTGCCCTTCCCGGACATCTGGACCTGTGAATCCCAGCATTTCCAAGGCTACAGAGGTATCGAATGCTGGTCCCGCTGATCTAAGCCAGTTGTTCAAGCTGTATTTCGTCCATCTGATCGCCGTTTGGCTTCCACGAGCTAGCTTGCGCGCCACTGCATAGGCCTCT
>DKNM01000049.1:0-2167 GCA_002470695.1 Candidatus Neomicrothrix sp. UBA7388
GCGTTCGCTAACTCGCGCCAATGGTTGTCAGTAGGAGCAGCGATAGCCATTGACCCATCTTTGGTCTCAAAGACATCGAACGGAACTGCGAAATCGTTTCTATTGCCGCTTGGTGGAGTATCAGGTTTGCCTAAGTAGGAGTAACGCATCACGCCCATTTCCCCGAGGGCCATTATCGAGTCGACCATAGCGACATCGACGAATTGGCCTTCACCTGTTTTTTGAGCGTGAAACAGTGCCGCCAAAACACCCATGGCCCCTACTGTGCCGGGATAGATGTCACCAATAAATGGGCCAACCTGTATTCGGTCATCGGAGCTGTTGCCGTTTTGGGCCACAAGCCCACCCATCGCTTGGGCAATAACGTCATAAGCTGGCCACTCGGCGTGCGGGCTGGCCCCGCTCCTTGGGTCTCCGAAGCCTCTAATCGCGCCATAAACGAGGCGGGGATTTCTGGCCTTCAAGACCTCCCACCCCAATCCGAGCCCGTCCATTACTCCAGCCCTCATGTTCTCCACTAAAGCGTCAGCTGTCTCCACAAGAGCAAGAAATTTTTCGCGATCCTCGCGGTTGTTGAAATCCAAGACAATTCCGCGTTTATTTCTGTTGTACGTGGAGAATGAACCGCCATAGGAGCGCTCTTGATCTTCGCGCGTATATGGTGCCATTGGTCGCTGTAAATCTCCGCGCGGTGCCTCGATCTTGATTACGTCGGCGCCTAGATCTCCAAGCATCATTGTTGACCACGGCCCAGCTATCGCTTGAGTGCAGTCCAATATTCGAATCCCTTGAAGCGGTCCGGTCGGGCCGGCGGCCATCGGGGAGGCTTTTTCATGTGCGGTCAAATGTTCGTCCATCAGGTGGAACAATATCGGGCCTTAGATGTCTCGTCTCTTCAAGATTCGAGGGCGCTAAGTTGATTTGGAGGAGATTCATGCCATGGCGAATCAGAATGACGCAGTTCTAGAAGCGCTGTCGTTGGCTATAGCTGTTCGCATACCGGTTTTACTTTGGGGCCCTCCCGGAGCTGGGAAAAGTTCAGCGGTAACAGCCATGTGCGAATCGGCCGGTTTTCCTTATGAGGTAGTAATAGCAAGCATTCGAGAGCCCAGTGACTTCAGTGGACTACCTGTCGTGGGAGAAGAGGGGGTAACGTTCGCTCCTCCTCGTTGGGCGACTCGCTTAGCTGAGTCATCTTCCGGTGTGCTTTTCTTGGATGAAATCTCGACTGCGCCACCAGCAGTCCAGGCGGCTTTACTTCGAGTTGTTCTAGAGCGCGTGGTTGGAGACCTCAAATTGCCCGACGACATTGCCATTGTCGCTGCGGCTAATCCTCCTGATCAAGCAGCCGATGGGTGGGATTTGTCAGCTCCTCTAGCAAACCGTTTCTGTCATCTTGACTGGCAGGTGGATACATCTGCTTTGACCTCTGGCTTAGTTGCCGGTTTTCCAGTTCCGGTGGTGCCGGAGGTAGGTCGCGACTGGACTAGGCAAATCCCCTTGGCGGCTTCCCAAGTTGGGGGTTTTCTTTCGGTGAGACAGTCGTTCGCGATACAACCTCCGACCGACCGCTCTCTAGCGGGCAGGGCTTGGCCAAGTCCCCGAACATGGGAAATGGTATGCAAGCTGATGGCTGCAGCTGACTCAGTTCAAGCGTCACCAGAAGCTAAAAGAAACCTCATTATTGGATGTTTGGGTGAAGGGGTTGGCTTGGAATTTCTAACCTGGCTCCAAGAAAGTGATTTGCCTGACCCAGAAGCGGCTCTTCGAGATCCGAAGTCGGTGGTTTTCCCTGACCGTGGTGATCGCTTATACGCAGCGCTCTCCGCTGTAGCCGCCGTAATCGCAGCTGACCCCACTGCAGAGCGCTGGTTAGCAGGGTGGAAGGTTCTCAGTCACGCTGCCTCGGAAGCGCCTGACATCGGTGCAATGGCAGCGAAGGTCCTTGCACAAGTGCGTCCCGAAGGTGTTAGCGCACCCCCTGAAGCAGCAATATTTATGCCAATTTTACAGGCCGCTGGGCTTTTTAAGTGAAGCCTAATCATTCGATGAGTGCGGGTCGGCTATGGGCGGCATACAACTACCCGTACCTTTCAGCCGCTCTTTTCGCCATCAGATTTATCGATGATTCCAGAGTGCGAGCGATATCTGGCGACGAATATTTTCG
>DKNM01000049.1:2579-2983 GCA_002470695.1 Candidatus Neomicrothrix sp. UBA7388
CGAGCCCACTCGTCGAGAGCTCGAGAAATAAACCTGCGGGAAGCAGATACGTTTCGATGGGTTGATGCTGTAGACGCAGAAATTAATGATGATCTGCTGGAAGGCCACCCCTTGCCTCGTGACTCTGCTACCGCAGAAGAGCTCGGACTATCTGATGCGTTGTTCGGGGAAGAGTATTTCTTAGGTGGGAAACCACGAAATATGGAATTACGCGATTGCGGAAGCTCCGCTCATGGAAGGCCTCGAGATTGGAATCTACCCCCTCCCGCTTCGGGAAAAGAAGGCGTTCGCCCGGACGAGATCGACCTGATTCGAAGGCAGGTAGCCGCAGAAACAGTTGCTTATCAAAAGGTCCACGGGACCGTGCCGGGAAATATGTTGCGTTGGGCAACCGGACTTCTCGA
>DKNM01000002.1:0-2424 GCA_002470695.1 Candidatus Neomicrothrix sp. UBA7388
TCACCGAAGAGATCTCGGCTGGCCAGCTGAAGCTTTCGAGCAGCAAAGCAGCGCTCTCCGCTGGATCAATATAGACATCACCTTGGGCAAATTTTGCCGATGGGTCGCTTTGTCCCGCAGAGCAGCCTGAAAGAGCCAGGCTCAGCAGAGCGATGGCGCTTACCGGAACTCGTATGAAATCTTTGCCGATTAGCCGGCGTCTCCTAGTTCAACAACATCACTTGCGTCGTCACTCCCAATGGTCGCAAGCCATTCGGCCGGATCAAGATCCTCATCGGATGAGAAGAACTCCATTGGTTCGTAGTCAGGAGCGGTAGTGTCAATGTTTCGGTATCGACCTTGACCAGTTCCCGCAGGGATCAGCTTGCCAATAATGATGTTCTCTTTGAGCCCTTTGAGGTCATCGCGTCGAGATTCGATAGCAGCTTCGGTTAGCACACGCGTTGTCTCCTGGAAGGACGCTGCTGATAACCAGGAATCGGTAGCCAAAGATGCTTTCGTGATTCCCATGATGACGGGTCGAGCTTCCGCAGGTCGTTGGCCCTCTTGGACGAGACCACGATTAACCTCCGCGTAGACTCGCTGGTCGACTTGCTCGCCCGGAAGAAACACGGACTCACCAGGCTCTCCTACTAGAACACGCCTCGTCATTTGGCGAATTATGAGTTCGATGTGTTTATCGTGGATAGACACACCTTGTTCGCGATATACCTTTTGGACTTCTTCAACCAAATACTGCTGCGTCTCGCGAACTCCTCGGATGTCAAGCAGTTCCTTTGGATCTCGAGGGCCGTCGACTAATGGATCGCCGGCACGGACCTCTTGGCCGTCAACGATTGCGAGGCGAGCCATGGTCGGGACGGTGTGCGTCTCTTCCTCACCGTCGTCTCCAACAACTACTATTTCTCGGCCTCGACCGTCGTCGTCGCCAATGCGGACTACACCGGTTCTGGTCGCAAGAGTTGCTTTGCCTTTGGGTTGGCGCGCTTCAAACAACTCCACCACTCGGGGCAAGCCGCCCGCAATATCGCTGCCTGCGACTCCACCCGTATGGAACGTTCGCATGGTCAACTGCGTTCCAGGTTCGCCGATCGACTGGGCAGCAATCACTCCGACGGCTTCGCCTACTTCGATCATTTTGCCGGAGGCGAGCGATCCACCATAAGCCTTCGCTGAGACTCCAAATTCGGAGTTGTCTGTCAGTGGGGAGAGAACTTGAACACGCGTGACTTTGGGATCATCTCTGAGAATGGCCATTTCTTCGTCACCAATTAGGGTGCCAGCTTCCATTACACCTTCAGTAAGTTCAACATCTTGGGCCAAACAGCGACTGAACAACCGAGTCTCTAGGTACGTCCGCTTTTCGGGAGTATCTGGACCAATATCTTCAAGCCAGAGACCGAGAACAGGTCCAGACCTTTCAAACGGGTCCTCCTCGTTAACGATTAGTTCTTGCGCCACATCAACTAGTCGTCGCGTTAGGTATCCCGAGTCCGCTGTTCTAAGCGCCGTATCTACAAGACCCTTGCGAGCACCAGGTGTTGAAATGAAGTATTCAAGCATCGCTAGACCTTCGCGATACGAGGATTTGATCGGTCGGGGAATGATGTCACCGCGGGGGTTGGCAACCAAACCTCTGATTGCGGCAATCTGGCGAACTTGCATCATGTTGCCGCGCGCACCAGATCCCACCATCATGTCGATGGGGTTGAACATGACCGATTTAAGCTCGCGCTCTAGAGACGCTCGGACCTCTTCTGTGGCTGAAGTCCAAATTTCGACCTCTTTCTGACGGCGTTCGCCGTCAGTGATAATGCCCCGTCGGAATTGATTCTCAACGCGTTCCGCCTCTCCTTCATAACGCTCGAGAATTTCGGCCTTATCAGGAGGGGTACGGACATCGTCAATCGAAATAGTAAGACCTGACTTTGTTGCGTATTCGTAGGAAAGGTCTTTAATTCTGTCGAGAGCTGCCGCTACTTCATTAGTTGGCCAGCCGTCTGACAGGTCACCCACAACATCGCCCATATCGCCTTTTTTTACAGCCGTATTGACGAAGGGGAAGTCCTCTGGCAACGCCTCGTTAAATAGAACGCGACCAGGAGTTGTGGGTATGAACTCGCCATCTTCACCAGTGAGCTTCGTGTGGCGCCAGATGATGGGCTGGTGAAGTTGTACTTGGTTAAGCGCAACTGCCCGCTCTATCTCATGGAAGTGCTTGTATACCGGAAGGTCGGCATCTTCTGGGTTACCCCGCATTTCTGTTAGGTAGTAACCGCCGATAATCATGTCCTGACTTGGCACAGTCATGGGTCGACCATCTGCAGGCGAAAGTATGTTGTTCGCCGAGAGCATCAAGACTCGCGCTTCAGCTTGAGCTTCCGAGGACAACGGAAGGTGAACCGCCATTTGGTCACCATCAAA
>DKNM01000002.1:2749-5695 GCA_002470695.1 Candidatus Neomicrothrix sp. UBA7388
GCGTTGAAAGCGGCGCAGACTAGGGGGTGAATCTGGATGGCCTTACCTTCAACGAGAATGGGCTCAAACGCTTGGATACCGAGACGGTGAAGTGTCGGGGCGCGGTTCAAAAGAACAGGGTGCTCCTTAATAACTTCTTCGAGAACATCCCAAACTTCTGAGCGTCGACGTTCCACCATTCTCTTGGCGGATTTGATGTTGGGCGCAAGATTGAGGTCATCAAGGCGTTTCATAACAAACGGCTTGAAGAGTTCGAGTGCCATGAGTTTTGGGAGACCGCATTGGTGAAGTTTGAGAGTGGGGCCTACGACGATTACAGAACGGCCCGAATAATCGACTCGTTTACCCAGCAGATTTTGACGGAAGCGCCCTTGCTTACCTTTCAACATGTCTGACAGAGATTTGAGTGGGCGGTTTCCAGGGCCAGTTACCGGCCTACCGCGTCGACCGTTGTCGAACAATGCATCAACGGCTTCCTGAAGCATTCTCTTTTCGTTGTTAACAATGATTTCGGGCGCACCTAGATCCAGAAGTCGCTTGAGACGGTTGTTGCGGTTGATTACTCGCCTGTAGAGATCGTTGAGGTCGGATGTTGCGAAACGACCGCCATCAAGTTGCACCATCGGTCGGAGGTCTGGAGGGATGACCGGAACAGCATCAAGAATCATTGCCCGTGGGTCGTTGATGCGTTTGTCGTTCGGGTTGCGTCGGTTGAACGCGCTGAGAATTTTGAGTCTCTTAATCGCCTTTTGCTTACGTTGGGCGGATAAGGGCCGTCTACCGTCGGCGGCTTCGATGGCTTCTCGAAGGAGGATTTCTTCTTCGTCGAAATCAATTCTTTCCATGAGTTGGGCGATAGCTTCAGCACCCATCCCGCCTTCAAAATAATCGCCGTAACGGTCTTCTAGCTCACGCCAAAGCAATTCATCTTCAATGATTTTTCGTCCGTGGAGCTCTCGGAATTCATCAAATGCCCGCTCGACGGTTTCTAGCTCTGCATCGCATTCAGCTTTAAGCGCTTCAACGTCTCTATCAGCATCCCGGCGACGCGCTTTTAGGTCTTTATCTTTCAGACCCTCAGCTTCTAGTGCCGTGATTTCCTCTTCGAGTTCTTTGAGCCGCTCAGCTATTTCCTCATCGAATTCTTCTCGAATTACATCAAGTTCTTCGCGCATTTCTACTTCAAGGCGCGGCAAATCTTCATGGCGCTTATCGTCGTCAACCCAGGTAACTAGATTGGCCGCAAAATAGATGACTCGTTCAAGTTGCTTAGCCTTTAGTTCTTCGCGAATTTCGAGGCCGGTCAGCAAATAGGCCAGCCAGCTTCTGGTGCCACGCAGGTACCAAATATGAACTACCGGCGCGGCGAGTTCTATGTGACCCATTCGCTCTCGTCGAACTTTTTGACGGGTAACTTCGACCCCGCAACGCTCACAAATAATTCCCTTGAAACGAACGCGTTTGTATTTTCCGCACGCGCATTCCCAGTCTTTGGTCGGACCAAAAATTTTCTCGCAGAAAAGGCCATCTTTCTCTGGTTTGAGAGTTCGATAGTTAATCGTTTCCGGCTTCTTTACCTCACCGTTCGACCAGGTTCTAATAGCGTCGGCCGTCGCAAGGCCGATACGAATATCTGAGAACTCATTAACGTCAATCATCAGTTGCTCTCATTTCGAAAAGGGTTTGTAGATGCAGCACCGAGACTCATAATTGTTGCCTCCGAAGTTCGTCTTCTTCGTCGGTTCCTCTTTCGGGACGACTTATATCGATCCCAAGCGATTCCTCTGCTCGGAATACGTCCTCGTCAAGCCCTTGCATATCTATTTCGTCTCCGGTCAACGATATGACTTCAACGTTGAGGCACAGAGCCTGCATTTCTTTTATGAGTACCTTGAAACTCTCCGGAATACCGGGTTCAGGAATATTTTTACCTTTGACAATGGCCTCATACACCTGGACACGGCCCAGAGTGTCATCCGATTTGATGGTCAAAAGTTCTTGCAGTAGGTAAGCCGCGCCGTAAGCCTCTAGAGCCCAGACTTCCATTTCTCCGAAGCGCTGTCCGCCGAACTGCGCTTTTCCTCCCAACGGCTGCTGGGTGATCATTGAGTACGGACCAGTGGACCGAGCATGGATTTTGTCATCAACAAGGTGCGCAAGTTTGAGGATGTAGCTGTAACCAACCATGATCGGTTGGTCGTAGGGCTCCCCCGTGCGTCCGTTGTATAGAACGGCTTTTCCTGCAGTGGTCATCATTCGTTCGCCTGTGACAGCTTCGGGTCTCAGGTGTTCGAGAGTTTTTTGAATTGTCGGATGAACTCCTGCGCGTTCCTCTTCATCCCAAGCAGCGCCGTCGAAGACGGGCGTCGCTACGAAAACAGATGGCTCTGTGCGAGGCCGTGTTTTTCGTGCGGTATTCGATATGGGCTCATTACCTACGGCTTGACCTTTGTGTTCCCAACCCCAGCGAGCGGCGTATCCCAAGTGAGCTTCTAATACTTGGCCCACGTTCATTCGACTCGGCACGCCGAGCGGGCTGAGAATAATATCGATCGGGGTTCCATCCGCCAGATAAGGCATTTCTTCGATCGGAAGAATCTTGGAAATTACGCCTTTGTTGCCGTGGCGTCCAGCAAGTTTGTCTCCAACACTGATCTTGCGTTTTTGAGCTACATACACCCGCACAAGCTCGTTGACTCCAGGTGGTAACTCTTCATCTTCGTCGCGTTGGAGAACGCGGACTTCGGTGACAACCCCACGTTCACCATGGGGAACTTTCAGAGAAGTATCCCGAACTTCTCGCGCTTTTTCACCAAAGATGGCTCGCAGTAAACGCTCCTCAGGTGTCAGCTCGGTTTCACCTTTAGGTGTTACCTTGCCCACCAGCACATCGCCGGGTCCTACTTCTGCTCCGACGCGCACAACGCCTCGCTCATCAAGGTCAGC
>DKNM01000073.1:0-20044 GCA_002470695.1 Candidatus Neomicrothrix sp. UBA7388
GTCGTATCGAACTGAAGGCCGGGGTCTGCACAAGCCCATGCGGCGTAGCCAATCTTATCCCAAAGCTCGCGCGCTGATTTTTCATGGGCGACAGAACCGTTGGTCCGCATTGTCAACGCCCAAGGCCCATCTGCTCTTGCGCAACTTTTCGATTTAATCGTTATAGGGGACCAAATATCGCTCGAACTGGCTGCATTGCATAGTCAAGACCCTGGACCTATCGACATCTTGGCTCAACTCAAGCAGGAACTGGCTAAATGATGGATACCGTAGCTTGGACAAGATGCCGCTAGAGTCTAAAGAGCGCCGTATTGCCAGCGCACCAATGTCCGATTGCATAGGAGCGCCTGATGGCACTGACCCGTTCTCTTGACGGAGATTTCAAAGTTGCCGACCTCAGCCTTGCCGGAGCGGGTCGAAAGCAAATTGAGTTAGCAGAAGAAGAAATGCCAGGTCTAATGGCCCTGCGGGCACAAGGTTATGACTCCCAACCATTGGCGGGCGCCCGAATTATGGGCTCTTTGCATATGACGGTGCAGACGGCTGTACTGATCGAGACCTTGGTGGATTTAGGTGCAGAAGTGAGATGGGTCTCTTGCAACATTTTTTCAACTCAAGACGATGCTGCAGCAGCTGTGGTGGTTGGGCGAAATGGCTCAGAAGATGATCCCGCCGGGGTATCTGTCTACGCTTGGAAAGGCGAGACTCTTGAAGAATACTGGTGGTGTACGGAGCAAGCTCTTAATTGGCCAGGAGCCAGCGGCCCCAATCTGATTCTTGATGATGGTGGAGACGCAACGTTGCTCGTGCATTTAGGAGCTCGCTACGAAGGAGCGGGGGCGGTTCCACCGCCCGAGACGGCGACATCTCACGATGAAGAGGAGATTCTTAAGCTGTTGGCGTCGGTTTATGAGCACAGCCCAAGTTTTTGGTCGGACATGATCAGCGAGATAAGAGGCGTTTCAGAAGAGACGACGACCGGCGTGCACCGACTCTACGAGATGGTTGAACGGGGTGACTTGCAATTCCCCGCTTACAACGTCAACGACTCAGTCACCAAATCGAAGTTTGACAACTTATATGGCTGTAGGCATTCTCTGATCGACGGACTCAACCGCGCCACAGACGTGATGTTGGGAGGAAAAGTCGCTTTTGTGGCGGGATACGGCGATGTAGGAAAAGGCTGTGCGCAGTCTCTGCGCGGCCAAGGTTGCCGGGTAGTGGTATCCGAAGTTGATCCGATCAACGCGCTGCAGGCAGCGATGGAAGGTTTCGAAGTCGACCGGCTCGATAATGTTGTTGGCGACATTGACATCTTTGTCACCACAACAGGCAATAAAGACATCATCTCGGCTGAACATATGGGTGCGATGAAACACAACGCGGTGGTGTGCAATATCGGTCACTTTGATAACGAGATTGATATGTCGGGTTTAGAGAAACTTTCGGATGTACAAAGGAGGAATATCAAGCCGCAAGTCGACGAATACATTTTTCCTAACGGCAACAGCGTCATCGTTCTCGCAGAAGGTCGATTAGTTAATTTAGGCTGTGCGACAGGGCACCCCAGTTTTGTCATGTCCATGAGTTTCACGAACCAAGTGCTCGCTCAAATGGAACTGCACCAAAACGCTGATTCGCTTGCGAACGACGTTCACCTTCTGCCCAAACGCCTAGATGAGGAGGTCGCGCGACTCCACTTGGACAAACTCGGAGTGAAGTTAACTCAATTAACTGCCGACCAGGCGCAGTACCTAGGCGTGCCAGTTGAAGGTCCCTTTAAACCCGATCACTACCGTTATTGAGAAACGCTGATTGAGGTAGAGGCGACCCGCTTGCCTCGCAGCACCCCGGTAGCATTAATTAAATGGCCGTGTTCCAAAAACTCCTGCGTGCTGGTGAAGGTAAAAAGATTCGAGCTCTCGAATCGCTTGTGCCAGAAATCAACGCCGTTGAGACCGAGTATCAACGCCTTACTGACGATGAATTACGCGCCAAAACGGGGGATTTCAAACTTGAGATAGAACGTGGCGCGGATCTTAATGATCTATTGATTGACGCGTTTGCAGTGACGCGCGAAGCGGCGAAGCGGGTGCTAGGTCAACGGCATTATGACGTGCAACTCATGGGAGGCGCTGCGCTGCATTTTGGCTGGGTTGCAGAGATGAGAACAGGCGAGGGAAAAACTCTCGTCTCAACGCTTCCCGTGTATCTGAACGCCTTGTCGGGCAAAGGCGTGCACATTGTCACGGTTAACGACTATCTTGCGACTCGAGATGCGGAATGGATGGGACGTGTCCACCGGTTTTTGGGTTTAGAGGTGGGTCTCGTCGTCCCAGGAGATACTGATCCTGAGAGCAAACGACGACACTACGCTGCCGATATAACCTACGGAACAAACAACGAGTTTGGTTTCGATTATCTCCGTGACAACATGGCACCGTCCAAGAGTCAACAGACGCAACGTGGTCACAACTTTTGCATTGTGGACGAAGTCGACTCAATTCTCATTGATGAGGCTAGGACGCCTCTGATTATTAGTGGCCGCCTTGCTGATGCGGCGAAGCTCTATGGGCAGTTTGCTCAGATCGCTCGAACGATGACCCGTGATGTTGACTACGAAGTAGAAGAAGATAAGCGCAATGTTGCTGTTTTAGAGCCGGGAATTGAAAAAGTAGAGCGAGCCCTCAACATCGAGAATCTTTACGATCAAGTTTCTTCGAACCTTGTTCATCAGATGAGTGCCGCCCTGAAAGCGAAGGAGCTCTACCGAATAGACCGGGATTATGTGGTTCAGAGTGGCGAAGTAAAGATTGTCGATGAATTTACCGGCCGGATTTTAGAGGGCCGTCGTTGGAGCGAAGGTCTCCATCAGGCGGTAGAGGCGAAGGAGGGTGTGAAAATCAAAGCCGAGAACCAGACACTCGCAACTATTACCCTCCAAAATTATTTTCGCTTGTACGACAAACTTGCTGGAATGACCGGAACTGCAACTACTGAAGCTGCCGAATTCGGAAACACCTATGGGCTAGACGTAGTTCCCGTGCCGACGCACAGACCAGTCAAACGTGCGGATCACGCAGATCTGATCTACAAATCTGAGACTTCCAAAATAGCAGCGGTTGTTGATGACATCGAAGAAAGACGACAGACAGGCCAGCCGATTTTGGTCGGAACAGTGAGCGTTGAAAACAGCGAAAAGATTTCCCGCGCTTTAGACCTACGAGGTATCAGCCATAACGTATTAAACGCAAAAGAACACCAAAGTGAAGCCGACATCGTCACCCAAGCTGGGCGTTTAGGTGCGGTGACGGTAGCTACAAACATGGCTGGTCGAGGTGTAGATATTCTTCTTGGGGGAAACCCAGAGGGATTAGCTCGGCAAGACCTTTTCCGTCGTGGACTGGACCCGGACGAAGCAACCAATGCAGAAGAACTGGCTGTGTTGGTAGAGCGTCACGAACCTGAATGCGCAGCGGAGGGCACTAAAGTCAGAGAGGTCGGAGGCCTTTACGTTCTCGGAACGGAAAGGCATGAGTCGCGCCGCATCGACAATCAACTGCGAGGACGTTCGGGGCGACAGGGAGACCCGGGGGAGAGCCGTTTCTATCTCTCCCTCGAAGATGACCTAATGCGACTATTCGCCACCGGGGCAATGAACTGGGTTATGGACCGAGCTTTACCCGACGACACTCCAATCGAAGCCAATATGGTGACAAAGGCGATCGAGCGAGCTCAGAACACCGTTGAGCAAAAAAACGCTGAAGTGCGCAAAAATGTTCTCAAATACGACGAAGTGATGAACGAGCAACGCAAAGTGATTTACGCCCGCCGCTCACAGATTCTTGATGGTGAGGATCTTCGCGACGACACACTGGGGCATATTGAGTCCGCGGTCGGCGAAATAGTTGATGAATTCTGTGCGGAGGAAGACCATCATGAGTGGGATGTTGACGGGTTGTTGGCCGAAACAAACACTTATTGGCCTTCGGAACTCAACACCGAGCAATGCCTCGGTGTTACAAGCACGGCGGAGCTTGAAGAGTTGATGCTTCGTGATGCCCACAACCACTTTGAACGTCGAGAAGTCGAATTGGGTGAAATGACGATGCGGGAAGTGGAACGGCAAGTTCTACTCCGGATTGTCGATCAACGGTGGCGCGAACATCTTTATGAAATGGACTATCTGCGCGAAGGTATCCATTTACGAGGCATAGGTCAGAAAGACCCAGTTGCGGAATGGCAAAGAGAAGGCTTTGACATGTTCTCGTCAATGCTGACTTCTGTCTACCGCGACTTCGTCAAATACGCGATGCACGCAGAAGTGGTGACCGCAGAAGAACAACAGCGGCGTTCAGAGGGTGTGACCTACTCCTCGTCGGACAACTCGCCTCAACTCCAAGATCAATCGGCGCCCGCAAAACCGCAGTCTGCGGCAGCAACTAGTAAACAAAGCCAGGTGGTTAAAACCGCTGAAGAGAAAATCGGGAGGAACGACCCCTGTCACTGTGGCTCAGGTAAGAAGTTCAAGCACTGCTGCGGTCGTTGAGTATCGAGATTCCGTATGGCTGATAAATCAGAAATTCTTGAAGAGATTGAAAAACGAGTAGGTGAAGCACATTCCTACTTAGGACTTGATCAGGCGCGGGATGAAATGACTCAACTTGAATCCCGAGCCGCTAGCCCGGATCTCTGGGATAATCAAGAAGAAGCAAGGCGCGTAACCGGCCGACTAGCGAACCTGCGAGATGACATCGAACGGTGGGAGAAAGTTCGATGCGAATTAGACGATGTCCTCACCCTTGAGCTACTAGCCCGTGAAGAAGGAGATGAGTCGGTCGCTGACGAGATCGATGAAGGTATAGCCTCACTGGCAGCACAGCTAGATGACATCGAACTATTCGCGTTATTCAGCGGCGAGCATGACGAAAATGACGCCGTTTGTGAAGTCCACTCGGGCGCAGGCGGCACCGACGCTTGCGATTGGGCCGAAATGGTTCTTCGGATGTACTTGCGATGGGCTGAGAGCAAGGGTTTCTCAGTTGAGATCCAAGAAGCTACCGACGGTGGGGAGGCAGGAATCAGTTCAGCCACGTTCTTGGTTAAGGGTCGGTTTGCGTTTGGTTTTCTGCGGGCCGAGCGCGGCGTACATCGTTTAGTGCGGATATCGCCGTTCGACGCTCAGGCCAGACGCCACACTGCCTTTTGTTCGCTTTCCGTGGTGCCTTTTTTCGATCAGGTGTCAGATGAGGTGGTCATAGACGAAAAAGATTTGAGAATTGATACCTACCGGTCGTCGGGCGCTGGAGGACAGCATGTCAACGTCACCGATTCGGCTGTTCGAATTACTCACCTACCGACAAATACTGTTGTCGCTTGCCAAAACGAACGCAGTCAGCACCAAAACAAAGACCGGGCAATGCAGATGTTGGCGGCCAAGCTAGCGGACCTCCAAAGACAGGAGAGAGAAGCTGAATTGAGTCAGTTAGCAGGGGAGCAGCGGGATGTCGCTTGGGGCAGTCAAATTCGGTCCTACGTTCTGCACCCGTATCAGCAGGTCAAAGACCTCAGGTCCAATCTTGAGGTCGGTAACGTGGAAGCGGTCTTAGACGGCGATCTTGATCCGCTGATGGAAGCCTTTCTTCAGTGGCAGCGGAGTCGACGAGACTAAATCTTATTTACGTGAGATCGTTTGTTTGGCTGACGCAAACCCGATGCGTTCCTGTCGTACGCTGGGGTTTGCAAGCCAGCGGGCGGGTGTTCCGCTGAGTGTGCGATTGCCCCATGATCCGACTCGACAATGTCACAAAAATATATAAGGGAGACACGCGAGCCATTGACGGCGTGTCTCTGAATATAGATAAAGGTGAATTTGTATTTTTGGTTGGAGAATCCGGCTCAGGTAAGTCGACGATGCTGCGTCTGTTAACAGCTGAAGAGCCCGTGACAGATGGGGAAGTCCATGTCGCCGGCAAGGATTTAGGACAGATCAATTCTTGGCGAGTTCCGTATCTGAGACGCAATATTGGCTCAGTCTTCCAAGACTTTAAGCTGTTGCCCCAAAAAACTGTCTACGAAAACGTAGCTTTCGCACTGGAAGTTATCGGGAGACCACGAAATATAGTTGCGACTCAAGTTCCGGCAATTCTCGAATTGGTTGGTCTATCCCATAAACAACAAAGCTTCCCGGACGAGTTATCGGGTGGTGAGCAGCAACGAGTTTCTATCGCTAGAGCCTTCGTCAATCGGCCCTTGATTCTTCTCGCTGATGAACCGACCGGCAATCTTGACCCAAATACAGCTCAAGAAATTATGCGACTTCTCGACCGCATCAACAGGACGGGTACCACGGTCGTAATGGCTACTCATGACCAGACCATCGTGGATCAGATGCGTCGAAGGGTCGTCGCGCTTCGCTCAGGGCAGGTAGTTCGCGATGAACAACAGGGTGTGTACGGATAATTGTGACTGGGTTATTAGGCAGAGCCGCATATTTTGCGCGTGAGACTTGGATCAACGTCCGACGCAACCTCACATTGACCGTTGCGGCGATCCTTACCGTTGCAGTCGGGGTAATGCTCGTCGGGCTAGGACTTATGGCTCGTTATGCCAGTACCAACGCTTTGGGTCGCTGGCAAGGCGGGGTCCAATTCGAAATTTTCTTAGAACCCAATGTTGAAGGTGGTCAAGCCGACGCCGTTGGAGAAGAACTCAGGAACCACCCCGACATCGAGCGAATTCAGTTCATAACGCAAGAACAGGCGTACAAACTGCTTGAGGAGATGCTGGTGGATGAGCCGGAACTTCTAGCAGAAGTGTCGGTTGAGAGTCTCCCACCTTCCTACCGAGTTGTGCCGCGTGTCGCAGAAGGTGAGCTAATCGAATCGCTTGCAGCTCAATTTCGAGAACGCCCAGGCGTTTACTCGGTCGAAACCGGACGACAACAAGTTGACGCCATTCGGGAGTGGTTTAATTCTTTTCGTTGGATCGTTTTATTGATGTCTATTGTCCTTGCTACAGCAAGCGCCATGTTGATTTTTAATATGATTCGGGTGGCAATGTTCGCGCGGCGAAGAGAAATAGAAGTCATGAAGCTAGTTGGAGCTACCAACAGCTTTATACGCCTGCCCTTTATTTTGGAGGGCATGCTCCATGGCCTTGCAGGAGGCGTTGTTGGAGCACTAGCGGCGGGTGTTTTGCGGAACCATGTCGAAGGGCTATTTGGTCGTTCAGAAATACTTGCTTTCTTCCGATCCTTCACAGTCACTTCCAGCCAATTTACGACGGCGACAATAGCGACAGTCCTAATGGGGGTAGTGGTCGGGGCATTGGGTTCGGCGTTTGCCGCAGGAAAGTTCCTGGATGTCTAACGATGGCGATGTCATCGATCAAGTGTTTTGTTATGGAACCTTGCTTCCCGGTCAAGAACGCTGGTCCTTCCTGGCACCGTTCGTCATGGAGTACGAGCCAGACCAGGCGAACGGACGAATTTATGACACCACATTGGGCTTCCCCGCAGCGATTTTTAGCCAGATAGGGGTTATAGAAGGGTTCCGTTTTCGACTCGACTCACTGCGCTTGTCTGAAGCGTTGAAAATAATTGATGAGGTTGAAAGTGGAGTTGAAGGCCACTATCACCGGGTAGCGATTACCACTGCTATGGGAGAACTTGTGTACGCGTACGAATACGGCGGCGACGCTGCAAACTTGGTGCCCATTCCTGGAGGGAATTGGCTCACGAGATGATTGAGCGGATTACAGTGTGCCGCGCAGGGTTAGCGCCTCGGCGCACGTGATTAAGGAAAATAATGTCTGAATTCGAAACACTCCGATACGAAGTCGCTGATCGCATCCTGACCATCACCATGAACCGCCCCGAACGTTTGAATGCGTTTAATAGCAAAATGCAGCGCGAATTCCTAGAGGCTTTAGACCGAGCGGACTCCGACGACTCAGTGCGGGCTGTAATCGTTACTGGCGAAGGTCGAGGATTCTGTGCTGGGGCCGATCTGGAAAAAGGTGCTGAGACCTTTGATTACGATAATCAAACCGATGCAGCGAAAGAGGAGCGCGCATCCAACGAGGGCCGCCAAGATGGTGAGAACGCTTGGTTGCGTGACGGTGGTGGACTCCTGTCGCTTCGAATCTACGAACTAAACAAACCGATTATCGCTGCGATAAACGGTGCAGCAGTCGGGGTTGGGGTCACTATGACGCTTCCCATGGACGTCCGGCTAGCATCAACTGCTGCACGGATCGGATTCGTGTTCAGTCGACGTGGAATTGTTCCCGAAGCATGCTCATCTTATTTCTTGCCCCGCGCAGTGGGAATAAGCAAAGCGCTCGAATGGGCCTACAGCGGGAAAGTATTTGACGCAGACGAAGCTTTGGCAGGAGGACTAGTTCGTAGCGTGCACGAGCCCGCCGACTTGCTGCCCGCAGCACGAGAAATAGCAGGTGAGATAGCCGCAAACACCTCTGCTATTTCTGTGACGATGATCCGACATATGATGTGGCGAATGCTTGGGGCCGATCACCCGATGGAGGCGCACAAGATTGACAGCCGCGGTATTTTTCATTTAGGCCAAGGGGCCGACGCCCACGAAGGTGTCACTTCGTTTCTTGAAAAACGGCCAGCTGAATTTTCTCTCAAAACCAGCGAAGATATGCCTGAATTCTTTCCGTGGTGGGAAGACCGACAATTCGAATGATCGTTACAGGGATACTCCTTAGAGCTTTGTTCAATGTCTGAACATGTTCTAGATCTCTCTACTCGTTACATCGACAGTGGACGAGCGGACGGTCCTCCGAACCGGATCTCTCACGATCTCAGTGAGTTAGAAGACAACGTTGCACTCATTGAGGCTTTCAGTCACATGCTTGTCGTCAACACTGACGAGGGGCTCGTAGCATTTGACTCAAGCGGTCCAGCTAGCGGGCAGCGGGTCATCGAAAGTCTAAGACGATGGGACCGCAGTCCTATCCACACGCTGATATATACACACGGACACATCGACCACATAGGAGGCAGTAGAGCCATAGCTGAGGAGGCACGAAGTAGTGGCAGAAAGCTGCCAGAAGTAGTAGGTCACGCCAACTTGTCGTCGAGAATGAACCGCTATCGGGCTACGGAGGGTTACAACAAAGTCATCAATAACAGACAATTCGGGGGGTTACCTGTTTCAACTTTTGAAAGTTCAAGTGGGCAAAGGCCTTTCATTCCTGAGGGAACTCTCGAACTCACACGCGAGTACGAACGGACAATGGAGTTCACGGTTGGTGGAGTTGAGTTTGAACTTCACCACGCTAAAGGGGAAACCGATGATCACACGTGGACGTGGATACCCCAACACAAGATGATTTCCGCGGGTGACCAATTCATATGGAACTTCCCTAATTGCGGAAACCCTCAGAAAGTGCAGCGATATCCACTCGAGTGGGCAGATTCCCTGCGAAAAATGATGGCGAAAGAGGTGGAGCTATTTGTTCCAGCGCATGGGCTGCCCATTACGGGGCACGCACGTATTACCTCTTGTCTGGATACAGTCGCGTGCACCCTTGAACAGCTGGTCAAAGATGTCCTCGACGCCATGAATGCAGGAGCTACCCTCGACGAAATAGTCGCGTCGGTGGCCGTCGATCCGGATGTGCTTGAACTTCCTTACCTGCGACCCTTATACGATGAACCAGAATTTGTAATTCGCAACATCTGGCGGCTATATGGAGGTTGGTGGGATGGAAAACCATCTCGTTTAAAACCGGCCACCGATGTTGCATTAGCGAAAGAGATTGCAGCCTTAGCAGGTGGCTCAACAATCCTCGCCGAGCGAGCACGAAATCTCACTGAAATTGGGGAACATAGATTGGCATGCCATCTAATCGATATGGCGAGCGACGCGGAACCCGCCTCGGTAACCATTCACGAGACAAGAGCTTTCATTTATGCTGAGCGCCGTAATGCTGAAATATCGCTAATGTCTAAAGGCATCTTTGAATCGGCTGCCAACGAATCCAGACAGGCGGCAGGCCGCTCAGTCGAACCGCGAAAGCGGCCCATGTCTCTAGATTAATGGCTGGCCAAATCGTTGTTGCTGTTGAGAGCAGCGACCGTTCCAGCATTGAGGCAATACTTGGTGCAACAACCTGGGTCGAATTGAGGAAAGACCGATGGATAGCGACCTACAAAACAGCGACTGAAGATGACGCGCGGCAGAGGGTCGCAGAATTGCGCAGGAAACAGTACTCGGCAGTTTCCGGTCCACCGGATGAGCAGCGAGCGGTTGCCTGGAACAAATGGAATAGTCCTATCGCGATAAACGAGGCGATTGATGTGTGTTTCCCGTGGGCGTTTTCTGATGCAGAAATAGTGATCGAGATAGACCCCGGCGCAGGTTTCGGAAGAGGAGACCATCCATCTACCCGGTTGCTTTTAGATCAACTTACGGCGAGAATTTCGGGGTCGGAATCGGTCCTGGATGTCGGATGCGGATCCGGAATTTTGGCGATAGCAGCAGTTCAACTTGGAGCAGAATCCGCCCTAGGAATTGACGTCAATGAGGAAGGACTCGTTGCCGCTGCGGCAAACGCAAGAAGAAACCGTGTTGCTGAACGCACGAGCTTCAGTAATACGGATATCGGTCGGCTTGACGCCAAGTTCGATGTTGTACTCGCAAACATCCACTACGAAACCCTCTGTGAATTGGCGAACGAGCTCGTAAATTGTCTGGCTCCAGAAGGTTGGCTGGGGCTAAGTGGAATATCAAGAGCTCAAATTTCTCGCCTATCAGCGCGCTTCCCGTCAATTAACTTCGGCGATGCTTATTATCTCGAAGATTGGAATGCCCTTATCGGCAGCTTCAAAATCGAATAACCTATGACCAGTCGACAAAGTAACCACCCGAACGGTCGGAGGGCAAAATGCATGTAGGAATGAGCGTCATCTTTCAGAACCCTGATGAGCAAGTGCCCGATCAGCAGATTTATCAGCAAGATGTGGCCCTAGCGCTTCAAGCTGAAGGTCTCGGGTTCGATTCAGTTTGGAGTGTCGAGCATCACTTCACCAGTTACACCATGTGCCCCGACGTCCTGCAGTTCCTGACCTACATGGCGGGCGCAACAAAATCTATTCAGCTTGGTTCGATGGTTTGCGTACTACCGTGGCACGACCCGCTGCGAGTGGCCGAACAAATATCGATGTTGGACAATTTGTCTGACGGCCGCCTCATCCTTGGCCTGGGACGTGGAACCGGCAAAGTCGAGTTCGACGGCTTCAGAACGGAAATGGCGTCGGCGCGGCTCAGATTCAAAGAATCTACCGAGCTAGTTCTCAACGCACTAGAAAATGGGTACGCCGAATACAGTGGCGAAATCATCCAACAACCACGAGTGGATATCCGACCACGGCCCATTAAATCTATGAGAGGTAGAGCATATGCCGCCGCGGTTTCGCCTGATTCCGCACGAAT
The DNA here is from genome assembly GCA_002470695.1 of Candidatus Neomicrothrix sp. UBA7388. Classification (GTDB taxonomy): domain Bacteria; phylum Actinomycetota; class Acidimicrobiia; order Acidimicrobiales; family Poriferisodalaceae; genus UBA7388. Next base: position 11,466 of record DKNM01000073.1, read on the forward strand.
AATGGCGGAAATGGGGGTTGGTATTTTAATTGTCCCTCAAAAACCCTGGAAGGCCGTGCGGCAAGAGTTGCAGGACTACAGAGAGATCTATAGAGAAGCCAACGGCGAAGAGCCGCCCCCTCCGATGGTGGCCGGATGGACATTCGTCGACGAAAATCCGGATAGGGCAGAAGAAAAAGCAAGAGAATATATAGGCGGATACTGGGACTCCATAATCGAACACTACGAATTTGATCAACCGCACCTAAAAGATACGCCCGGGTATGAACATCACGGTCAAATGTATGACCGTCTTATGGAGCCGGGTGGTTTGGAAACCATGACTGACTTCTTCATTGATTTACAACTTTGGGGAACCCCAGAACAGGTATACGACAAAATTGTGCGCTTGCAAGAACAAACATTCATGGATGGCTTCATGGGCGTCTTCAGTTTTGCCGGTATGGATCACGGGGAGGCAGACCGCAACATGAAGCTTTTTGCCCGTGATGTGATGCCCGAGTTACAAGCCTTGGCCCCAGTGCATGACCGGTTAGGGCTGCCCGCCTAACGGTTCCTATCCGCTAAATCGAGATCCTTAAAGGTCAAACAGAACGCGCAGAACCCGCATGCAGCGCTTAGCAAAAGCGCGGGTCTGAACGAACCCGACGAATCGGCGATTATCCCACCAAGTTGCGGTCCAACTGCCAGACCCGCGGCGAATACGATTGTCAGTACGGCGTATGCAGCGCCGAAAGCTTCGCCATCAAGATGACTACTTACCTTTGTCGTAATATTGACGACTACACCAGTAAATGCGATCCCAAAAAGAAGTGTTCCGGCAGGAGCCACAAAAGGCAGCCCGGTAGTGATTAAGACACAGCTTGCTATAAGCGACGCCAGCGATGCCAGTTGAGTGGCCTTTCGACCTATACGGTCAGCTAACCAACCCACGGTAGGGCCTCCCAGCGCAAGGCCTAGCCCTATCAACGCAAACACAAGCGATGCTGACTGTTCCTTAAAGCCGGCGTCATCCTCAAGGAGGGCAGCTGAAAAGGTGAGAGTTAACGATGCCGCAATTGCAAATAGTCCATAGGTGAGGCACAGGTTCAGCCAGCCGGGAATTTGTCGAAGGGCGGCTGGGCTTATTCCTGATTGAGAAGACGTGGCTTCTGAAGTCTTAATGCTCAGATACAACAGAGCGAATGTGGTGATGCCCAGAAGAGCTTCAATCTGGTATACCGACCGCCAAGTCTGGAGCGCTGCGTCGAACACGCAGGCAAAGAAAAAGCCCAACCCAACGCCGGCAGTTACCCAGCCGACCGCTAATCCTTGTTTCTCGACTCCTAAAATTTTCGTTGCAAGAGCTGGCGCAGTTACCCAAACACCGGCAGCTGCAAGGCCAGTTAAGAAAAGCGCAAAAGTTACTACGGCCATGTTGGGTGCCCACGTCAATAGCAATAACCCGATGATCACTCCGAGCAGCCCATGTCTAGCTGTTCGTACCAGGCCAAGGTTGCCAATTGTGTATGCGACCAAAAGCGAACCGAGAAGATAACCGACCAAATTCAAGGAGCCGATGCTTCCCGCCAACGTATTTGAGAGATCAAAATCGTCGCGTATTTCGATGTAGAGAACCGAATAAGTGAACCGTCCGAAAGCTTGGGATACCGCTGTAGCTGCGACTAAAGATGTAATCGAAGCTAGTTTGCTCACCCCGTCGGCCAATTGACCACAGGGCTTGGTGGTCGAGATTTAAAAATAGTTTCCGTCGATACAACTCTTCTAGGCGATGAAGGGTCTGCAAAACTTGCCACGTCGTCGTAGATGACTTGCTTGTCGTGCTCATCTCCAAAGAACTTCTCTTTCATCGAATCGAGCGACTCGAAACTCACTAACGCGAAACCATCAATTTCTTGGCCCCGCAGCGTCTGGGTAACGCTCAGTTGGGTGTAATCCCACATTCCCGGATGATGACGCAGTGCTAAAGGTGCGTGAACATCCCTCCAGTGAGCGTCAGCTTGCTCATGAGTAAGCCTCTGGTTGCGCAATAGCGGAAATATCGCCGTGATGCCCGGTGAAATATCGCCCGGTTGACTGCTCACGGTTCGTTCGCGGATTACCCGACTAAACCCCAAGTACAGTCCGATAGCGGCAGCTGGTTGAAGTTCAGACGGAGTGTCCGTTACACACCTCACCAGGGTATGAAATGGCAACGTTCGCTGCTCGTTTGGGTCGCTTAGGTAACAGACACCACCCAACTTTTCGGCTACCTCTTCGGCGGCGGCTCTATCGTTTCCTGTTGCTACTAATTCGTGCATTGGCCTTCGGTCTCTTTCTTCTCAGACAGTCCTTGTCCTCTGGGTGAGCAAATGTAGGAACTGGTTTTCGCTTACTTTCCTCGGAATTCCGGTTCTCGTTTCTCTAAAAAGGCTGCGACTGCTTCTTTCGTATCAGAGGTATAGAAGTTGATTGTCTGGGCCATGCCCTCAGCCTCAAGCGCCGATTTGAAGTCATTGCTCGCGTTGAGCGTAAGCATCCGTTTTGTCATTGCTAACGCAAGAGGCGGACCGCTTGCTAAGCGAGCTGCCCAATCATCTACTTCCGTATCAAGTTCACTGTCCGGAACAACTTTGTTGACAATGCCAAACTCTGCGGCCTGTTCAGCGGAGATTACATCGGCAAAGAAAGCTAACTCTTTGGCTTTGTGTAAACCAATAAGCCTCGGCAGTATCCAGGTGCCACCGAAATCTACGCTTAGTCCTCGACGCGCGAAAATTTCGCTGAATCTAGCGTTATCGCTTGCCACAATCAGATCACACGCTAGTGCCATGTTCATTCCCGCACCGGCGGCGACTCCGTTCACCTTGGCTATCACCGGCACCATTATGGAGTACAAAGCCTCGACAGTTTGGTGGATGAGATTCATCGACACTAGTTGGTGCCGATCTCTTCCCTGTCCGCCTAAGTCGGCCCCACTGCAAAAAGCGTCGCCTGCGCCTGTCATCACTACGGCTCGAACATCGGGATCCACAGCAAGTGAACTCCACGTTTCGCGCAATTCGTCCCACATCACCGCGTTAGCGGCATTCTTTTTTTCGGGACGGTTCATAGTTACTGTCACAACTCCGTTATCGGCTGCTTCAATAATCAGAGTTTCGAGTTTGGTTGATTCCATAATGTCACCCTAGGCTTTCAGACCAGCTCAGCGCATCGCATCGCTGGCGAAACGTACCTAGAGCAAGAATGAAGTAATGGCTTCTAAAAATCCGCTCGTGTTTTGGCCATGAACATTGTGTCCACAATCAGGCACCTCAATGAGCTCGCCTCTGGGTAATGCTTCGACAAATCGTTCAGCGGCGCTCGCCGAGAGGACGTTCGAGTCAGCGCCTCTAATTACCAAGGTTGGCTGCAGAATCTTTGAGGCATCACCTAACGAAAACCGGTCGCTTTTTTCGCGCTGGTCCTTCGAACTAGCTAAACGAGGACCGTGGTCTCGCTTAGCGACATATTTCCCGTCGGCACGTTGCAGCAAGTTGTACCGAACGGTTCGCTCTATATGTTCCCGCGAGCGATACGGGTCGTATTTCTGGACGTTTGTGATGAAATGTTCTAGGTCGTCGAACTCGCGATTTTCAGTCACGAAACTCCTAATGCTTTGGGTCCCTACATCGGAGATCTCAGGGCCAATATCGACCAAGACAATTCTTTCCAAAAACTCAGACCCCGCCAAAGCAAGTCGCAAGGTATTCATGCCGCCCATTGAATGACCTACGATTGTTACCTGATCAACTTTTAGCTCGCTGAGGAAAGCGCTTGCGTCTTCAGCCATAGCGTGCGAAGAATAATCGGCGTCGCGAGCCCACTCGCTATCTCCGTGCCCTCGTTGATCGAGCGCCAGAATATGAAATCGGTCCGATAAGTGAAGACTCACCAGATCCCAAGAGTGTGCTGACTGATTTCCGCCATGGAGAAAAAAGAGTGTTGGGAGTGAGGGGTCGCCCCACTCAAGAAAATGGAATCGTTGATGTCGAGCGACGACGTTGCGCGAACGATATTGCACTTTTTGGTTAAAGCTGATGCCCAGATCTTTCGCGCTTTCGCAGAGGCTTTGAAACTCAGTTGTGGCTGTCATATCGAGTGGAGCGTTCGAAGATGAAAAGTGGTTGAGATACGGCACAGCTACCTAAATCTTTCCCAGATTGAGGTCCAGAAAGCCCCTCGAGATATTCGCATAAAGGACCTCTGTAGGGCCCTCCGCCAGTCGAGTAGACCGAGCACGCTTAAAGATCTGCGCCAGTGGATGTGACTCAACGAGAGCTTCCCCTCCTACAATCTGGATTGCCTGATCGACTAGGTCGTTCAGTGTTTCTGTGGCAAGCGCTTTAGAGATCATCACCTCATTTACGGAGTTTTGGCCGGAGTCGAGCAGCCCGGCGGTTCTGTACAGCGAGCTTCGAGCCGCAAACGCCATCGTTCGCATTCGACCAAAGTGCACTCTTTCCCGTGTCTCGCTGGCGTTCCCGACAGCGAGGCTCTCAGCGAGAAGATCGCAAACGAACTGGTTTAACCCAACGCAGTTGGCGGCGATCGCCATTCGTACGGCGTTAATCTGATCTAACGCTCGTTTGAGACCAGTGCCAGCTTTGCCGATAATGTGGCTAGAGGGCACCCGCACGTCGCAGAAAGTAAAACGCGCATGGTGACTTCCATCCACCGAGTTGAAGCTCTCGGCTATCTCAACTCCCGGCGAGCGCGATTCGATAAGAACCATCGCCGGACCTTCCCCTTCCACTTCCACGAGGGTATTTATGAAATCGGCCTCTAGGCCGCCAGTGACATATGACTTGGCGCCGTTAACGACTAAATTACTGCCGTCGTAGCAACCCCAAGTATGTCGAATTGCATCTGATGGTTCCGTGAACCCGAAACCACCGTGTATCTGACCGTTCAGAAAAGGAACGAGAAACTTTTCTTTGACCTCTTGCGACGCTTGACCAAGAAGACCGGGACTTGGACCAAAGATGCCAGGTAAATGACCTGCGTTGAAACTCCCTAACGCGTCCCGAACTATTACTAAGTCAGTCGAACTTCCACCCTTACCGCCGTGATCCTTGGGTTGAGTCAGGGAAAAAATTCCTGCCGCTTTAGACGCATCGGATATTTTGGTTCTTAAATCGTTGGGGTCGTCGCTGGCACTTGAGAGCTCCGCAAGGTGCTTTCCAAGTGCCCTAGCGGCTTGCCTTAGCTTTTCTTGCTTGGGTGTGAGGAAGTCGGGCACACCTGAACGGTAGTCGCGGAAAGAGATTTGGTCGTTATTCGGTCTAATCTTCGGAGATGGATGAACTTCAGGGAAAAACTGCTGTCATAACTGGTGCAGCGTCGGGCATGGGTTTGGCTATGGCGAAACGCTTTGCGAAAGATGAAATGAATGTGGTGCTTTCAGATATTAATGAAAGCGCGTTGGGTACTGCAGTGGATCAGATTCGTGATGCTGGGGGTAAGGCACTAGGCGCGCAGGCCGATGTGTCGTCTGAAGCGGACAACGCGCAACTTATGGACGCCGTAATCGACGAATTCGGATCTGTCGATGTTGTGTGCCTCAACGCAGGCGTTCAGGGATCAATCGGCCGTTCGTGGCTGCTTTCTGACGAAGACTACGAATGGACGCTCGGTATTCTCCTCAAGGGAGTCATTCATGGCGTGCGCACGTTCGTGCCTCACTTGGTTGAACAAGATCAGGGCCATGTGGTGTTTACTGCATCAATTGCCGGTCACGTCTCTGCGCCATTTGGTGCCCCTTACAACATCGGAAAACATGGCGTAGTCACATTGGCCGAAACGCTTTTCCACGAGCTAAAAGTTGAACGATCAAACGTAGGTGTGACGTGCCTCTGCCCCGGATTTGTCAACACCAACATTGTTCAAGCTACGGCGGCCAGGTCATCAGGATCGGTTGGTTCGGCAGTAGACGACCGAGGCGATCAGATGCTTGAGTTTTCACAAAGAGCTCTGGCTGGCGGGTTAGACCCAGAGATCGTTGGGGAACAAGTTCTAGAAGCTGTGAAACAGAATCAATTTTGGCTTTTCACTGACGAAGATTGGGATAGCCCAATAGCGGAGCGAGCCTCACAAATAGGAAGTCGCGAGTCGCCGCGATTTAAGGGAGCCACTCAAAGTTGATGAGCGTCGAATCCCTGCAAGGGGAATTATCTTGTCGCGAAGCGGACTGATCAAGTGAGACAATTCCTTTCGTACAGGCGAGGCCGGTCGTTATGTGCCAAGGTGAAGGAGTAATCCCCTTAAATCGGAGGCACTGGTGCGCATAGGTATCTTTAGCGGTCCCGCTGGCAAACTGTTCAATATTGAAGAAGCGATTAGTGATGCGCAGGCTGCGCAGGAGGCGGGTTTCCCGTCTTACTGGTTGCCACAGATGCCTATGGGTGTTGACGCCCTTACTTCACTTAGCCACATTGGCGCGTCAGTGCCAGAAATTGAACTCGGCACTGCCGTTATTCCTACCTATCCACGCCACCCGATGGTGATGGCACAGCAGGCTCTGTCAGTAACTTCGGTCATCGGTGACCGTCTGGCTTTAGGGATCGGTCTTTCCCATAAGCCCGTGATAGAGAAACAGTACGGGTACGAATTCGATAAGCCGGTCCGTCATCTAAGAGAATATTTAGAAGTTCTTAACCCGCAATTGCGAGACGAGCCAGTGCGTTATGAAGGAGAAACACTAACGGCTCGTAACCCATCTCTCGGACTAGGATCTCCCGTTCCGCAGGTCCTCGTAGCTGCCTTAGGTCCTCAAATGTTGCGCTTAACGGGACGTTTAGCCGATGGCACTATTACCTGGATGACGGGCAATAAAACCTTGGCGGATCTCACCGTGCCGGAAATCTGCGAAGCCGCCGAAGAGGCTCAACGACCCAAGCCTCGCGTGCTTGCTGGATTACCCGTTCTCTGTACCGATGACATCGATGCAGGAATGGAGCGTGCCTCCAAAGTGTGGCAAATGTACGGCACTTTACCGAGCTATCGAGCGATGCTTGACAACGAGGGCCTCGCCGGCCCCGAAGACATCGCAATCGTAGGGAACGAAGCAGAAATCCGGGATCGTCTTAATGCGACCGTAGATGCTGGGGCTGATGACATTATCGTTGCGGAATTCGCGGGAAATCCTGATGAACGAGCCAGAACTCGCGCAGCGCTAGCGGCCCTTCTCTAGTTGCGGTTTCCGGTTCTAAAAAGTAGCCGTTAGATGTATCGGTCGGCACGAGACTGACTGCCGATCAGTTTCAACCCAGTACCTCGCTCCGCCAACGACGCGGCGAGATAGTTACCTTTGCTTCATCATGGCCAGGAAACTGGTCAGCGTATTCGTTGCCAAGCTGTTCCCCTAGGTAGCGGATTGCTATGTCGCGCAGTGTTGCGTCTCGCTCTTCTGGAGTCATCAGCTCGACTATCGCTTCTCCCTCTGCCGTGACATAGCGATACGGCACGCTCTCGTCCTGGATACACAGAGTTGCAGCACCGCTGCGCTTCAAAAGAGTTGATTTTGCCGAGTCATACGCCATCACAATTTCAAAACCGACGTCATCGGAATACCGGTACCAAACTGGAGCACAGAGAGGCCCTTTCTTGCTCCGCTCGATCGCTAATATTGCGACTCGGACTTCTTGCAAAAAATCCGCGCGTTCAGAATCGTTCATTTCATTCATTTGGCCTCCTCCGGCACATTGGAAATGAGGACGCCCGCTTTTTCTAGCTGAGCGATTTCATCGCTACTTAAACCTAAGTTAGAGAGCACCTCGTAGTTGTGCTCTCCCTGAAAGGGCGCTAACCCGGCATCTGGCAATTCGCACGCGCTAAAGATCCACGGTGGTGCGGGAACTCTCGCCACGCCACCCGACCGATCATCTACTTCGCGAATAGCCCCACGCTCTCGCGCCCACTCTGATTCCGCGATCTCCGAAACCGATCTGATTACGCCGACGGCGAGGCCCGCTTCACTTACCTGGGCCTCCAGTTCCTCGATAGTCCGGAACGTCAACACCCAGGCACGAATCTCTTTCAAGAGATCCACCCAGTTGTCTCGCCGGAACTGCGCAGTAATAAAACGAGGATCAATTAAAAGATCGTTACGTCGCATCATTGCGCAATAGCGCTGAAAAACGAATGTGGACACAGGGCTCGCAGCGATTGTGATTTTCCGACCATCGGGTAAATCGATAACGGGTGACTCCGGTGCACTCAATGCCAGGGGTTCACCCTCTACGTCGATATCTGAGAGCTCGTAGCTGACGCGATCGTTGACACTCAGAATCGACGCAACCATGGCAACGTCTACATGCTGGCCCTCACCTGTCCGATTGCGGTGGGCTAAAGCAGCGAGAGTCGCAATAACGCCTTGCAATCCGGTGTAGACGTCGGCGTGGTTAAAAGCGTCATTTTCGGTTCTAGCAAGTGCATCGCCGTAGTGGCGGCCAATGATCTCGGTGAACCCTGATTCAGCCTGCACAGTCGGAGCAAAGGCCGGCCTATTTTTCCAAGGACCGGATTGTCCGTACCCGCTAATCGAAACCATTATTAGGTCC
>DKNM01000073.1:20417-30015 GCA_002470695.1 Candidatus Neomicrothrix sp. UBA7388
CCGGGACGAAAGTTCTCGACCACGATGTCGGCGCCCGCAACTAAATCTCTCACAATTTGCTGGGCCTCTGGAAAGTTCAGATCAATCGAAAGTGCTTGTTTCCCCGAATTTTGCTGAGCGAAATACAGCGACATTTCCCCAACGTACGGTTGGCCGCTGCGTCCTGTGTCAGGAGCGGGTGGCTCAATCTTAATTACCTCTGCACCCAAGTCTCGCAAAGCTTTTGTGCAATGTGGGCCCGCAAGGACCCGCGTGAAGTCGACCACCCGGATCCCTGAAAGTGGCGCGGTCATGATCCCTGAAAGATCGCTGTACCGGGACCGGATTCTGCAAAAGCTTCAAGGCCGGTTCGGAGGTCCTGAGACGCCCAAACTTTAGCCGCTGAAGCATCTTGAGCTAGATCCGCTGAACGAACGCCTTCGTTCGCAGCGATAGTTGCCAGTTCCTTAATCGACCCATAAGCGACTGTGGGGCCCGCTGCTAGTTGTAGCGCCCAGGATAGTGAAGCGTCTTCGAGAGCTTCGTCGGCGACAACGGCATTGATAACTCCCCAGCGCTCTAAAAGTTCCGGGTCGTGCCTCCGGCCAAACATCGCAATTTCTTTCCCGCGGGCCAGCCCGGCCCTCTCAACTACTCGTTGCACCCCGCCGAGCAAAGGCATGAGTCCTAGGGATGTTTCGACTAGACCAAGACGAGCGGAAGAAGCTGCGATTATGAAGTCGCAGGCCAGGGCTATTTCAAATCCACCGCCCAAAGCTAATCCGTGAACCGCTGCGACAGTTGGAAGGGGAAGTGCTGCCATTCTGTCGAGTACTTCTGCTGGACTTGCACCCTTGGGGCTTCCGGTATCGAAGCCGTCAACGTCAGCTCCTGCTGAGAAATGCTTCATACTGCTATTCAGCAATATGGCTCTTGCGCCTCGCTTCGATGCATCTTCAAAACTGTTGAGGAGTGATTCAATGAACGTATCGTCCAAAAGGTTGTGGGGCGGCTTTGCCATCGTCACCACGGCAACGTTTCCCGTCAAACTAAAGCCGATTTGTTCCGCCGGTTTATCGTCTGTCACGCGTTCCCCTTTGGGTAAATGTATTCAACTTCTGACACTAGATCAGATGTGCCTGCCGGAACAGTAGAGCCCGCTAGTAGTTAGCGGAGCGAAGTACAAACAATATCGAGCTATTCGAATCCGACGAAGCTAGCGACCTCGTCGACACTTCGCCTTGTCGACTTAACGTCGTTAGCGACGAAACTTTCATCCGGATATCCCATAGCTACGCAGGTCATAATGACTTGATCTTCGGGAATATTTGCATGTTCCCGAACGACGTCGGACTGCATTATGCCTTGTCCATTTATTACGCAACCTAGCCCTCTCGTCCAGGCTGCCAAAACCAAGCCGTAGGTGACGGCGCCGCAGTCGAAATGACCGACTGTGTCGTGTTCGAGGGTTTTGTCGCAGGTCACGACAACAGACACAGGCGCGTCAAATTGTCTAAAGCCTCGCATTGCCCAGTCGCGTCGCCGCTCCTTGTCCTCCCAAGCAATGCCCATCGATTCGAACAGTTGCACAGCGATCTCAATTTGACGATCCCGATGAACGCCTTCGTATCCGTGGTTCATTGATATCTCGCGTTGTGGAGCGGCGCCGTTGACCATGCGTTCGGTATTGCCTTGCCGAATCAGATCAAGAGGGGCCCCAGTCAGAACGTGGAAGTGCCAGGGCTGGGTGTTCATCGAAGAAGGAGCGCCGCCTGCTACTTCGATGATCTCTTCTATTAGTTCGCGCGGAACAGGTTCATCTTTGTAGCCACGGACACTGCGCCTTTCGTTAACCATATTTTTAAAGGAGTCGGAGTCCATGCCTGATTCTCGTTTCTTTGTCATAAAGGTATGTGCTGCGAGATTGAAACACTTCGGTGAAAGATAACAGTGTCTACGATCGCCCACATGGTTGTTAAAGCAATGGGCGTAACGATTGCTTGCACTAATCCTGAATTACTGGCTGACTTCTGGATGGAAGCGATCGGTCTTACTAAATAAGAAGGTGATTTGGCCCCGGTATGGCTATCTCAAGTTCACAATAGATCGAGCGGTCAGTCACTTGACGTTTCAGAACGTGCCTGAGGGAAAAGTCACTCCAAACAGAGTGCATCTTGATATTTTGTCGACGAAGTCAACGGATAAGTTGAACGCCTCGTGCGGTTGGGCGGCGAAGTGGTTCAACCGGCAAACGATCTGGGCACTTAGGTTTTGTTGCAGTCGTGATAGCGGGCCCTGAAAGTGGAGAATTCTGTGGGGTAGGGCGTTCTGGATCTCACAAGGAAAGCAAGGTTTCGACATACTCCTGAACCTGAAGTGCTTCAGAAAAGGTCGCGATTTCGTGGGGGAGCCCTCTCATCATTAGATCTAGCTGATCGAGCTGCTGTGAATATGCCTCGGTGCCCAGTTGCTCTCTCGACTGCGGGAACAGATCTTTCCATTCGCTAAATGTTGCTTCTTGTAGTCGATACCAATCCCAAATTCGTAAAGCACCATCCGACCCTCGAATAGTAAGTTCGACAATGTCTGGCCCGCTTCCGTTGCTGGATCCTGTGAACATCACTGGAAACGACGAGGTAGAAAAGGTTGCCATGGCGGCGTCCTCGCAAAGCGTTCCCAAGGGTCCGTCCTCATACCGAACGAACCCTGCTTCGAGATTGAGTCTCCCGAATACCCGACAAATCAAGAAGAAAAAATGGGAAGCCACCTCTCGAGTCCACCCACCTTGGTCGCGAAGCTTTAACCATTGAGCGTTTTCGTGCCACAGCCGTGGCCATTTGGCAAAGTGCAATCGAAGGTCGACTCGGATTATTTTGCCGAGTTCATGGTCTGCGAGTCTGCTCTGCATCTCAATAGCGGAAGGCGCAGAGCTGAATACGAAGTTAACGCCGGCCGGGATCTCGCTACCACTGACCGCATCAACGAGTTCTTTGCTTTTTTCTAAGTCTATTCCCAACGGCTTTTCGCAAAATATGGCGGTCTTCTGGCTTACACACTCCAAGACGTATTGCTCATGATGTAGGGGCGGCACCGCTATGTAAACCAAGTCTGCGCTGGCGACTACTTCTTCTGGGCGGTTACATATTTTGACCTTTGAATCGTGAAGGGCGCAAGCCTCCGGACTGATGTCCCATGCACCGACTACTTCGAAAGCTTGGTGGGAAGCAAACTGTTCCACAAACCTTGAGCCCACTGTGCCCAGTCCTATAACGCCGACCTTATGAACCATTACAAGAGTGTGGCACTTGGCTTTGGATTTGCAGTTATTTCAGCAAATAGGAATGTCGCGGCATCAGTTGCAGTTTGCCGTGTAGCGTCCTTATGTCAGCATCTAGGGGGTTAAACAATGCATACCGGTTACACAGTCGTTTTCCAGAACCCTTTCAACGGGTTACCGGACCATGAGGTCTACGCGGAAGAGCTTCGCCTCTGCGATCTTGCGGTTGAGCTCGGATTCAGGTCGTTATGGACTGTCGAACACCATTTTGATGACTACACCATGTGCCCCGAGCCAGTGCAATTCCTCTCATATATGGCGGGGAAGCATCCAGACATTCTTTTAGGAACTGGTGTCATAGTTCTTCCATGGCATGATCCCCTGCGAATCACCGAAGACATAGCTTTGTTAGACACTATGTCGAAGGGTCGCATGATCTTGGGTATTGGTCGGGGGCTGGCTCGCATTGAGTACGAAGGTTTCCGAGTTGACATGAACTCGTCGCGTGAACGGTTGGTGTCTTACGCTGGTCTTGTAATGGAGGCCCTCGACTCGGGGAAAATGGAATACGACAACGAGTTTGGGACTCAGCCACTCCGTGAGATTCGCCCACGTCCGCAACATTCATTTAGGGGACGCGCCTATGCCGCAGCTGTTTCTCCTGAGTCGATGCCTCTAATGGCCCAGCTGGGCTATGGCGTGTTGGTGATACCTCAGAAGCCATGGAGTGTCGTCCAAGAGGATCTAGCTGAATACAACCGTGTCTTTGAAGAAGTGAATGGCGAGCCCGGCCCTCCTCCATTTTGCGGCGGGTCAGTGTTTGTTGACGAGAGCGCTGATCGTGCAGAGGAAATGGCACGCAAATACATTGGCGCGAACTACGAGAGCGTGATGAGGCATTACGAGTTTCAAAAAGCTCCTCACGAAGGAGTAAAGGGGTATGAGTTCTACACGGGAATTACGGGTTACATAGAAAAGCAGGGCGCTGACCAAGCTGCCCAGGATTTCGTTGATTTGATGCCTTGGGGAACGCCAGATCAGGTCCTCGAAAAATTTGATCACATAAGGAAAATGATTGGTATGAACGCAATCATGCCGGGTTTCAGTTATGGCGGCATGCCTTTTGGGGATGCTGAGAGTTCAATGCGGTTGTTTGCCGAGCGGTGTCTTCCCGAGATGCTGAGCTGGGATTGCGACCCGATCCAAGTCCCCGGGGCCAAACCTGAGTATCGCTAGGCGATTCGGTGGGTCTTATGGAAAAGTCCAATTTAGGTATGGTGGTGGCGGCCCAACCGGAGGCGGTTGAGGCCGGCGCATCAGTTCTGCGCGCTGGGGGTAATGCTGTAGACGCTGCCATTGCCTGTGGTCTTGTGGCGGGTGTTGTTGACCCTCAAATGTGTGGGATAGCCGGTTTTGGAAATCTTCAGGTTTATTTTCCTGCCAGCGGAATCCATGAGTGCATTGACTTCCACGCTAAATCCCCTTTAGCGACGAGCCCAGATCAGTGGGCCGACATCGTCGTAGGTGAAACTCGAGATGGATTTGGCTTCGTCCTAGAAGGAAACGTCAACGATGTTGGCTATCAGTCGATAGCGGCGCCGGGCTCCTTAAAAGCGTATTTCGAAGCTCAAACGACGTGGGGGGTGAAAGACTGGGACTACGTGATGCGACCGGCAATCGAGTGGGCGGAAAAGGGCTTCGTCGTGCGACCCCATGTTGCAGGATGGTGGGCCGAGGGAGCTGCTCTTGGTCGGGCGAATAACGTGGACAGACTTAAATATTCTCGAACTGGGCGAGATATTTACTTCCGGCCTGACGGATCGCTAAAAAAAATCGGCGACCTAATCGCTAATCCTGACCTTGCTAAGACCTTACGAAGAATTGCAGCTGAAGGCGCCGACGTCTTTTACAAAGGTGACATTGCGGCCAGAATTGCTGAAGACATGCAGGCAAATGGCGGATTGCTTAGTGACGAAGATCTAGTTCAATACAAGACGACTCGAAATCACCCGCTAGAGACCACTTATCGTGGACTAAAAATCAGCTCCAATCATCCTCCTGGAGGAGGGATCATGGTTCTAGAGATGCTGAATATTCTTGAACATTTTGACCTTGCTGCAATGGGACACAACAGTGTCGATTACCTGAGAACCGTAACCGAAGCAATGAAGAGGGCGACCTCGGATAAAGATTTATATGTCGGCGACCCAGAATTTGTTGACGTGCCCTTGGATCGGTTGATTTCTAAAGAGCACGCTCGCAGCCATTCAGACGAAATTCGGTCAGGTCAGCGGGCGTCAGTGGAAAGAATGTCGTACGAGTCAAAAGATACAACTCACGTCTGCGTAGTCGACAAAGATGGCAATTCGGCTTCCATGACGCATTCGCTTGGTATGCCTTCGGGAGTAATTACGAATGGACTCGGGTTTATGTACAACGGCTGCATGGGAGTTTTTGACCCCCGTCCTGGCAACGCTGATTCACTGGCTCCCGGCAAGAGTCGGTTCAGCTCGCTATGTCCGACGATGGTTTTTGAAGACGATGAGCTGAGGTATGTCGTTGGTGCCCCCGGAGGTACTCAAATAGCTATGGGAGTAACTCAAGTTTTGCTCAACAGCATTGACTTCGATATGAACATGCTCGAAGCCGTTTCTTCACCGAGGTTCTCCAGTACTAGCAACGCAATCGACGTATCTAACGGTATTCCATGGTCGGTTACCGATTCGCTTGACGCTGAAGGCTATGAGGTAATCCGCAGCCCGAGAACACATGACTTTGCATGGGTGCATGGGATCAGAGTTAGTTCGGGGTCAATGGATGGGGGTGCAGACCCCGCGGCCGACGGTGTTGTGCAATCGGCCTAATCTGATCCCCAAAGCACTGGAAGTGCGAGCGGGCCTCTAAAAGCCCAACCACCAAATTGCACTGCTTCCGCTTCTGGGTCGAGTCGGAGATTATTTAAACGATCGAAAATAGCCGGCAGAGCGACATCCCCAACCAAACTTCGTGACGCCGCAGCCCCAGCGCAGAAATGGGGACCGGCACCAAAGGTCAAGGAAGCAGACGTGTCACGGGTGACATCGAACACTTCTGGGCTGCGAAAATACGTCTCATCATGATTTGCGGAACTGAACATAAAAAAAATTCGATCTTCGCGCTCGAAGTTAACCCCCGCATATGTGTGTTCCATAGCTACGCGACGCGGTGACATACCTATCGGCGCTATCCAGCGGCAATATTCTTCAAAGACTTGCTGCCACGTAACGCTCCCCGATCTAGCGAGTTCTAACTGTTCGGGATGTTGCAGTAATGCCCAGATCGCACCGGCGATTGCATCTCTTGGCTCGTTCTGTCCTCCGGAAATTGTTAATTTTATATTTGCTCTAACCATCTCATCGGGCATCCCAGCGTGCGTCATTACTGAAAGCAGGCTTGCGTCGGGATTTTCTAAAATTATTGGCAGACGCTCACTTATAGCCTGATCGATGGCGGTAGTTGCTTCTACGCAACGGGCTTCAACTGAGCTGTCGCCAACGTAATTAGCTATCCCGTCGATCATTGCCTGACTCCAGGCGTCGAGATCTTCGAACTTTGCTTGGGTTAAGCCTGTGATCGCCTTCAAAGCCTCGCCACTGGCAGCAGTTGCGTAGCTAGGCACTAAATCGGCTGAGCCTGAGGCAGCGAACCCATTAAGAATGTTGCCCGTCAGTTGGACAAATAAGTCCGCCCAAATCTGCTGGACTTTGCGAGGAGAAATGGTTGGGTAGTAAACAAATCGCTCTTGACGATGTTCCTCCCCATCCTTACGCATCATATTGCGACCCATAAGGATGTTCATTAGTCCCTCGGGTTGCTCTGACGAGAAAACAGTCACGTTTTTCTCGCAAATATGTATGTCATCGCGACGAGTGATAAGAGTCGCTCCAAGCTCGGGAACAAAACAAATAGGCGTAGCATCCCGCATTTCGGCAAGAATTGGGTATGGGTTCGCCCAGAAAGCGACGGGATCAATGTTGATGACCGGAGCTGAAGACATGTGAACAGCATTACATGTATGCAATGGGTCATGAAAACTTCATGCTTTTTGATGGATCGGAGCAACTATGGGCTATTCGATAACGCAACTTAGAGAGGAATACTCTGAGGGATCTTTAACTCCCACGGACGCGGTCGAAGCTTGTTTTCGCAATATTGAAGAATTAGACCCTCAAGTCAGGGCGTGGCAGAGTCTTTATCAGAGCGCCGCTCTGCTGGCAGCTCAAGACTCTACTCAACGCTTGCACTCAGGAGCCTCTCTCGGTCCATTCGACGGCGTACCTTTCGCGCTGAAAGACATTCTGGAGATTGAGGGCGAAGTCACTACAGCGGGCTGCGCGGAGTGGATTGACCGGCGATCAACTACGACGGCCGAAGTTGCTAAGAGGCTGCTTCGGTCGGGGGGAATTCTATTGGGCAAGACCAAAACCGTAGAGTTCGCTATGGGCGGTTGGGGAACCAATCAGCGCATGGGAACCCCGCATAATCCATGGGATGATGCTGTTCAGCGAACACCTGGCGGATCTTCAAGTGGTTCGGGCGCTGCAGTAGCGAGTGGAATGGTGCCTTGCGCTATTGGTACCGATACCGGTGGCTCGGTGAGGCTGCCAGCCGCTTTTTGCGGCATTGTTGGGTTAAAGACGACCGAGGGTTTGATACCGACGAACGGCATTGTGCCGCTATCTCACACTTTAGATACCCCCGGCCCGATGGCCCGATCAGTCTCAGATGCGGTGACTATGTTCGAAGCGATGGTTGAACATCCGTCGAGCATTGAGTTACCCGAAGACATTACGGGCCTCAAGATTGGTTATCTGTCAGATGGAGAACGGGAGGGAATAGAGAAAGATCAGTTAGATGCCTACGATAACGCCCTTCGGATACTCGCGAACCTAGGTGCAACTTTGGTGGAATTTGATCCGCCAAAACCTTTCGAAGATATGAAGGAAGCCACTTTCGTGATTGTCACGGCAGAGGGATACTTCCATCACAGGGAAATAATGAATGAACCGGAAGCCAAAGTCGACGAAAATGTCAGGAAACGGTTTCTGCCGGGTGCGTCAATTTCCTCAACTGATTATGTCGCTGCCCTGCTGGAGCGCCAGATGGATTGTGAAACCTTTCTCCAATCGATCGAAGGAGTACACGCCCTCGTAACCCCAACTACGCCTATGTTGCCGCCTCCAGTTGATGAAGCGAATGAAGATTCGACTCCAGCCCGTTTCACACGGGCGATTAACTACCTGTCAATGTGTGCAACCTCCATTCCATCTGGGGTTACGGATAACCAACTGCCTACTTCAATACAAATAGCTTGCAGGGGCGGGGATGAAATAACCTCACTACAAATTGCAGCCGCGTACGAAACAGCGCGAGGCGAACTTCCTGCACCCACCTTGTATGCCTAAATTTCTGATGATCGGCGATAGGGGAACTCAATATGCATATTGTTTGGATTAGAACTGAAAATGGAGAAACGGTAGTCGAGGACCTGGAGGCTCCTTCCTTTGAGCAGGTCCGAGGTAACGAAACGCCAATGATCCCTCTCCAGGGCGCAATTTTCAGAACGGCGCAACCTGCTGTCGCCATGGACTTCCACAATGCTCCGCGTCGCCAAATTGTTGTCCCGTTAATTGGTCAAGTGAGGATAGAAACCGGCGATGGCACTTCACGACTGATCACCAATGGTATGGCTCTTCTTGCAGATGACCTAGATGGTCAGGGTCACAAGTCGACCTTTACTCCCGATGACGCCGTGACGCTTTTCTTGGTGTTGCCCGAGGACTTCGACCCGACTGAATGGAGAATAATTGCGGGCGACTAGGCATCGTGCAGTACAAACCTCACACGCTTGAAGCCGCGTCCTTTTGACTCTGTCTTTGTGATTTCAAAGCGGCCTACCTCGGCCGTTGATGCCACATGAGTTCCTCCATCTGCCTGTTTATCTAAACCGACAATGTCGACCACGCGGATTCGTTCAATTGTGTCAGGGATAAGGTTTACTTTCGTACGAATTAAATCTCTGTCCAAGACAGCTTCTGATCGTGCCAAAAATGAGATCTCAATTTGTCGATCGGCGTTAATTTCTGAGTTACACAGATTCTCGATTTGCTCTGCAAAGCCGTCAGGAAATTCGTCGAGTTCGAAGTCCATTCGGCCGGACAATTCATCCATATTGCCACCGGTCACTACCTTCTCCCACCGCTGCCACATCACCCCGCACAGAATGTGCATTGCTGTGTGTGTTCGCATCAACTTATGACGACGCTGCCGATCAAGGGAAGCGCTGACGATGGTCTGAGCCTC
>DKNM01000073.1:30395-61870 GCA_002470695.1 Candidatus Neomicrothrix sp. UBA7388
ACAAAGCTTGTCTTTCCGTCCCATTCAATGGTGCCTCGATCGCTAGGTTGCCCACCCCCTGTGACATAAAAAGCAGTTCTATCGAGCTCGACACGATTCTCCTGAATGTCGATAACTGTGGCCTCAAAGTCATATAAATAAGCGTCTTGTAAATACAACCTGTCTGTCACCTTGCTTACCGTCCCCTCCACTGGGGTTCCCGCTTTTCCGCAAACGCTTTGGTGCCTTCGCTGCTGTCTTCGGTGGCAGAAAGTAGCTGAAACAAGTGCTGTTCAAGTCGAAGCCCATCATCAAGCGGCATGCTGAGCCCCTTGATAGCAGCTTGTTTGATGGCTCTGACAGCTAGGGGTCCAGCTTTAAGTATGCGCTCAGCCATCGCTTGAGCCGTCGGCAGAAGATCTTCAAGCGAGACGACCCTGCTAACTAAGCCCAACCTTAAAGCTTCTGCAGCGTCGATCCTTTCACCCGTGTAAAGCATCCAAAGAGCGTCGCTAAGGGGAATCGTTCGGGGGAGTCTTTGAGTTCCTCCTCCACCGGGTAGTAAACCAAGGAGCACTTCGCCAAGACCAAACTGGGCGTTTTGAGAGGCAATTCGGATATCGCAACCAAGTGCTTGCTCTAGGCCTCCACCATTGCAGTGTCCGTTTACCGCGGCGATAACCGGTTTCCAAACCTCTAAGCCCCGCATTAAATCCCCTTTGCTTGCCGGGGCGAAGTTGTCCGCCGGCGCAGGAGGAGCATTGAAGTTCTGTTTGATATCGCTTCCAGCGCAAAAGGCTTTATCTCCTGCGCCTGTCAAAATGGCGACCCAAGCGTTGTCGTTACGAGCAAAATCGGTCCACACTTCGCTTAAACGATCGTAAGTGGGTTGATCGCAGGCGTTATAAGCGTCAGGACGATTGATTGTCACGTACGCAATTCGATCTCTAATTTCATAAATAACGCTGTCCATGCTGTTCCCTTTTCGTATAGACCTCTATTTTTGCAGCGACAAGGTTCTCCTGCTTCAGAAAATACAAATAGCTGCGCGATCTGACACCGCTTTCTCAGGCGCAAGGCTTTGCATTTCGTGCGAACCAATCGACGTTTCTTGCATAGGATTCTGGGTAAGTGAACCTAAGTAAACGAGTCGCGGTCGCGCAGTCCGTCGGAATTGATATTGGAGGGACCAAGACCCTCGCTCTAGCGGTTTCGAGTGACGGAACAATTAGGAGCAGGCGCCAGCATGATACTCCTAAAGGAGAGGTCGAAATAGCGAAGCTTGTGGTTGAGTTATACCGCGAACTAGCTAATAGTGACCTGACGATGCCGCTAGGAATAGGAGTAGCTGGCCTCGTAGACCGGAGTGGCCGCCTGTTTAATGCTCCGAACCTCGTTGCAGTCGATGGATTCAAAATTGCAGATCTTTTGAAGCCTCACTTAACGGGACGCTTATATGTCGACAACGATGCAAATTGTGCTGCTTACGCAGAAGTCCACCAAGGCGCGCTTCGGTCAGTAAGTAATGGACTCCTCATAACTTTGGGAACCGGAATAGGTGGAGCGTTACTAATTGATAGCCGTATTCGAAGAGGTGCATTTGGGATGGCAGGCGAGCCGGGTCACATGATTATTCAACCCGGTGGTTTGCTCTGCGCATGTGGAAATAGAGGTTGCTGGGAGGCCTATGGTTCCGGAGCCGGTCTCCGGAACCTAGCTTTGGAACGCATTAAATCTGGTCGACTAGAAGTGATAGCGGACCTTATTGGCACCAATTACGCGGCCTTGACTGGGGAGTTAATCGCAGGGCAAGCGAATGCGGGCGATGCGCAGACCCTCGAACTCGTCGAAGAATACGCGAGCTGGGTCGCACGTGGCTTGGTGAACTGTTCAGTGCTGCTGGATCCAGAAGTAATAGTAATAGGAGGCGGAATAGCCAGTGACTGGGCGCTCTTCGGTTCACGAATCCAGAAATGGTTCCAACAGTTAACTCAGAACGCACCGCTTAGGCAAACTATTCCCGTCGAACCTGCCGTTGCTGGAGATGCAGCAGGCGCCTTGGGGGCAGCATTAATGTGCCACCTTGATACCAGTGGAATTCAGACGAGCTGAAGCTGCAGTTGATAAACAACAACTTGAGCAGCAGCGTTTCGCAGCGAAGGGGCATTATGACGGCTGAAGAAAAGATAAGGGAATTACTGCAATGGCGAGAAAATGTCCCTGAGGGTCGTTTGGTAAATCCCGGACTTCCACCTTTTGATCTTCTTGAGGCTTCGGAATGGTCGGTAATTACCGAGGGCCCAGGCGAGTTAGAGTTGAATTGCATTCTTCCGGAGGTGGCGCTGAATCCGGCCGGTCAGTTGTTCGGCGGCTTCACGGCAGCGTATGTAGACGTTGCCTCGCTTTATGCTGCTCAAAGCGATGTTGAAGGTCAACCGGGTTTTCAGTCAACGATCAACATGCGACTGGACTATTTCGAAGCAATTACACAGAGCCCATTTCGAATTGAAGCAAAGGTTCTTCACCGTCGAGGTGAGACCCGTTTGGTCGCATGCAGCCTTTTCCAAGAGGAGACTCTGGCGGTATATGCCATTACGACAATGAAACATCAGCCACTTTCCAAAGTCTTCCCCTGAGTTGATACGAATCTAGGCCGCTGTTCTTCGGGCCTCGATTCAAATCGCGAAATTCAGTGATACATGATTGACCGAATATATGTAATGACGACCGGGTGAATTACTCGCCGACTTCCAGTGACACTCGTTCGTCATAGAAACACAGTAAACCTGCTATGGCAGATACCTCTTCGAGGGGCGTCGAATAGCTCCACACCATGTCTTTAAACTCAGAGCCCTCAACGGTTACATTCCAGTAGCGGGCATCGCCCTTATAAGGGCAATGAGTAATGGTTTCACTAGGTTCCAACATTTCCATCATGACGTCTTCGCTAGGCAGGTAATGGCGAACCGGAAGATCGCCTTCGGTCATTCTCTGGGCTCGAGTCGATTCAGCGATCGTTGTGTTACCAATTCGAACGGTCACTCGCCGCTTAGTTGCTTCAATTTCGATTTGACTGCTCACGTACAGATCTTAGGTTCAGTTAGAGGGCAATGTTTGATGAACAGCTACCCCGGTCCGATATCGCAAAGTCACCGATACCCATCAGGTGAGCTAGGAAACCTTAGTTAGGTCGCAATCCAATCGTTTTACCTATCATTCTTTCGCTGGGTAGCTAATATTTGGCCACCGATTTTGTCGCCTGTTTGCGCGAAACAAGGAGAAATATTCATGAATCCCCCCGCGGTTGAAACGAAATCAACGAGTAACCGATCAGACCTTCCCGACGACACCGATTACGAGGTTGTTGTTATAGGCGCTGGTGTAGGAGGGATATATCAAATTAAGCGTCTGGTGGATTTGGGGGTCAGCGCCACCGTGCTGGAGGGGGACAGCGACTTAGGCGGTACCTGGTATCGGAACAGGTATCCCGGAGCGCGATTCGACTCAGAGAGTTTCACATATGGTTATTCCTGGAATCAGGAAGTCTTGAACGAATGGCATTGGAAAGAGATGTTTTCGCCTCAACCCGAGACTCTAAAATATCTTAATTTCGTAGCAGACAAGTTCAATCTTCGTGAGCACATGCAATTCAACTGCTATGTGGAGAGCATGCAATTTGATGAGGCGAACTGTATTTGGGTCTTGCAAATGCGAGACGGCAGAACCATCACCACCCGATTTGTATTGACAGCTATAGGGCT
Source organism: Candidatus Neomicrothrix sp. UBA7388 (assembly GCA_002470695.1). Classification (GTDB taxonomy): domain Bacteria; phylum Actinomycetota; class Acidimicrobiia; order Acidimicrobiales; family Poriferisodalaceae; genus UBA7388. Next base: position 34,136 of record DKNM01000073.1, read on the forward strand.
GCTATCGGTGCCAACTCTCCCTCGGATCAACGGAATTGAGAGATTTGAGGGTAAGGCGTTCCACACTTTTGATTGGCCGAAAGAGTCAATTGAGTTGACAGGAAAAAAGGTCGCCGTCATTGGAACAGGGGCAACGGCTATTCAACTCATTCCTGAGGTAGCGAAGGAGGCAGAGTCTTTAACGGTCTTCCAAAGGCGAGCTAACTGGGCAGCTCCGCTCAACAATCGCGAAATTTCCGAAGAAGAGATGGCAGATATTCGACTTCGGTACGACGAAATTTTCGAAACGTGTGCTCGGACGCCCGGAGGCTTCGAACACGAACCAGATCGGCGCGGGTTTTACAGCGTGTCTGCCGAAGAGCGGCGCGAGTTGTGGGATCGTTTATATGACGGCCCTGGATTTGGTATCTGGCTCCAAAACTTTGTGGAGATATTTATGGATGAGGACGCCAATTCGGAATTTTCGGAATACATAGCTGACCGGACGAGACAACGAGTCAACGACCCGGTTGTCGCAGAAAAGTTAATTCCGAAAGACCACGGATTTGGCATCCAGCGCGTGCCTCTCGAAACCAATTATTTCGAGACATACAACCGAGAAAATGTTCTGCTTGTCGATGCAAGCGAAACGCCGATCGAAACAATTACTGAGAGCGGAATTCAAACGAGTGAGACACATTACGAATTCGATGTCATCGTCTACGCAACTGGGTTTGATGCATTTACGGGAGCGTTCGACAAAATAGATATCAGGGGTGTTGGGGGAGAATCACTCAGAGATAAATGGGCCGATGGGCCGGTTACCTATCTGGGCCTTTTAGTGAGTGGATTCCCAAATTTACTCATGATCTCGGGGCCGCAGACTGCATCTACAAACTTTCCGCGCGGAGCTGAACTTGCTGTTAATTGGGCGACAGAACTATTGGAATATGTATGGGACGCAGGGAAAAGAAGAGTGGAGGCCAAGAGCGAATCGGAACAAGAATGGTTCGATCATGTTGTGAAAATGTATGAGCCTTTTCTTCTGAAAAGCGCCCAAAGTTGGATAACCGGCTACAACTCCAACTTGGATGGGCATGAATACGGAAACACTCGATACAACATCTACAACGGCGGCGGTCCAAAGTACGCGGACCGGTTGCAGCAAGAAGCCCAAGAGGAATATCAGGGCTTAACTTTCCAATAGATTTATGGATTGAGTGGAGGTGGCGGGAATCGAACCCGCGTCCTCCGGCGTTTCAATGAGTCTTCTCCGAGCGCAGTCGCTTTTCGAGTTGTCGAGCTGAAAGCTGGTAGCGACCCCAGATCAATCAACCGTATCCGGCTAAGAGTCCCTCTAAACACACCGAAAATGTTCAGAGGCAAGCCTCTCAGATGAGGGCCACCTTTACCCGAGAGGCTGGGGTAGTGGGGCCGTTACCCGTTGCCTAAATTAGGCAGCGAGCGCCAGGTCATTAGTTTTGACATTGGCGTTTGTAAGTTTTCCGGCTCTTTAACGTGGCTCCGGAGACCACGGCTCGCTTCTCTCATGTCAACCGTCGAAGTCGAAACCGATCACCCCCGTGACCTGCCTAGATCAGGGCCTAGGCCTCTTCTTAAGGGTACCGGGGCCTACCAAAGAGCGGATATTCTAATTTTCCCAATTAGTTCGGTTTGAGCGTCGCGCAGCCTGCTTGCTTTGTTCTGCTTTTGATCCTTGGTGGAACCCGCCTTTAGGGCCTCGGTTTCCCTGACGGAGGATCTCTAATCGTTGCTGCCTCTCGATCTTTCTTCTGGACTTACGATCGGAGATTAAGCGTCTCATTGCTACCCATGATGGGTTCATTGGTAAATCGTGTCAATGAGGCGGTGGATTTACCGATTTCTGCGGGACATAGCTCGTCGTGCCTCAAGATCGCTCTCGCGTTTTCTGATGGCATGCCGCTTATCGTATTGCCGACGCCCTTTTGCCAATGCCAATTCAAGTTTCGCTCTGCCATCGACAAAGTAAACCGACAAAGGGATTAACTGCAATGGTTCCAATTCGGTACGAGCGCGTAACCGGTCTATCTCAGCTCGATGAAGTAGGAGTTTCCGTGGCCGGTCGACCATATGTCCGTTGTAGGTAGATGAGTGACTCCAGGGGGCTACTTGCATTCCCAGCACCCACATTTCGTGGTTCCGCACTCTCCCGAACGCGTCCCCGAGTTGCACTGAGCCCTGGCGTAGCGATTTAACTTCACTGCCTTGAAGGACTATTCCGCATTCGTATGTGTCGAGAATGTCGTAGTTCGCTCGGGCGCGTCTATTAGTCGCAACAACCTTGCGATCGTCATAGCCTGCGCCTGCCATGCTAGGAAGGTTACCGCTCTATTGGATTATGCATTGAGTGAGCTTGCTCAGCGAACTAGCTTTCGATGTATTGACGATCTTTAGTGAAGGTTAGTTGTGAGCGTCCAACTTTGGCTTCCTAGCGTGTTGCTTGCACATGTAGATGGCCAGTCACGGTTCTCCTTTGCGGGCCGGACTGTCGAAGAGATTCTTAACCATCTTGTCGAGTTGTATCCCTCCGTCAGGCCACATCTGTTTGACGACCATGACAAGCTTCATCCGTTTATCAGTATCTTCTGCAATGAGAAGAACATTCGGGACCTGAATGGCCTAGAAACTTGCGTTAACGACGGAGAAGAAATCCGCATTCTTCCTGCCGTGGCCGGAGGATGACGAGAAGATGATTTCCAAACAGGCTCTAGTGGCGATCCTTTAAGCTTACATGTCGCTAGATGGGCCGGTTGAAGTGGATCAAATAAGCCGTACCTTTGGCAGCTACGAACGATTGGAAATAAGCACATGCGACCTGATGGCCGAAATAACGACGAGCTTCGCCAAATAACCTTTGAGCGAAATTTCACGGATCAAACCGCTGGTTCGGTTCTGGTCAGCTTCGGACGAACCAAAGTGCTGTGCACGGTTTCGATCGATGATGACGTGCCCAGGTGGATGCGTGGAAAAGGTGAAGGTTGGGTCACAGCTGAATACTCGATGCTTCCCGGGTCAAGCCACGAACGAGTTTCTCGCGAGGCAAAAAAGGGAAAGCAAAAAGGCCGGACTTTAGAAATAGAGCGTTTGATCGGGCGCGCATTGAGAGCTGTGTGCGATATGAAGTCGTTGGGGGAGCGCGAAGTTACAATTGACTGCGATGTCCTACAGGCCGATGGGGGCACGAGAACTGCATCAATATGTGGCGGATACGTCGCTTTGCACGATGCCCTCAGTCGACTCGTTGCAGATGGCACGCTTGAGACCCACCCTCTAACTGATTTCTGTGCGGCGATTTCAGTGGGCATTGTTGGGGACGAGCTTTGCTTGGATCTGCCCTATGTGGAAGATGCCGGTGCCGAAGTAGACATGAACGTTGTCATGACAGGTGTGGGTAAATTCGTTGAAGTTCAGGGGACCGCTGAAGGCGATCCTTTCGATAGAGAACAACTCGATGGGCTGTTAGCACTGGCTACCAAGGGGATTACGGAAATTATTGCCCTTCAGCAAACTGTGCTTGCAGAAGCTGCCTTGTAGATCTCATGCGCTTGGTCATGGCATCTGGGAACGCTCACAAGGCGGCGGAAATCAGAGAGATTCTTTCGGCCCACATGATTGAGCAGCGCCCTAGCTGGGTGGGCGAAGTAGACGAGAATGCAGAAACATTGGCAGGAAATGCCCGACTAAAAGCCCGTGCTATATGTGAGGCAACCGGAACAGCAGCCGTCGCTGATGACACGGGTTTAGAGGTAGATGCTCTCGGCGGGCTGCCCGGCGTGAGGAGCGCTCGATTCGCAGGTGACAGCGCGACTGACGAAGAGAATTTGCGGAAACTACTCAAGTCCTTGGAAGCCGTACCCAGTGATGAGCGAGGCGCCAGGTTTAGGACCGTGGCGATAGTTGCCTTCCCTGATGGGAAAGAGCTTGTAACGGAAGGGGTTGCAAATGGGATGATCGCAGAGGTTCCTCGAGGCAATGGAGGATTCGGCTATGACTCCTTATTTGTGCCAGACGAAGGCACTGGACTTTCTTTCGCGGAAATGTCAGAGACGGAAAAAAATTTAATAAGCCATCGCGGCAAAGCTTTTCGCTCGCTCGCTCAGCTATTGCAAAGCTAGTTACCAATGTCGAAGATCGATCTTCCATGCATCGATGACCTCGTTCCCTCGGACTAGGTGCAGAACCTGATGCTTCGCCATTGTGGGATCGATGTGAGCTGGCACCAACGAAACGCGATCACCTACTTTGAGAGAGCTAGTTGGAACTAGATTTGTGTGCTCGTCTGAACAGAACAGCACCTCGCCCTCATGCCAAGTTGGATTGCCGTGATCCATCCCCTGTGATTTAAGTCCAGCGTCACAAACAACAAAATTTGGTGCTACCGAAACGACAGTTGACTGAAGAAACAGACCTTGTTTGAAAGGCTGATCTTGTTGTTCGGTGTAGGCCGTGTCCATAAGAACGTAGGAGCCGGCTTGGATTTCGTTAACCCAGGTGTTAATAGCGTGGGTCCCGGTTCCGCCGCCGGTAATCAGGTCGCCCCCCACAATCTCGTGAGCCTCAAGAAGTCTTAGCATTGCGGCTTCTACCAGATTCCGCCGGTCGTTGACATCGACTACTCCCATGGCGTGACCCTCGTACCCCATAACACCGCGCACCGAAATATTCGACTTAGATGCGTGCTCGGCCAATGCGCCAGCCTCCTCGACTTCGCAACCGCAGCGAAAACCTACCCGCACGTCGATAACGCATTCGCTGATTCCTGACCGGGCTGCGGCGTCGATTGTTGCGATGCTGTCTACCGCAACTGTCACGCGAGCATCACTATTCGCCATGGCTCGAAGACGGTTTTCATCGACCGTTTCATTGGCGAGTAGAAGATCTTCCCCCAAGCCAGCTTCTGCCAGCCCGACAAGTTCTTTTGGCGTTGCGCAAGTAAACCCCAAATGTCCGGCATCGCGCTGCAGCTTGGCCAGCTCAGTGGTTTTGTGCGCCTTAACGTGCGGTCTAAGGCGTTTTCCCGGCAGTCGACGAGCCATCTCGGCGATGTTGAACTCGAGAGCGTCGACATCTGCCCATAGCGTCGGGGTTGGGAGCTCATTAATGTGCATGCAATGAGCTTAGGTGGGACCAAGGAGCGGCGGCCGACAACAGATAACCTCCAACCTATGCCAGAGCTTCATTCCGCTAACGCGTTGTCGGCCGGTAACCCTGTTGGGCCCGGAGAGATATACAACCGCCTGTTAAATGACCGAATTGTCTTCCTTGGTACTGAGGTCGACGATGAAATCGCAAACATCCTTTGCGCTCAAATGCTTTTCTTGGAAGGACAAGACCGGGAAAGAGATATTTGGTTATATATAAATAGCCCGGGGGGTTCGGTTACCGCAGGAATGGCCATTTATGACACCATGCAGTTTGTGTCATGCGACGTAGCCACCGTTTGCATGGGACTTGGAGCTTCCATGGGTCAGTTCCTTTTGACAGCGGGCGCAGAGGACAAGCGGTATTGCCTTCCCCATGCGCGAGTAATGATGCATCAACCTTCAGGCGGCGTTCGGGGTCAGGCATCTGATATTGCAATCCAGGCCGAACAAATGGCATACATCAAGCGGCTCATGGCGGAACGGATTGCGTTACATAGTGGTCAAGATGTCGACCAAATTCAGTTGGACAGCGAACGAGACCGCTGGTTCACCGCTGAGGAGGCAAAAGATTATGGTCTTTGCGACCATGTCATTGTCAAACGAGGCGAAATAATCTAGTTGATCAGCTATTGATACGAGCCGGCGACGGGCTGCATGCTTTCGCTGTGTGGTTAGCGATGTTCGAAACTGAAGTTGCCAATGCGCCCTCAAATTGTTGCTGGATAGCGCCAATGGCAGCAGAGCGTTCGAGTGGCTCATTAAATTTGGTGCTTTTAAATGCTTGAGTTAGGGCCGCCAGAAAAGTTGCAATTAGCTCAGCATCAGCCCGAATCTCGATAGGGGCCATTCGCGCTACACCCGCAGCCTGCGCAGTGGTCTGAGCGAGAGCTGCTCTTACAGACGGATCATCTGAAAGGGAAACTTCCATGCTGATGGCGTCGATCCGGTCTAATTGTGCTACTGCTTCGCAGAACTCGGTTCTCTGGTCGGTTGCAGAGCAGGCCGTAACCAACACTGCGACGACGAGAGATGCTACGCCTCGTTGCATACCTGTCACTCAGATTGAGCGTCGGTTGCTAATTTTCGAAGTTCTTGAACTCCGAATCCGAGACCTTCTTGATAGTTGTACAAAGCGCTTCCGGAAACGAGAACGTTAGCGCCAGCAGATGCGGGTCCGGCAATAGTGGAGGCGGAGATTCCGCCATCGACCTCTATGTCAACGTCAAAGCCACCTTCATCGATTAGTCGTGCAAGATCGGTGACCTTTGACTCCATCGTCGGGATGTAAGCCTGACCTCCGAAGCCCGGGTTGACGGTCATTATTAGAACCATGTCCAACATGTCTAAAACCGAACTAACCGAATCTAGTGAAGTGGACGGATTAAGAGCTGCTGCAGGGCGGCAACCTAATTCTCTTATGTTGCCGAGAGTCCTATGAAGATGTGCCGTTGTTTCTACATGAACTATCGCCATTTGGCAGCCAGCCTCGATGTAGTTAGGTAACAACTCGTCAGGATTAGCGACCATAAGGTGCGCTTCGAACATCACGTCGACATGTTCTCGGCAGGCGGCGATTACGTCAGGACCAAAGGTCAAATTGGGAACAAAATTTCCGTCCATTACGTCCCATTGAATGCGATCGACACCAGCGGCCTCAAGAGCCACACACTCTTCACCTAGTCGCGAAAAGTCAGCCGGTAGTACAGAAGGGACTATCTCAATGGGGCGATTCATGTAAGTGACCGTAGTCTGGGTTGGATGGGTAAGCGGGTCACTATTAACGATCTTGCAGTTGGAGGAGAGGGAGTTGGGCGGCTTGAAGATGGTCGCGCTGTCTTCGTCGTTGGAAGCGCTGTCGGAGATGAACTCCTCATAGACCTGACTGAAGAAAAGAAGCGTTACGCTCGCGGGCGGATTGTTGAGGTCCTATCTCCGGGTGAAAACCGTCGAGACCCTCCCTGCCCAAACGTTGTCAAGGGTTGTGGAGGTTGTGATTGGCAACACTTGAACCAAGACGCGCAGATCGATGCAAAGTTGAGCATCGTGGCTCAATCTCTCGAAAGGTTAGGTTCGATATCTCCGCCCGATATTGGGTACGTGAGTGGCCCGGAGGAAAAAAACTATCGCACAACTATGCGTGTTGGTGTTGTTGACGGTCACGCTGCTTTGCGAAAAGCACGATCAAATGAACTAATCCAACTCGAAGAATGTGTTGTAGCGCACCCTATGATCGAAGATATTCTGGCCAACGGCTTTTTCCACACGGCCTCCGATGTGACCATCCGAGTGGGATCGCGCACTGGGGATCGACTGGTGATGGGGGAGCCCGTTGCTGATGGCTTCTCGTTGCCTGATGATGTGCGAGTTGTCGGTCGGAACGAAGCTAGAAAAGGCGCAGAGGCATTTGTTTTCGAGGAAGCGGCAGGCATCGAATGGCGAATTTCGGCACAGTCGTTTTTCCAAAGCTCGCCTGAAGGAGCCGAAAGTTTGATCGGTTTGACTGCCGAATGGTTAAGCGTCCAAGACGTTGGTGAGCAAGTCATGGTCGATCTTTATGCCGGCGTCGGCCTCTTTTCAGGAACCGTGGGTGACTGGTTTGAAAAGGTGACAGCGGTGGAGTCATCCAAGTCGGCAACTAGAGACGCCCAACATAATTTGGGATCGCATGTCTCTATTCATCAACTTGAAGTCGAAAAGTGGACACCTGAACTCGCGGATGTCGTAATTGCAGACCCCCCAAGGTCGGGTTTGCGTGCATCGGGCGTAGAGGTGATTCGATTAACGGAAGCTCCGCATGTCGTTCTTATCTCTTGCGATGCCGGCGCGTTAGGGAGAGACGCCAGATTGCTGACTGCGGCTGGTTACGAGTTGGACCAGATTGATGTTTTGGACATGTTCCCTCAAACGAGTCACGTTGAGGTTGTTTCTGGATGGATACGTCAAGCTTGAAGCTAAAAATAGTTTGGCGCCCACATAGTGGGCGCCAAAGCATCATGAATTAAAGAAGGCTTTCTTAGTTCAGTCTCTCGACAATCATGGCCATTCCTTGACCGCCGCCAACACACATTGATTCCAGACCGAAAGTCTTATCGGAATCCTGAAGGCCATTTAATAGGGTCGTCATGATTCGAGCCCCTGTTTGCCCAAACGGGTGTCCGAGTGCGATTGCTCCGCCATTGACGTTGAGTTGATTGACCATGTCTATGCCAAGCTCATCGGCTGACGGAATAACTTGCGCAGCGAAAGCTTCGTTGATTTCGACTAAGTCGATATCACTCATGCTCATATTTGCGCGAGCAAGTACTCGTTTAATCGCTTCGATCGGCCCGAGGCCCATGATCTCGGGGTTCAGAGCGGAGACTGAGCTTGCGATGATGCGAGCCATTGGCGTAATGCCCAGTTCTTCTGCTCGTTTGCGACTCATTACCACAACGGCGGCGGCCCCGTCGTTAAGAGGACACGCGTTGCCTGCGGTTATTCTGCCATCTGGCCTAAAGGCCGGTTTGAGCTGTGATACGGCATCCAAGGTCACGCCAGCGCGGGGTCCATCGTCTGCGCTTACCACAGTTCCATCGGGCATTGTCACTGGAGTAATATCCATTTCGAAGAAGCCCCTAGCGATTGCTTCTTCTGCCTTGTTCTGGCTCATCACGCCATATTCGTCCATCGCTTCGCGGCTGACTCCTTTAAGTTCGGCCACATTCTCGGCAGTCTGTCCCATAGCTATGTAAAGGTCAGGTAAGCCGTCCGCTGGAGCCCAATCTCCGTGTCCGCCCTCAGCGCGAACTTTGGATCGTTCGCCTGGCGCTCTAAATATCGGGTTTGACGTATCGGGCAAGCTGTCGGCATTTCCCTTTCCGTACCTAGATACGCATTCGACGCCAGCTGCGATGAAAGCATCACCTTCACCGGCTTTGATTGCATGAGCGGCCATGCGAATTGTTTGTAGGGAAGAAGAGCAGTAACGGTTGACGGTGGTGCCCGGTACGTCTCCGAGACCTGCCAAAACAGCTGTTGCCCTTCCGATATTGAACCCCTGCTCGCCACCTGGCGAACCGGTACCCATAATCAGATCTTCAATTTCTTCGGGGGGAAGTTCTGGAACTTTCTCGAGTACTTTGTTGACGATCTGCGCGCTGAGATCGTCGGGCCTAATCTCGGTCATGGAGCCTTTAAAGGCTCGACCAATAGGGCTTCGGGCGGTTGCAACTATGACCGGGTCGGTCGATGCGTCAGTGCTCATAAGAGTGCCTTCCTGCAGGATTAGCGACTCCGGAAACACTACAACGAGTTGAGAGGTAAATGCCTATTTTGTTTAATTGCCCTCTACAGTCCGGGCATGCTTAGTTCGCTTTTCTCTCACGGTGTAGGCCCCCCGGGTGAATTGCCGATGTCGGTTACGACGTTGGGTTTGGTGGCGGCAGCAGCCTTGATAATTTCTTTCGCTGCCTTGGTCTCTGGGTGGCGCGAAGCGAGGTTTCCGAATGCTTCAAATGGCAAAGTCTTACTGCACCTAAATTCTTTGGCTGGTCGTTTTGGTCTACTTGTTGGACGGCTACTTGGATTGGCCCTCGTCTTTTTGGCCGTTCTGTCCAGTTTCATTGTCGAGGATGACACGCTCGTAAATATCGCGCCACGAATTGTTTTTGTTGCGTTGTGGGTATACGTGCCTGTCGGTTCATTTTTTTTCGGTGACTTGTGGCGGTGGCTCAGTCCGTTTGAGACTCTGGCGTCCTTTAAGGACCGTAGGTCAACCGGGGGTCCTTCACGAGGTTGGAATCTGAACTGGGCCGCCTTTCTCATGGCATTATTTTTGTGGCTAGAGCTCGCTTACCATCGGCCGGCGGGCCGAACGCCCTTGGCTGTGCTTTTGACTTTCTGGGTTGCATGGAGCGGGATAGGTGCTCTCTGGGGAGGCACTGAATGGCTAAGGTCCCATGACCCGCTCGCCGCTTTCACCCGGCTCGTAGCCGCCATGTCGCCGGTGCATGTTCACAAGGGTGCGCTGATGATCCGCAAGCCATTGGTTGGGTTGGGTCAGGTTCCAATTCAGAAAGGGCTCGCCGCATTGGTTTTAGTGGTGCTTGGCGGAACGTCTTTCGATGGGCTTTCGCGCACCACGTGGTGGGCGCAGATAGTCGGTAATCGTGCGGGATGGAACGCAACTGTCTACAACACGATCGGGCTTCTCTTCTCAATGGCGCTGATTACAGCTCTTTTTCTGGGGTGTGTGCGATGGATGCAAAGACGAGATGGCAACACGGATCGTGATTTCGAAGATGGCTTCGCGCTTTCTTTAGTTCCCGTAGCTCTTGGCTACGCAATAGCTCACTATGCCGGCATGGCTATCTTTGAAGGTCAACAGCTGGCTGTCCAGCTCAGCGACCCTCTTGATCGCGGTTGGAACCTTATAGGCACTGCTGATACCTATGTGAACTATCGCATTGTTGGCCCAACGGTCATCGCTTCGATTCAAGCGCTTGGCATAGTGGGTGGCCACTTAGCCGGAGTCATGGTTGGGCATGACAGGACTTTGACAACATTGAAAAACAAGGACGATGTTTCCGGTCAAGTTCCGTTGGTTCTGTTGCTGGCCTCCCTGACTGCCATCGCTTTACTGCTTCTTGTTGAAGCTTAGATATCTCAAACAAGCAGAGCAGATAGGTGCGCTTTGCAAGCAGCGCAAGAAATGATCTAAGCGTCTTGTAGCGCTTTCCAGACCGCCTGTGGGGTGCATGGCATATCGATGTGCTCGACTCCCAGATGTACGAGAGCATCGCAAACTGCATTATGTACGGCAGGAGTAGATCCGATAGTTCCGGATTCACCGATTCCCTTCGCTCCGAGCGGATTGCGGGGGCTTGCCGTCTCCGTATTTGAGACTTCGAAGCTTGGCAGATCGGCAGCTGAAGGCATTAGATAGTCCATAAGGCTTGCTGATACCGGATTAGCATCTTCGTCATACTGAACGTGTTCCCATAGTGCTTGGGCAACACCTTGAGCGATGCCTCCGTGCTGTTGGCCATGAACCAACATCGGGTTGAGAATTGTTCCGCAGTCATCGACAGCGATATGACGCAACAGTTCGACTTCGCCGGTCTCGCTATCGACTTCGACGACAGCTACATGAGAACCGAATGGATAGGTTGAGTCTGTGCCATCGAAATCGAGTTCATGAGCGAGTCCTCCCTCAATTTCTTGTTCCGCTGCAGCGGAAGCTAGCTCCGCCCAGCTAACGGATTTTGCGGGCACTCCTGCCACCTGCAAGGCGCCGTCACCGACGACGATGTCATCGGCGCTTGCCTCTAAGAGTGTTGCCGCTAATTGCTTCCCTTTCTCGAGAACAACCTTTGATGCTTCATAGACCGCTGACCCACCTGCCTGAAGTGAGCGTGAGCCCATTGTCCCAGACCCTCTAGCTACCGTCTCTGTATCGGCGTCAACGTGGTTCACCTGATCCATAGGAATTCCGAGTACATCATTTACAAGCATCGAAAAAGCGGTGTCGTGGCCCTGCCCATGAGAACTGGTACCTACTTTGATAGTCGCTGAGCCATCATCATTAATTTCGCAACTCCCGTACTCGACGTGGAGGCCGATGGGTGCGGTCACCTCGACGTACGAGGAGACGCCGATGCCTAATAGCATCGGATCGTTAGTTTCTCGTCGTCGTGTCTGCTCGGCTCTCAGTTCACTGTAACCAGAAGCTTCTAGAACAGCGTCCAGAGAACGTTCGTACTCGCCTGAGTCGTAGTTGGCTCCAACCAAAGTCGTAAGTGGGAACGCATCAGGTTGTAGGTAGTTCTTTCTTCTGATTTCGGCTGGATCCATTCCAATAGCCGCTGCTGCCTTGTCAAGAACTCGCTCGACCATCTGTGTTGCTTCAGGACGCCCGGCTCCGCGATACGCACCGATAAATGTCGTATTCGTCACAACTGACTGGGCAAAGAAATCAATAGCCGGAATGTCATATACGGCTTGGCTGAGCTGCATCGTGAGCATGGGCAATACAGCGCCAATAGCGGGATAAGCGCCTGCATCAGCAACGACTCTGGCCTTTAAGCCCACGATGGATCCATCGTTGTTGACACCCATCTCGGCGTTCATGACCATTGCCCGACCCTGTGCCATTGAAACCATATTCTCGCCGCGTTGCTCTGCCCAGCGGACCGGTTGGTTTAGCTGTTGGGCTGCTTTGCCGCAAAGTATGTATTCGATGTACAGACCAGCTTTTGGACCGAATCCCCCTCCGACCCAAGGCGCGATAACTCTTAAATTGTCCGGCTCCAGACCCAGGTTCGGAGCGAGCCCATCGCGTAAACCATGAGCGGCTTGGGTTGAGGCATAGAACGTCATTGAATCGCCTTCGGGTATGGCAACACATCCATTCGGTTCCATTGGAACGCCCGCAAGCCGCTGCGTGACTATGCGTTCTGATACGACCACATCTGCACCTTCTGTTACGTCGGGGCCGTCGTACTCATTGCCAATAGCAAAACAAACGTTATTCTCGGCGCCTTCCCAGAGAATCGGGGCGTCATCGGCAACCGCAGCTTCAATATCTGCGTTAGCTGGCAGAGGGTCATAATCGACAATGATTTGTTCTGCTGCGTCTACGCCCTGGGACTTACTTTCGGCTACTACGGCAGCGATGATGTCGCCGACGAAGCGCACTCTTCCCGACGCTAGTGGCGGACGGTTCATTGAAGGGTCCATGAATTCGGACTGGTTGACTGCAGTCAATTCCAGATTTTCGGCGGTATAAACAGCCAAAACACCGGGCATATTTACGGCTTCGCTGATATCAACCTCCAGCAAAATGGCGTGCGCCATTGTTGAACGCACAAACACAATTTGAGCGGCATCAATATCTAAGTCGTCAACATATTCGTTAGACCCAGTTAGAAGACCTGGGTCTTCCTTGCGGGTGACTGCATTTCCTAAAATCGAGCCCTGTGCTGCCATGACTCTCCCCTGATTTAGTTGTCGTGCTGTGAGCAGACATGAGACTACACCGAGGCGGCGGCACAAATAACATTCGCGGTCAGTTTTGAACGGGACCTCTTATTCGATTTCTACTGGAGGGTATTCGAAGTAGCGAGATACGGCTGGGGTTGCAGTTGCCAATCAGGCTTCGGCGCGTTCCTTCGCCAAGTCGTCGACTATTTCGGCGGAAGGCAATGCGCTCAAAGCTTTAGGACTGATGTAGATCTTTCGATCCCGGGATCCGCCTCCTACTATGACCTTGGGACACAGCAAGACTCGGCTATCGATCCAAACGGGAATTGACTCCGGTGTACCGAACGGAGTTACACCCCCGAGGATCATTCCGGTTAATTCTCTCGTTTCATCCGAGGAAGCGAAAGACGCTTTCTTCCTACCAAACTTGTGGCGAACAGTTTTGTTCACATCAATTTGTGTGTCGGCTAACACGACACACAATGCGTAGACCCTGGGATCTCCCTTACCTACGACCAAAATAGCGTTAGCGCTCTCGCTGGGTTGATAGCCATAACTAGCGCAAAAGGCTGCCGTATCCGCTAGTTCTGGGTCGCAGTCAATAATTTGATAATCAAAGTCCAGTCGTCTGATGCTGTCGAGAACAGGGTCAGTCATGTTTGCTCTACGCGATTGAGACGTTTACTGCGTTCGCGATCGGTAGCCGAAATGTCGACGGCTACGCCTGTCCCATCAATGACTACTCCATAGTCGGCAAGAGCTGCGTCTATTGATACAACACCGTCCTTGACGTCTCTGAGCACTGAAGCTGGATTTCGATTGTGGGGGTCCCCCCAGCCTCCACCGCCCGGCGTCTCAGCGATCATGCGAGCTGGTCCTAATTTGGTGACGCCGTACTTCGGCGGAACGAAACTAGGCCCATCGGCTTCTTCGTCGAACGGGACTATCCATTCGTAGCCAACACCGCCAGTCCCGCCTCCTTCGACTCCATGTCCGCTAGGGGTATCAAGCCCCTCGGCTCGAAATGACCAAATAGCAGGCTCGAGAATTTCAGCTTCGTAACGGACTCCAGTTCCGCCTCTCATTTCGCCTGGCCCAGCGTTATCGAGTCTTTGTTCGTGGCACAAGTATCGAACAGGGTAGTGCTGTTCGTGAAACTCCAAATTAGGTATGTCTAAGCCTCCGAGACTAATGAGATGGCCCATTTGAGCGAAACCGTCTCGCTCCGCTGTTGCGCCTGGTGTTCCCATGGCATGCCATTGATACATAACCCAGGTAGACCCGTCGTCGCGCTTGCCTGCAACATGACCGTGCATTGTCTTCGACCATCCTGCGCACGCTCGAGTTGGATCTGCCTCCGCTAATGCCTGCCACACTGCTATCACGATTTCGTGTGCTACATAAACGGTGTTCATCGTCATCGGCGCCGGTGGGAGGGCATTAACAATGGACCCCTCAGGGGCTTTAATTGACAGACAGCGGTACGTTCCTTCATTGCGCGGAATACTTGTGTCGAAAAATGAGGAAACAGCGAGGTACACAGATGAATAAGTATTGGCCAAGGAGCTATTTTTGAAGCCCTCAATTTGTGGGTCAGTGCCCGTGAAGTCAATATCTAACTCGTCGCCGCTTACTGTGAGCTGAACCTTTATGGCTATGTCAACTTTTTCAAAGCAGTCATTATCGGTGTGATCTTCGCCGAAATAAACGCCGTCAGGAAGAGCCTGAATGGCAACTCGCATCCTTCGGTCGGCGTGATTGAGTACACCCGCGAGATAAGAGAGGTAGGCGTCCACGCCTAGTTCGTTAGCCAGGGCTATAACTCGCTCGCCTCCGATGTTTGTTGACCCCAACATTGCGAGGAGGTCACCGTCAAGTAGTTCCGGTGTGCGGCAGTTGATTAACAGAAGTTCCCAGAGGTCTTCGCGCACTTTGCCTTGTTCAATTAAACGCATCACGGGAAGTCGAATACCCTCCTGCCATATTTCTGTCGCTTCGGGGTTATAAGTTCCCGCGAGCCCGCCCCCAATATCGGACTGATGTGCTCTGTTGCAGCAAAAACCTGCCAGCACCGGATCTTCGTCACCAACGAAAATAGGCCGAGCAATAACCCAATCGGGAAGGTGATTTCCTCCCGCCACATAGGGGTCGGAAAGGAGAAAAACGTCACCAGGCTTTAAGTCGTGGCCGTATTTTGCCACTACTGCTCGAACAGCGAAACCTCCACCCCCGGTATGAATCGGAATGCCATCAGCATTGGCAACGAGGGTTCCGTCTGGAGTTGTGACAAAACAACTGAAGTCGTGGCTCTGGCTGAAGATCGTGCTTCGCGCCGTTCGGGTCATCACCCAACCCATATGGCGACTTATCTGGTCAAGACGATTTTGCATTAGCGCCAGCACGACAGGATCTAGCTCGCCGGATCGATGGTGCAGAGATTCATCGGTTTGCGCTACATCAAGAACAAAGTCGCCTGAGTCGTCAACGCGTAAAACATCGCCTGGCCGCGCCACGACCGTTGTCGTTGCCTCCTCAATTAGTGCAGGCCCGTTGAGGGTGTCGCCGGCTCGTAGCAAAGAACCGTCGTGGACGACGGTCTCCACCCACCCATCGTTGGGAAACCACACTGACCGGGTGTCAATCGGCTGCGGTATACCGTCCGAGCGATCGTCAGAAGCCATTTCTACTTCACCAGTAGATCCACGAGCCGTAAGACGAAGCGAAGAAATCATTATTGTTCCCTCATCTTGAGCATGGCCGTATAGGCGGCGGTACTCGCCCTCAAACGCAGATCGCACTGCCTTCCGATCGAGTTGACCTTCGTCGACTGTCACCCGAATGCTCCAAAGCTGACCTGGGTGATGCAACTCAAGTTCGTAAGCCAGAGATACTTCAGCTGGGGCAAATCCTTCATGCCCCATAACTTCCAGTGCGCGCTCTCTAAGAGCGTTGAAACCCTCAGCTACCTCCGAAGTTGGAAGCTCGTCAAGCGACCCGAGTAGAAAACGGGTGAAATCTTGCCTTACATCTGCATGGAGCATTCCAATAGCGCAAAGAGCCCCAGCGTCGCGTGGAACGTGAACTCGAGCGCAACCCAAGCCAGCAGCGACGCTTGAGCCGTGCATAGGTCCAGCGCCGCCGGCTGCGACAAGTGTGAACTTGCGCGGCGAATGCCCGCGTTCAATTGAAATGTGTTCGACGGCACTCAAGAGGTGCTGTTCAACCAACTCGATGATTCCAGCGGCTGCTTCTTCGACTGACATTTTCAACTTTTGAGCGACGTGAATGTCGATAGCTTCACGCGCTTTGTCAAGGTCAAGATCTAAAGTGCCGCCTGCGGATTTACCCGGCCGCAAGCGACCGAGGACCAAATGGGCGTCCGTTACCGTAGGCAGAGTGCCACCGCTTCCGTAGCAGGCTGGCCCCGGATCTGCTCCAGCCCCCTCAGGCCCCACAAATAACAAGCCTGCATCGTCTACGCCGGCAATTGTCCCGCCTCCGGCTCCAATCGTGTGGATATCAATTGCTGGTGTCGAAACGTGATAGCCAGCGATATCAATATCGTCTCGGGTAGCAACCTCACCTTTCGACATCAGCAAGACATCGCATGAGGTGCCCCCAATCTCCATCGAAATTAGGTTTCCTTGATTTTCTTCTCCAGAGAATGTCCTGTCGACCGAGCGTCGGTACAAATTGAGTGCGCCAACCGCAGCAGCGGGCCCACTGAGCAAAAGATTTACTGGTTTCGATGCCAACTGCTCAACTGAAGCTGCGCCGCCATTTGATTGCACGAGCAGAATTGGTTTTGTCAGTCCTTCAGAGGTCAACTCGGTGTCCAAAGATTTGAGATATTTGACGATTCGAGGTGAAAGGGCAGCATTCACTACTGCAGTAGAGGTTCGCTCGTACTCGCCCATAAGAGGAGAGACCTCCGCAGAGCGCGTTACCCACTCCTCGTCTATGAGTTCAGCTAACTGTCGCTCATGTGTGTCGTCAACAAAACTGTTGAGTAAAGCAATTGCGACGGCTTCGACCCCATGTTCACGGAAGTCGCTGACTATTTCATTGACGAGTGAGGTATCTAATGGCTCGTATTCTGAGCCATCGGCATCGATGCGTCCAGCAACTGAACGGCGGAGAAATCTGGGAACCAGAACCGGGGCATAGGGTTCTCGGTGGTTCCATTGATCTGAGCGTAAACCGCGACGTATCTCAAGAGAGTCTCGAAAGCCTTCGGTCGTTATCAGGCCAACTTTTGCGCCCTTGCCCTCCAACATGGTGTTTGTCGCGACGGTCGATCCATGCACAAACAGCGAACACTTATTTAGAATTTCAGATTTCGGTAGTCCGAGGTCAACAGCGATTCGTTGAACTGCAGCAAGAACCCCTTCGCTTGGATCGGCCGGGACTGAAGGAACTTTTGCGACCCACACTTCGCCACCGGAATCAGCAAGTACAAGATCGGTGAATGTTCCGCCGACATCAACTCCTATTCGCCAGGGGGCGACTGGACGTTTGATCTCGTTTGAATCACTATGAGACTGAGGCATAGTAATGATCATCGCGCGCATTGACCTGCAAAACTATTGAAATGGCAAACAACTATCCGTTCCTGAGTTCTCGATCTGCCGAATTGCACGAACGCGGTAAAGCTGTGATCCCCGATGGTGTGTCGCGTTCGACAGTGATTATTCGCCCACACCCCATCTATGTAGATCATGGCGATGGAGCGTGGGTTACCGACGTCGATGGAAATCGTTACCTTGACTGTAATAACAATTTTACGTCGATAATTCTTGGTCACGCTAATGAAGAGATACAGGACGCAGTCCGGAGACAACTCTCCAGCGGCACTGCATTCTCTCTTGCTACTGAGCCAGAAATTCTTCTTGCAGAGTTGCTATGTGACCGGATCCGAGCTTGCGAACAAATCAGGTTTTGTAACTCAGGCACAGAGGCTGTGATGGGAGCGATCAAGGCCGCAAGAGCTTTTACAGAACGACCCGCAATCATAAAAATTGAGGGTAGCTATCACGGAACATACGATCATGCTGAAGCGAGCCTGGGTTCGGATCCAGCGAACTGGGGCCCCAGTGACTCGCCCACAACAGTGCCCTACGCAGTTGGTGCACCTCACTCTCTGTCCGACGAGGTAACCGTTGTCCAATTCAACGATGTTGAAGGAGCCAGAGAAGCGATCAAGAAAATGGGGTCTCAGCTAGCAGCAGTCTTGCTTGATCCGATGCCGTCGCGAGTTGGTATGCCAGTTCTTAGCGCCGATTTCAAAAAAGCTATTCGCGAAGAGACAAGAGAAGTAGGAGCCCTCCTGATTCTGGATGAAGTTATCTCCTTGCGTCTTGGATTGGGTGGCGCACAAGCCCTTCACGGCATCGATCCGGACTTGACTGCGATGGCGAAAATTATCGGGGGTGGTTTTCCTGTAGGAGCAATTGGTGGGAAATCCGAAGTCATGGCTGTTTTTAGTGCCGAGCACGGTGACCGTGCCGCTGTGCCTTCGGGAGGCACATATACCGCTAACCCGGTAACGATGACGGCAGGATACGCGTGTATGCGGCAGCTTGATGAGTCAAGCTTTGAGCGGTTGGACTACATCGGAAACAAAATTCGTAGCGGCCTCGATGATGTTTTTGAATCGCTTTCTCTTGACTGGCATACAACTGGTGCAGGATCTCTGTTCCGAATTCACCCACATGGCAGGCGCATAAACAGTTACAGGGACGCGCACCTTGATAGTGACGAATCGGCGGTAATGCAGTCCTTGCAGCATCGTCTGATCGAACGCGAGGTCTATTTCAGTAGCTACGGCATGGGATGCATGAACTTGGCGACATCGGATCGAGACGTAGATCATTTTCTTGATGCAATGAAGGGTTCACTCGAAGCATTGCGGGGTTGAGAAGGCGCTACCGTTCAAGAATGTCATCTGATTTCATGCTGGAGACCGCCACCGAGTTAGCGAAGTTAGTTCGCAATAGAAGCGTCAGCTCGCGAGAGCTCCTCCAACAAGCCATCGCTCGTTATGAAGCATTCAACCCCCTGGTTAACGCAGTAATCGAAAAACAAATTGATCAAGCAACGCAACGCTCTTTTGTGCTTGACGAAATGACAGCCCAAGGCGACTTTACTGGGCCGTTCCACGGTCTACCGATAACGATTAAAGAAGCATACGACTGGATAGGAACAGCATCGACGTGGGGTAACCCTGAGTGGAAAGCAAACTTCCCCTCTGTGAATAGCCCTTCGGTTGAACGGCTGATGTCCGCGGGGGCAGTTATTTGGGCAAAAACGAACGTCCCATTCATGCTCGGAGATTGGCAATCTTTTAACGAAATTTACGGATGCACGAACAATCCATGGGATCTAACGCGAACCCCGGGCGGCTCTTCGGGTGGGTCGGCGGTTTCGTTAGCTACCGGGATGTCGGCATTAGAAATTGGTAGCGATATCGGAGCCTCAATTCGTAATCCTGCGCATTACTGCGGCGTGTTCGGGCATAAACCGACCATGGGACTTATCCCGCAAACCGGGCATATGGCACCGGGTGTGCTCACTGAAACTGACATAGCAGTTATGGGCCCTCTAGCAAGAAGCGCAATTGATCTTGGATCGGCACTCGACGTTCTCTCCGGTCCAGATGGATGGGATGCTGCTGGGTATAGCTTGTCGCTCCCAGTGGAAGGCAAGGACACAATTGCCGATTATAAAGTCGGCGTTTTACTGGAATCGCCGGCGTGCGCAACGTCTTTTGCCATGGTGAAACACCTAGAGGAGACCTGCGAACAATTGGCGCAATTGGGGGTGGAGGTTGTGCGAACGGCGCCGCAAATTGATCAGAGCGAATTCTTTGAGAACTATCTTTTACTGCTCCGCGCAGCAAATGGGGTTTCGTTAAGTGATGAGGCGTTCGATAAGGCTGAACAGGGACACCTCAATTGGTTAAACGGGGACCGCTCATACCGAAATCTAGTTGACCATGGTGCCCACATGACCCACCGTGAATGGTTTGCTCTGCACCAGCAACGAGAGAAATACCGGCACGCGTGGGCTGCATTCTTCGAAGACTTCGACCTTTTGCTGTGCCCGGCAGCGGCATCAACCGCTTTCGCTCATGACCACGAAGGAGATCGAACGACCCGGACCATAGAAGTCAATGGGAAACAAGAGCCTGTTGTGGATCAGCTTTTCTGGGCGGGCTGGAGCTGCAGTGTGTACCTTCCGAGCACCGTCGCTCCGGTGGGATTGCTTGACGGCCTACCCGTCGGACTGCAGATCATCGCTCCACATCTCGGGGACAAGAAATCGATCCATTTTGCTTCGCTGCTGGAAAAGGAGTTCGGAGGGTTCATACCCCCACCGGGTTTTGAGACAATTTAAAATCGGACAACAAAATACAAATAATTCTGGCAGCCTGTGTAACTGTGGAAGACCCAATTGATGATCTCTTAGACGTCCTCGACCTTACCGAATTGGGGCCGTCAAGCTTTAACGGTCAAAGTTCAGGACACGGCGACTACGGGCTATTTGGCGGACACCAACTTGCTCAAGCCATTATCGGTGCATGCAAATCAGTGGCAGATGAGCGATTGCTTCATTCAATTCACGCCTTTTTCTTGCGCGGTGGGGATGGCCACGCAGATATTCGTTACGACGTCCAAAGTGTTCGCGAAGGCAGAGCATTCTGTCAGCGCCGTGTAACGGGTATTCAACAGGAAAAGCAAATCATTGATCTCACTGCCTCCTTCCATCTTCCGGAGCAGGGGCCGACTGAAATAATTCCTGAAGCACCGAGAGGAAATGAGCCCCCGAGCGGATTGCCGACTTTCGAAGAATGCATCGAAGAGGTTGGCCCAATTTTTGGTGAAGAGTGGTCGCAAGGGCTTAGGCCAGTCGAATACCGAATAGAACATGCACCATGGTCTCCTAGCGGGCCATCGCCCCAAGGCGGAATAAACTTCTGGTTCCGCAGTAGAAAGGACCTTCCCGCTGATCCGAATATTCACTCTGCGATCATGGCTTATATGAGTGACGACTGCCTCTGCGACACACTGCTCGTACCCTATGGAAGAACCTGGGGAAGCGAAGGAACGATGCTTGTGAGCCTGGATCACTCAATGTGGTTTCACGCCGAAGCAAAGGCAGACCGCTGGATTTACGTTGAGCAATGGCCTGTTACCTCGGCCGGAGCTCGTGGCCTCGCTCAGGGCAGGATGTGGCAGGACGGAAAACTTGTTGCTTCTATGAGTCAGGAAGCACTGGTCCGCTTCTAAGAGTTATTTGTTGCCTAGAAACCAATTTCTGAGGGACGCAACTACTTCGTTAACGCGTCCGAAGCAACCGAAGTGGTCGGCTCGGTCGAACCTCTGCGGGACTCCCTTAGGCAGACGTTCCGCTATCGCTGGAGCCGCTATAGACGAACGCTCCTTGCCATCTGCTCCATAGGCTACCAGTACGTCGATATCCACTTTTGGTAGTTGCTCCCAACCTTGTTGGAGAAACTGTTCAAAAGCTCGTGATTCCAGTTGAGGGTCACAAGCAAGTTGAACGGAGCCGTCGGGTAGATCAACGAAGCCATATTGGACGTACGCTTCTAAGCACTCGCGTGCGAGCTCGTCAAGTGGAGGTCGACTCCCGTAACGATCTATTGCTTCTTGCCTAGACCCAAAAATAGACCTCCGTCGTTTTGTCGCCTCGACGAAGTCGAAAGACCCTGGTGGTAGGTGGTCTGTGCGTTCAAAAATGATCGGCTCGTAGACCCAAGCCTTCGTAAAGGCATCCCGACGGTTGAGGGAAGTGAGAATACTCGTGGCACCTCCCATTGAATGACCCACTATCCACGCTTTTCGTAACTCAAGTTCATCGACGACTGAAGTGAGGTCGGCAACCATACGGTCTTCAAAAAAGTCGACATTCTCTGGGCTTTTTGTTGCTCCATGAGCCCGAAGGTCTATGCAAATAGCTCGGAATTCTTCGCCAATACCATCGATAATGGGCTCCCACATTCGCGAAACGAGCCCCGTCCCATGCACGAATAGCGTCGGTTTCCCGTCTCCGCCGTAATCATGTGCGGCTACCTTGACGCCGTTATCCGAAGTAACGAATTTAGTTGTTGGACGCTTCATAGAAATGCCTTGATTACGCAACGATTTGCTGATCGCGAAGAGCAGCAATTTGACCTACATCCAAGCCCAGCTCCAATAAAATCTCATCGGTGTGCTCGCCTTTGCTAGGTGCAGGACGATTAAGAGATACAGGTGTCTTACTGAACTTAGCGGGAGGCCGGACTGTGCGCACCCTCCCGATGCGCGGATGTACTTCATCGAGAATTATGTCGTTGTGGAGTACCTGAGGGTCCTGAAAGACATCCTTGCGAGATGCAACGCGAGCGCACGGCACGTCAGCCGCTACTAACGCAGCTAAGGCCTCTTTAGTGGAAAGTTGGCGAAGGAGGGCAGCAAATTCTGCACGCTGAGCATCCGCATTCTGCAAGCGAGCGTCTCGGGTAGCAAATCTTGGGTCGTTCGCAAGCTCCGGTTTACCTAGTGCCTCGCAAGCTCCTTGGTATTGCTTGAAGTTCACCCAATTTGCTGCAATTTGGCCATCAACTGTATCCCAGGGTTCATACCATTCGCTATATGTTGGCGCTGGCTCAGCGTCGGGCAGCGATTCGTTCCAAAAGACCTCCAACCACATCCAATGCAACATCGCGTCCAAGAGAGCTACCTCAATATGCTGACCGCCGGACCCGTTTGCTCTAGCGACGAGAGCGGCAAGGATTGCATTCGCTCCTGCCATGGCCGTCGTCTTATCTGCGACCACTGCCTTGACGTACGTGCCATTTTGGGCCTCTGCCATTCCAGAGACTGCCTGGATGATCGGGTCATACACAGGTTGATTGGCATAGGGCCCATCTGAACCGAAGCCCGAAACAGATAAGTACACCAACTCCGGATTGATGGCCGAAAGGGTCGGGAAATCAATTCCAAGCCTTTCCGTAACACCCGGACGGAAATTTTGGATGAAAACATCGGCACGCTCTGCGAGATCCAACAAAATAGATCGGCCCGCTTCGCTCCGTATATCTAGGTCCATCCCTCTTTTGTTGCGGTGCATATGAACCCAACAACCTGATTGGTCTTCGCTGATAGCCCCTGTCATCCGCATCACGTCGGGAATACCGACTTTTTCGATCAGTATCACTTCTGCACCCATCTCAGCGAGCCAAGAGCTAACCCAAGGACCGGCGACGGCGCTTGAAACGTCAATGACTCTAATTCCCTCGAGAGGCCCCTTTGCTGTATCCGACGAGTCGTTCATGGCATTACCTCCAAGTTAAGAGTGCTTATTGATGAATGCCGTAGCTGCCGCATTCCAACCTTGCGGATCGTGAGCGTTGACAGCGTGGGAAGCGGGTAAGTCGACAATTTCGATCTGGGGAATTTGTTTGACCCGTGGAAGATGTTTCTGAAAGCGTTCCTCTTCAATTCCGTTAGTGAAGAGAACCGGAGCCGAAATTTTTCTCAATGACTCACCAAGCGGTAATGAATAATTTGTTATTCGAAAAGAAGCTGAGATTCCTTGCGGCGAGTGCTCCGAAAATTCGTCTGCGAGCAGCGCCAGAGTTGCTCTGTTGATTCGGCTTGACCTTCCTGGATTAATCCAGCTGTCGCGTAAGCATTCCACGCCTTCGCTGTCGACTTGGTCTGCGATTTTGCTGACCATTGTCCGATTGCGTTCGCGCCACTCTTCAGGGTCGGCAAAACCGGATGCCGAATTAGTGATGATTAAGCCGGCGACTCGCTCGGAGTGAGTCACTGCGTAGTGCATGACAAGTGCTGCGCCCATTGACTGACCGATTAACCACAAACGATTGACTCCAAGGTCTTTGCGTATCTGCTCGAATTCGACTGCATACCCGGACGGCTTATACCGATCTGAACCAGCGGGGCTCGGGGAGCGCCCATGCCCCCATAGCTCAACTACAATGGGTTGGCAGACTTTCCTAAGCGCATCAATATTATCTCGCCAATAGGACCTGCTCCCAAGGGCTCCGTGAACCAGAACGGCGGGTGGTCCCGATCCCTCATGTCTAACCACATGCAATTGTTCGCTGTTCACAAAGAGTAATGATGGCACCACGGGGAGATCGACCGCCTTATTCTCTGCGACTTTTCATAATTCCTATAGATGCGCTCAGGAAGTCAGGACGAGCGCAAGTCGCGAATACCCAGCGTCGCGTGGATGACCAAGACAATGAGCAGCAAGCTCCCCCCGATAATGGCTTGGCCAGAGATTGACTCACCAATGACCCATGCCGCAAGCGGGGGACTCAGCGCAGTTTCGCCGAGTAACAGAAGCGCAGTCTCAGGGCTCGGCAATAGCCGGCCACCCAGTGTTATAAGAGCCATTGCTGCGGGCAAAATCACTAAACCAAGCACGAGAAGAAGTGCGAAATCTTCGCTTGACACGTTAGGGTCCGTCCCGGCGAGCGCCAAGGTAACGCAGCCTAGGAAACCGCCACAGGCTGCTGTAGGAACCATGTCGAACTGCTTTTTGACGCGAACAATCGTAAGGTTCGCGGATAGACCGAGAGAGCAACACAGCGCATAAAAGTTGCCTTGACTGAAAAGCCCCTCTGATGCACCGCCGACAGCGATAGCCACACCGGCTAGGGCAAAAGGCATGGAAATAAGCGTTCGGCGGGCGACTTTGGTGCCTACTGTCGTCCGCGTCCAGACAGCGGCCCAAAAAGGTGAAAGCGCCAGAATTAATAAGACATTTGATACTGGTGCACGGTCAACCGCGACCACGAACAATATTGTCCCTGACCCTGAAAGCACACTCGCCACGATTCCCCAACCGCCAAGAGACCTCAACACGTTAAATAGGTCACCCCGATACCGCGCAGCTAGAAATAAGGTAAGCGATACCCCTAAAAGTCCTGTGCGCCACATGGCATTGGTCATGCTCGGCGCATCGACGAGTCGGACAAATGTTGCATCCGGAACAATGACTAGGACCCCAACGGAAGTCAGTAACAACCCCCTTGTATGCTCGGAACTTGCCACCGCTAGCGGTCGCTCAAGAGAGACTCTTTGAATGAAGTCATCGCCGTTAGAATTTTAGTTATGCGGTGCGCGGTCACAGCTTGACCCGTGCATTGGTCGGGTCGTAGAAACTTCTGATGCTTGGTGTAACAGCTCGGCGCCTAGTTCCTATCTCGATTTCCCAAACTCCGCTATCAAGCCATGCTTGATCCACGCCTTCGGGGTTAGTCAAATACGCCATCGTTACGCACCTGTCTTGGGTGTGACTCCACATCCCACTAGTGGTGCGTCCCACATAGGTCTGGTCTCGGAAGATGGGATCGTCGTGGTAGCTGATCAACTCAGAATCCTCAACTCGAAACTGGATCAGACGTTTCACTCTAGGTTGGTTGCGCTGCTCCAGCAGAGCTTCGCGTCCAATGAAACCGCCAGGCTTCTCCCAAGAAATAGCGAATCCAAGACCCGCCTCCAGAGGCGTGTCCTCGTCGGAAATATCGTCCCCCCAATGCCGAAAGCCGGCTTCGAGCCTCAGAGAGTTCATTGCGTGGAAGCCGGCGTGACGAAGACCGAAAGGTTTTCCGGCTTCAGTTATCGCAAAGTAAAGGGTCTCCAAGTCGTTCACTGGTGCATAAATTTCCCACCCCAACTCACCCACATAACTCATACGGAGCGCCCGGCAAATGGTTGCCCCTATTTCGATTTCGCGTATTGCTCCGAAGGGGTAATGCGCATTTGATAGATCGGCATTTGAGATGCTTTGCAGGAGCGAACGCGAAAGAGGGCCCATAACGCCGAGCACTCCCCAGTCGTCGGTGATGTCAGCGATCTCGATATCTCGTCCTCGACAGGCGCGCCGAAGCCATGCCCAATCTCGGGTCTGCGATGCAGCGCTAGTGATTACCCAAAACTCATCACTACTTAGGCGAGACACTGTTAAGTCGGCTTCGATGCCTCCTCTATCGTTTAACCACTGCGTGTAAACCGCTGTTCCAGGATCAACATCGAGGGAGTTGCTGCTCATCAGCTCAAGGATTTCTAGAGCATCAGGTCCCTGAACCAGAAATTTTGCGAACGAACTTTGATCAAATAATCCGACACCGTTTCGAACAGCGTCGCATTCTGAGCGCATATTTTCGTGCCAATTTTGTTTGCCGTAGGAGTACTCGTATTCGCGACGTTGGTCACTGTTTGCGAACCAATTAGGTCTTTCCCAACCTGCGGTTTCGCCGAAAACCGCTCCGGAAGAGTTCAAAGCTTCGTGGAGCGCGCTTTTGCGGACCCCGCGCGCTGATTCATATTGGCGGAAGGGCCAGTGCATCGCGTACAGCAACCCTAAGGATTCCGAAATTCGGTCTTCCAGGTAGTCGGGGTCGCTCTGGAAAGGAAACGTCCGCCGAATATCTACTGCCGACAGGTCCCGAGGGGGATGACCATCCACTATCCAGTCCGCTAACACCCAGCCTGCTCCACCTGCAGTTTGAATTCCAACTGAGTTGAAGCCCGCAGCAACAAAACACCTATCTACTTCGGGTGCCTCGCCAAGATAGAACGTGCCGTCCGGAGTGAAGGCTTCAGGTCCATTGAAAAATAGCTGCAGCCCCGCCTCGCTTAGAGAGGGCATTCGCTCGCAAGCCGCTTGGAATATGGGACCAATGTGATCCCAATCCTCAGGAAGACTCTCGAAACAAAAATCTCTGGGAATACCATCGATATTCCAGACCTTGCCCTTCGGCTCGAAGAATCCAACCATCAACTTTCCGGTCTCTTCTTTAAAGTACGTGTAATTACTTGGGTCCCGGACAATGGGCATATCCCGGGGCACGCCCTCGAGCGGTTCGGTCACTATGTAGAAGTGCTCACATGCCTGGAGTGGCACATTGACGCCAATAGTTTCTGCCAGCTGACGTGTCCACATCCCTGCCGCCATAACCACTGACTCAGCAAGTACCGCTCTACCGTCTTCAGTTTCTACCCCCACACACTTGTCACCGTCTTTCAGTAAACGTTGAACGGCAACCCCCTCGACTATCTTTGCGCCGCCATTTCGCGCCCCTTTGACCAGCGCCATGGTGGTGTCGACAGGAGAGGTCTGACCATCCTTTGGTATAAATAGCGCGCCGATTAAGTCGTCTGTGCGTAATAACGGAACTCGATCGCTCAGATCAGCGAGAGTCAATTCCTCGATATCCACCCCAACTGTTGACGCCATCGAAATACCCCGGCGCATCTCCT
This sequence comes from Candidatus Neomicrothrix sp. UBA7388, assembly GCA_002470695.1. GTDB lineage: Bacteria > Actinomycetota > Acidimicrobiia > Acidimicrobiales > Poriferisodalaceae > UBA7388. Next base: position 61,557 of record DKNM01000073.1, read on the forward strand.
CCCATCGCTCAGGCTCGGACGCAACGGATATCGAACCTGGCGATCGGTAACCCGTTGCTTGACCCGTTTCATCCTCGAGTTCTTCGAACAAACGAGCGGAGTAGGTAGCTAGTTTGGTCAATGAGTGTGTCGACTTCAGCTGCGAAACAAGGCCGGCCGCATGCCAAGTTGTCCCTCCAGTCAACTGACCCTGCTCCAAAAGCAATACGTCTGAGATCCCTCGCTTCGTCAGGTGATAGGCAACGCTCGCGCCTACTATGCCGCCTCCAACGATTACAACTTGTGCTTGGTCAGGAATTTGATCGCTCATCCAT
>DKNM01000073.1:62194-63562 GCA_002470695.1 Candidatus Neomicrothrix sp. UBA7388
AACAAATTTAGGCGCTCTCGCAACAGAAAACGGTAGTTCATAGTGCAGCGGTCTTCTGATACCGCAAAAATGTAGGGTTGTTGGCCAAGGGGGTACAGAAAACATGCAACTAGATCTAAGTGGAAAGCGGGCCGTGGTTACCGGCGCAAGCCTAGGAATCGGAGCAGCAACAGTCCGTCTTCTCTGCGATATGGGCGCCGAAGTAGAATTTTGCGCGCGCAACGAAACTGCTGTCACTCAATTAGCAGCGTATGAGTCCGCAAGTGGCGCTCGGGTCTATGGCCACATAACGGATATGGGCGACCGACAGTCAGTAGAAACATTTCTCTCCGAAGTAAGTTCGAGGGGCCCGATAGCGATTTTGGTCAACAACGTTGGCGCCTCTCCATCAAGAAATTTCCAGTACATGACCGACGAAGAGTGGGTTGAGTTGCATGAGCTGAACTTGATGTCCGCCGTGAGGTGTACTCGCCATTTCCTTCCCGATATGCGGCAAGAAAAGTGGGGTCGGATTCTCATGATTGCAAGTGGGGCCGCAAAATATCCCGGCGCCGCTCTTGTCGACTATGCCGCAACCAAAGCAGCGATGGTGGCTACAGGTAAAGCGCTGGCAGGAAAGTACGGCAGAGACGGCGTTTTAGTGAACTCTGTTCTTCCAGGACTTATACACACCGCAATGTGGGACAGAGCAGCCGGCGAAGTAGCAGAAGCAACTGGCGCTGCGCCCAGTGACGTACTTGCGAACAACTCCAAAAGCGTCCCCGTTGGGCGATATGGAACCGCCGAAGAGGTAGCCAACGTGATTGGATTTCTCTGCTCCGACGCGGCTTCGTATGTCAACGGTGCAGCTATAGACGTTGACGGTGGTCAAGGCACTCACGTTTGACCCCCAAATAGGTTTGTGTTCTAGAAATCGTGTGGTCTTTGGAAGCCCCCAAGAGCTTCTTGTAGGAACCGGCCAGCCGCCAACGTTGTGCGGTCTTCGAGAAATGGTCCAGCTATCTGAACACCAACGGGTTTCGAGTCAATCTGGCCGACTGGAACGACAGTGGATGGAAGCCAAGAAACTCCGGTGAGGCCCACCCACTTGAGTTGGTCTGTGTAAGGACGTTGTTGCTCATCTACTTGGACGGTCCGACCCGTAAAAGGGCTGGAATGATCGTGTCGAATAGCCTCAGTCAAGGTCACCGGAAGTAATACAACATCAAACGACTCGAAAAACTCCCGCCACTTGTTCCTTTGTTGCATACGTCGCTCTTGCCAACTCAGCCACTCACGATGACGCAGAGATGCATACGCTATTCCCAATTCCCCCTGCGGTTCTTCCTTGCTGGCAGCGTGTTCTTCAATCTCTGACAACGTCCACGT
>DKNM01000061.1 GCA_002470695.1 Candidatus Neomicrothrix sp. UBA7388
ATGTGGGCAATTGCTGTTATCTGGGGCTTCGCTCAAGCTCGAGAAGCTAGAGAACCGGCGGCCGCCGTTGGACCCTCATTTGTCTTTGGTTCCGATATGGCTATGAATCCGCCTCTTAAGACGGTCAAAGGTAACATCGTCGCGTCCTCCAATGGGTCCGCTATTGACCGAGGGCTGGTGAAACTTGTTCCGCTCAACGAATCAGGAATTGAATTTTCGAGCCCGATAAACTCAGACGGCTCGTTCGAGGTTCCTGCGCTCAGGCCCGGAACTTACGCAATGGAAGTACTCGGCGAAGGTCTTGTGTCTAAATCGAACCAACTTGTTCGAGATACGGGAGACGCCGTAATTTTGCTGGACCGCGTATCGGTCGAGGGCCTGAGTACCGTAATAAAAGGAACTGTCCAAAATGCTAGTGCTGATCCGATAGCCGACGCTTCTGTGCAACTCTCCAGTATTGACCTAGAAATAGATCCACTCACGCTTATCGCTGAGAATAACGGTGAATTTGAAGTAAAGGCGCTTCAGAGCCCTGGCGAATACGAGCTGTTGGTGGCTGCAGATGGGTACGACCCAGCTCAAATTCGCCTATCAGTAGGGCCCGGCGAAGAAACTGAGCCCGTTGTGGAGTTGGTAGCTCAGCCGGGATCAATTACGGGATTTGTCGGCTACGAAGATGCTGGAGAGATATATGGTCTCTCGGGTGTTGAAGTAACCGCCGAATCGGGCGACTTTTCCGTCACCTCCACTTCGGTGGCCTCGCCCACTGAAACTGGAGTCTTTTATCTTACGGGATTACCTACATTGCGGAGCTACACGCTGATCTTCGAAAGTCCTGGTTACTCGTCAACCACTTTGATACGCCCACTAGCTGCTGGGGAGCAGTTGGAAATTGCCAACTGGATAGAAATGACACCGGCATATGACTTTGTTCAAGGCAGTGTCCGTAATTCAGATCAAACATTCGTCGAAAACGTGGAAATCACGGTAACAGATGGCTTAAATCGCGCATATTCAGTGTCGGACGCTAATGGTCAATTCTCGATCTCTGGTCGCCAATCAGACCGTGACTATGTGATTACTTTCGAGCATCCAGAATACTTGACTCAAGCGCTTCAAATCACAGCGGGAGAAGACGCATCTCGGATTTCTGCGACATTGCAACGTGCGTTTTTCGCAATCACCGGCTCGATTAAAGATGGAAGTGGGACTGCGTTGCAGGGCATCGATGTCTTGGCTGTGTCCGGTGATAGTGAATTCGCAACGGTAAGTACCGACAAAGGCTCATTTCTGCTTTCGGGGCTATCGACCACGAAATCATGGACGGTGAGATTTGACCAAGGAAGTAAGAATCTTGGAGCACAAATCGTAGATCCGACCATAGCGACCATGACACTTGGCAATATTGAGTTAGGTGCAATCACACTGAGTAGTAACTAGGCCACAAAAAACAACCTAAAGTAGTACTTCTCGCATCAAATTTCTTTTGCCTAAGACTGGTCAAGAACGTACTCTAAAAAAAATGCCCAGTTCGTCACTCGACTTCAGCAAATCGAGTGCTTTTTGCCCACCAAGATGCGGCAAACAAGGCTCATTGGAGCCGCTTTTGGGTGATCTGTCTTCATTTGGACCTATGCGATGACTTCCGGGGTCGCTTTAAGTTCTCAGCAGTTATTCTTCGACGGCTCGGAGCCACTTGAGCTCGACGTTACGGTAGCCAACGTTAGTGACGTGATCGATACGTATGAGTTGCGAGTGCTCGGCATTGACTCCGAATGGCTCGAAGGAGCCACTGAGTCGCTTCAGCTATTCCCTGGCGAGTCGGGAAACTTTTCGCTACTGATCGACCTACCAGAGGACTTCCCTGCCGGCCGACACGACGTAGTTGTTCAAGTCCGGAGCAGTATCTTTCCCGAACGACTGCACATATCTCGTATCGACCTTGTGGTTGACGGTTATGAGCAAATTGCCCTTGACGTAAGTCCTAATCGCATAATCGCTGGAGGGCGTTCAAACTTTGTCGTCACGGCCTTGAACCAAGGCAACAAAGAATCATGGGTCGAGCTTGATCTCGACGACCCGGAGGGTCTCACAGAAGTTGAGTTCAGTCCGCCTGGCGCGCGAGTTCCGCCAGGTCGACAGCAGCTATTCACTGTCCGCCTGAAGGCTCCTCGTCCCTGGTTTGGTCAGCCCGCCAGCAGAATCTTAAACATCGGGGTCAAAGGCCTTGACGAATCCGTCACCCAACTTTTCAATTTCATTCAAAAACCAAAAATAGGCCGTTGGATTTTGTCAATGTGTGGATTGTTGTTTGCCGTGCTCGTATTCGGCCTTGTCCTGAGTAGAGAGCTCTCGACATTCGCTGACCGAGTTGGGGTGGACCGATCAGTTCTGCAAGACGCATACGCGAGTTCCTCTGGTGCCGGTAATCAGGGAAACGCAACGCTTGAAGGACAATTACTGGACTCGAGATCGCTCCAACCAGTGCCTTGGGCTCAAGTTCAGGTCTATGACGGGGCCGATCTAGCCAATAAAGTCCGTAGCACGGCTACAGATGAAACGGGATCATTTCTCATAAGCGGCCTTAGTAGAAGCGGCGGCTACCGAGTTTCTTTCGATAAACCGGGCTACTTACCTTCCTGGTACGGGGGAGGGCGGACTATCGACGTCGCTCAATTGGTCTACCCCTCTGGGGAAGAGTTATCAGTACAGATGCAAGGACAGCTTTCAGCGGTGGAAGGCAATGTGACCGGGCCGTCGATCGAATCTTCTACAGCCTCGCTTCTTATTGACCCTCAGACTCTTCAACTGCGACAGGTTAACGACCCAGCAGTAATGGCATCAGTCGAAATACAAGATGGCGGCCTATATCAGTTTGAAGAAGTCCCATCGGGGCGGTACCAAGTTCGAATCTCAGTTCCAGGCTTTAGCACCAAGTACTCAGATTTCTTTTATTTGGACGCCGGGACGACTCTTTCGGTACCCGACATTGCCATCCAACGCGGAAACGGAGAAATTAACGGCAATTTACGAATGCTCAAAGAAGGGGTAGGTGTACCTCTTGAATATGCTCAGCTCAGACTCGAAGATTCAAAAGGCTCCGAACGTTATGAACTGACTTCGGGTACTCCTAGCCTCCGGTTTCAAGTTGCACCAGTCGAGGATGGTTCGGCGCGTCTCGCTAATGGCGAAAACGGCACCATAACGGTGCGCAGATTGAATTTCTCAGAAGGTGACCCAGAAGCCAAATGCTCAATTCCGGCAGGTGCTAAAGGATGCGAGATTTCTGCAATGCACTCATCGGAACAATCATCCGAAAGCTTGCCAATTGCAGACGAAATGAATTTAGAGATATCTGTGGCCACCCTTCTAGGAAGCCCCTTAGAGGCTGTGGATATCCAGGTGATTGACGGGCTGGGACGTGAATTCCTTTGCAGCGAGGACGGCAATACCCGTAACGACACTGTTCCGCCGGGAGGTAGCACGTTCGATTCCAGCGCCAATAGCTCCTGCGGATTCGGAGGAGTAGCTGCTGGGAACGCCCAAGTGTTCGTTTATCGACCTAATGAAGATAAGTCTTCCTCAAGCATCGAAATATCTTCTGGGCGTAGGTCCAAGTTACAGATTCGAGTCGCAACCCTTGAAGCAGCGTTAGCGACAATAGAAATTGAACGAAGCTCTACCTCCTCAACTGCGGCGACCAAAGTAAGCGACACTTCCGTAGTTGTTTTTGGTCCTTACATCCAAGATCAGGTGTTGACCCGGCCATCATTCACAGAAGAAGCTTTGACTAGCCTGCAAATAGAGAATCTGGACTGGTCGGAAGTTCCCGTTGATAAGCAGCCATTAGCGGTATACCCGGAGAACGCCGATAGCCCAGTCTGTGAGCTTTATGAGCCATCCCTTAGTTGTGAATTTGAACAAGAGATGCTTGATCAGACTGTCAATGCATTTGTGATGCGATTCGCAGATAACGAAATATTTAGTTACGGCCGACCTGCAGTCAGAGACGGGCTCTGGACCATATCGGTACCAACCGGAAACCAAGCAACGAGCGACTTTTCTGTCAAGTTGATAAGCGAGGATGGTTCGCCGGTATTGGTGCCACCTGGCCAGACAGCATTGGCAACGGTCGTAGGGTCGGATCTAAACGGAGATATCAGCAACGCTAAGTGTGTAATACCGGGCAGCTCAGATAACTGTCAAGTCCCGATAAGCGAGGTTGGCTATGGTCTTCTAGACATAGCTGTTACCAACGTTGCCGATTGGCAACCACTGATGACACAAGCCTTTTACAACGGCTTGGATAGCGAAGTCCTAGTAACACCGCAGCTAAGTCTTAAGCAAAGCGGCCCAGGAGACTTCCAATTTTCAAACCTCCCAACTCCCGCCAATTATCTGCTAACCGTCGAAGGTTCCGAATCAATCCAAGAACACACGATGGAAATTCAACTTGTTGAAGGTCAAGCTTTAGAAGACCTAGTAGTCCTAGCCAATCCAACCTTCGGTTCCATACGGGGACAACTGTCGCTACCGACAGGCGTTTCGGGAAGAGCGGGTGGAGTCGAGGTAATTGCATCCGACGGCGAGTCAACTTGGTCGAGTACCTCAATCTCTGCAGGTGTCGATGACAGTCGCATAGGCAGTTTCGTGTTTCCAAAACTGCCGGTTCCTGGCACCTACCAAATCACAGTTGACGACTCACTAATGGAAGCATCAGCTATCGATTACGTAGTAAGTGAGCTTGCGCCTGACGTAGTTGCCCCAAACCCATTGCTACTCAAACCTAAACTCGGCTCGCTATCGGGAAGAATTTTCCAGTGTGAAAACACTTCATGTAGCACCAAATCGGCCCGTCCCAAAGCCAACGTAACCCTATCTAACTCTTTGATTAGCTTTGACGTGATGTCAGTGGATAGATGTTTCTTAGAAGCCGGCGTGCCTAATGCTGGCACCTCAGGCTGCGGCGGTAACTTCATAGTCGATTCAGTGCCGGTTGGCTCTTACTTGCTTGCAGTAGAGGTAACTGGCGCCCAGCCCCAAACCAGGCAAGTGACCATCGGCTCCGGCACAACCACCAACGTAGAAATTCTTGTCCCGGTATCAGCTCAGCTCGAAATTGAAATCTGTGATGCGTTGCCAACGAACGTAACAGCAAGATGTGCGGCTTCAAACCGGCTATCCGGTTGGAATATCGCTCTATATAAGGAATCTGAGTTCCCTACGGGTAGCGCTGTCCCCGGAATAGCTAACGCCAACGGTGACATCACTACATATAACTCCTTGGACGCGCCCCTGCGGTACGTAGTAACCGCAAATGGACCGAGTTCGTCCGGTAGATCAGGTAATTTGTCAACTTCATTTGCTATGCCAGCGAGCTCAAAAGTAGTCCTAGTCTGCGCGCCGCCGGCACTTAGCAGCAACTTAGCTTCCTGTCGGTTGGTCAATCTTGGATAACTGCACCTAATCTCTCCTATTGATAGTCAATTAATTTGATTTCCTTTGTTTCCAAGGGTGAGCTGGTGCGGAAAACTGCAATTTCGACGATGAGGACAGCGTGAAAGAAACGCTAGTTCTAGGCGTAACTCAAGAAGTCTTTCAAGCTGCTCCCGGGCGCGCCAAATTTAGCATCGTCGTCAAAAATCACGGTTCGGAGACCGAAAGCATATTCCTCAGGATCATCGGAGCTCCTGAAGGCCACATAGATGCCCGGCCCTTGGAGGTCGGCCCCGGTGACGAGGAGACCCTATCGATAGTGCTTACGATCCCGCCCGGGTTTCCTGATGGAAAACACGAAGTCCAATTTGACTTAATCGAAGTAGGAACTGCTCGACAGCGAACCTCCCAAATCGAAATTATTGAAATACCTGACACTTCAGCCGTGACGCTTCGAGTCCTGCCCTCTTCTATGTGGAAACGCAAAGGAGGAAGAATCAGGGTCCAAGTTCGAAACCGTTCAGAAGACGACCTGAAACTTAGCCTTGAAAGCTTCCCAGAGAGCGAAGATCTAAGGGTTCGATTAGATGCGACTGAGCTGAACATCGCCGGGTACAGCCGAGCAACCGTCCACGGCAAAATCCGCAGCAGTCTTAGGTTTCTCGGCCGAGAACGAAATCTGGGATTTTCAGTAGTCGGTTGGTCCAATGGAGACCCGATCTATGGACGAGGTGTTCTCCGCCAACGAGCAGTATTTTCCAACGGACCCCAATCTCTAATGATCGCTCTATTCCTAATCGTCGCATTTCTCGGCCTTGGAGTACTGGGTTTGAGGCTCATGAGCGACTCCGAGCAAGTGCTCCCGAAGCCATTAGAAATAGCTGATGCTGAGGCAATTCCGGTGAGTGATAGCTCCTCGTCAAGGCAATTCACGCTTTCGGGTACCGTAGTCCTCAGCGACGGAAGCTCTGCCTCAGGTACAAAGGTCACTTGGACTAAATTCGTTGGACTCGAAGAAACGGTTGACCCAAATCAGCCAGTCACCAGGAGAAAATCGGTAACACTCTCCGACGATTCGTTTGTTCTTCCGGGCCTTTCTTTGGACTCGCCTTACGAGATTTACGTGTCGCGAGACGGCTATGTGCCTGTTTCTCGGATCATTGCTGGCGACGGTGAATTATTCGCCCTAGGAGAAATAACGCTTAACCCGGCTGATGGTCAACTAGAAGTGCAGATTTTCGATGCAGCAAGTCCCGCAGTAAACCTTGGAGGAGTCGATCTCCGGTTGACTGGCGTAGATGGGTCCCTACTAGCACGCACCTCTGAACTACCGGGCTCGCTAGGCTCCTACACGTTTTCTTCTCTGAGCGTCCCCGGAACCTACATCCTTGAAGCCTTCAAGTCTGACTACGGGACGTTGAGTCAGATAGTCGAACTGAAACCAAATCAAAAACCTAATTTAGTGTGCGGAGATGACGGTGCAAATAGTCCCAGCGCCCAAGGCGTCGCTGCGCAAAACTCTCAACAGATATCTTTCGAGCCAGCTTTTGGCGAGGCTGAACCTATCTTGAGGTGCGGCCTCTCAAAAACAAATACAACAATTAGCGGATACGTTGAATTATTAAGCACAACACAACC
>DKNM01000040.1 GCA_002470695.1 Candidatus Neomicrothrix sp. UBA7388
TCCGTCTCACTCGGCTCGAATCTAAAAATAGCCGACCAGACCGTAGCGAGATCAGTTGGCACTGCTCCGACAAGCAAGCTACAAACCGACAAAACACAGATGGTCAAAGCACCTAAAGCGACCCACAAGACAGGGCCGAATCTTGCACGACCAGCCCTACTTTGCGAAATCACTCGCGAGCTCGTTTCAATTCAAAGAATTGCATCAGCCACAGGGAGTTTGAGCAGCTGACAAGAAATCACAGAAATCAGATTCAGTGACCTGCCATATGCCCTCTACCAAATACAGCGATCGTTGCAAATCGTTGTATGCCGGAGCATCACCGAAGTAGACGTCATAGACGACAGTCGCCTTATTCCCTTCAATTTGAGCGGATTTCGGACGCAGAGTGATACCCCCATTATCTTCGGCGCCGATTCTGTACGCCTGATTCGCGTTGCGAAGTTGGCTGGCGTTCTCTAAGTGAGGCTGCTTTTCGTTCCACTCCGTTTCGCTCCCGTACACAAGTCTGAACGCTTCCATCGCCGCAGATTCATCTTCCGTAGGGGGCTCAAGGACAACCGTGACCAATTCGGCAATGCGTGGCACCAGCTCGTCAAGTAACCATTCAGCACTAAGAATGGTTACCGAATTCAACGCTCTATCGGTAAGACTCTGCTCTTCGATCCAAACGATGTTTTCGAGGTTCAAGCCCGGAAAAGAAGCACCGAGCCATTCTGCGTCAGACGGCTTCCCATTAACTACTGCAACATCAACTGAAATTAGGGCGGAAATATCTTTGTTGATCGACACCCAGGAGGATGCACCTACTTCATCGTCAATGTCGGAGGGGAATGCCAGACCTAGTTGTTTCAGAAAGCGGGCCGACGCAGAAGACCCACCCGCTATCTGCCAAGCCCCAGCCGATCCCTTTTTTATCCGCGCAAAAGTCGAACCTTTGAGGGACGGGAAAGGGCGAATGGCGTCAAGAATAGAGGCCTGCCTGATTAGGATCTGATGCTCGGCTTCAGCCTCAAGGCCTACTGCCTTACCGACAAATCTCAGCTTTTCTTGCCATGAAAACTCCCCAGTTGTTTGGGGTAAAGGCTCAGCAACAGTCGGCGCAACGGCCGATAGAGCGTCGTAGACCTCTTGTCCTACATTGCTTTGCCGAGCCAGTATCAAATCTGGTTCCAGCGAAGCGATGAGAGCATAATCAGGCTCGGCGGTGACGGGGCCAAGATTCACTGGAAACCCGCCCGAATAAGCAGACCTAAGCCACGGTTGAGAATAGAGCTCGTCCCCGTTCAAGGAACTGGAAATCGCAACTGGCTCTATCCCAAGAGCAATTAAATAATCCTCATCGTTAGCTTGCAGAACAACAACGCGTTCAGCCGGTAAGGCAACCATGGTTTCACCAAACCCGTGCTTGATTAAAGCATGATCCAAGCCTGCAACAGTCGTTGGAGCCTGCTGGTGAGCCTCAGCAAGATCGGCACCCTTGGCCAATGATCCCGTTTCAGGATCGCCAGTGCTTGAGGAGCTATTCGGCTGCGAACATGCGACCATAATGAGCGCCAAAAGTATGACCGTTCCAGAATTACGCTTCAACAAGGCCAAACACTCTGTCAGATGGACGGACTGGCCTGTAAAACCACATCAAACGATAGCAACTCAGCCCCATGCGCAACCGGTTGGGAAGAAGCCTCCGCATGGCCGCGTTCAAACTCTGGCGACTTGACCCAGGCGAGAAAATCAGCTTCCGAAGCCCACCGGGTGTAGACGTACCAAGTATTGCCCTCGGAAGGTTTGAGAAGTTCGAAGCTTTCAAAGCCTTGCATGCTCTCAACTTCGCCCACTCTTTTCTCAAAGCGTCGCAAGAGTTCGTCCCCAGAGCCTTCGGGGACTGTAATCGCGTTAATTTTGACAACTCCCATGTCTAGTTACTTCTTTCTTTTCGGCATTTTTTCACTCATATGGTCTGCGCGTTTGCTGCTCGCTACTTCAGCCACATAACTCGCGTAAGCGGTTAGCGCCAATTCATCAATGCTCGCAACGGACGCCGACATTTCGACATCTAACTTTACGACAACAACGCCCAGTCCCAAATCGGCCTTCATCGTGATTACCGTGGCGTCCGCCAATACTGGGTCGCACTCCAAATCATCGAAGACTTTTTTAAGTCGGCCCGGCTCGAGTTCAGCAACAAACCATCTTTCTCCGCGCCGGTGACGGGAGCGGTAGACTCCCGCGACCACGTGGTCAAGATTGCCATGCGTTTCAATTGCAGCCAGCCAAGTCTCTACCTCTTCGGCAATAGGGCACGGCCCTTCAGCCACGAGGTGACGGAAGATGCATGGGCTGAGATCAGCTCGGGAATGCTGTGCGACTAGCAGGCGCCCGCCATCAGTCCGCGTTAACCGAAGCTCAGCACCCGGAACAGAGTGAGCTAAAGCAGCGGCAGACACCACGGCATCTTTATTGATCCTCAAGATTTTTCCTCTTTTCTCTCACGTCACTGATGACTACAGAAAGTTCTTCGATCAAAGATGCGACCCTTGGACCGTTGCCAAGCAGCCACTGGTCGTCAAAGTGAACAATCGCACCGTTCTCTACCGCCGGAGTCTGTGAGAGGCCCCCAATTTGGGCCAACCCCTCCTCACCTCCGACCGACTCAAGACCCGCAGAAGGGACCAAGATAACTTCAGGCGAGGCAACGATTAAACCTTCAGCCGAAATGCTCTCGCTTCCCTCGAGATCCAGAATTTCGGCCATGCTCTGTCCGCCGGCTGCTTCAACAATCCAATGCGTTGCAGAATTCCTACCAAGCACCAATTGAGTGCTTGCACCGCGCAGATACAGCGACACCACCGTCGGTCGATAGTCAGTGTCGGTTACTGTCGCCGACTCAATTTCAGCCTCAACCCTGTTAGCAAGTTCTTTTCCTCGTTCACTTATTCCCAAAGCTTCAGCCACGGCTTGAATCTTCTCTGGAGGCCCATTAGGGCCGGAAGCATTAGGGACTATGACGAGAGCGAATCCAAGTTTCCTAAGATCGTCTATTACCCCAGGTGGTCCCGCTATATCGGTAGCCAGCAAGACAGTAGGGCTATGGACTGCGATCGTTTCCGCCGATAACGCTCGCTGGTAACCAATTTCGGGCAATGAATCAGCTTCTGCGGGGTAGGTAGCAGACATATCAGTTGCAACAACGTTTGGTCCCAAGCCGAGAGCAAACACGACTTCAGCGACTGTTCCATCTAAAGGGATGATCCGGTCTACGGACTCAACAGTCACCTCTGTGCCCGTTACATCTAAAATCGTTACGGGGAGTTGGGGCCTAAGCTCTTCTCGCAGCCCGTCAGAACTCGGCTCCGTTGAAGCCAAAGCTTCCGGAGCGGAAGACAAATCAACTTGAGGGAGAAACGACTCATCACTATTGGTTTCGCCGCAACCCGAGCCAGTTAGCGCAAGAGAGCTGACAAGAAATGACAAAACCAACTTCTTGGCATTTCGATTGAGGGAATTTAACGGTGCGCGGAATCGCCACATCATCTCTTGCTCAGGTCTACTTGGCTATATCTGATAGGTATACCTATCACTTATCGCCAAGGTGCTGCAACATTCTCACTCTTGATTGAGCAAAGGCGTAGAATCTACTCATGACGCTTCACTGGAAGGCCACGGGCATCGAGGTGCACAAGGTTGTAGTCGGCCCTTACGACAACAACGTATTCACTATTAGGTGCACCGAGACGGGCGATGCTCTTCTCATAGATGCTGCAAATGAGCATGAACAACTTTTGGAGTTATGTCAGAGCTTGGGCGTAAGAACCGTTGTTGAAACACACGGTCACTGGGACCACATTCAAGCAATACCTGCGATACGAGATGCTGGCTATGAGGTGGGAGTAGCGGCCGACGACGCGACCATGCTCCCGAGTTATGACTTCATCATGGAAGACGACTCCGTTATTGAGATAGGGCGCCTTCGAGTGAGGACAATTCACAACCCTGGCCATACCCCGGGGTCCATGAGCTTTCATGTCGAAGACACCCCATTGCTCTTTTCAGGGGACACACTCTTTCCCGGGGGGCCTGGAGCTACGAACTTCGAAGGAGGCGACTTCAACACAATTATCAAGAGCATCGAGGACCGCATGTTCTCAAAATTTTCCGCAGATACGATCGTCCTACCAGGACATGGAGATGACACCACGATTGGCAATGAGTCGCCTCAGTTGCAAGAGTGGGTCGACCGCGGGTGGTAGCAGAACTAGCCAGTAGCGACACGCTTTGACAGCGAACGAAACGCCATAGTGAATGTAACCATTCCCAAGCCGACTATCGCAGCTACAGCTTTCAGAATCATCGACAAATCCCACCCCGCCGATATAACTGAACGCATACCTTCCAGCAAATAGGTAACCGGATTCCAAGCCGAAACCGTCTTTAGCCAACCGCTCATTAAGTCTCTTGGCAACATGCTTGGAGTCAGGAAGGCAAACGGGAAAAAAATCAGAAAAGCAGAGTTCACTGCTGCCGGATTTCCAGTCCGCAACGCAACCGTGTACGGAAAGCCGGTAAAAGCAAGGCTCCAAGCCATCGAAAGCGCTAGGAAAGCCATGAGCCCTGGGACACCGGTCTCGAAGCCAACCCCTACAACAAAGCCCAAGACGAGAACGACTGTAGCCAAAGCGAGCGCAAGGACAATGTCTGCAATCATGAGCCCTAAGAGCAGGGCGGTACGTCGTATAGGCGTTACGAGCATGCGATCTAGATAGCCAGTTTGTATATCGATAACCAGCATGTTTGCGCGAGATATTCCAGTGACTGCGAAGACAATTGCTACCGGCAGCTGAAAGGCGCGATAGTCGATACCAGGTTGTCGTTCGACAAAGGCTTCCAGAGCTCCAATGTTCACAACAAAGAAGAAAATCGGGATTGCCAATGCCGGCCCAATAAATTCTGGCTCGCGGGTCAAACTTCGAATTGCTCGAGAGGCAACAGCCGACACGTCCGCAACAAAACTATTCCTATTAGAAACCGTCTCGGCCGTATTTCTCATTGCACTGACTCCGTTGATAAGCGATGACCGGTGGCGCGGAGAAACACATCGTCCAAGGAGGGTGTTCGAATA
>DKNM01000097.1 GCA_002470695.1 Candidatus Neomicrothrix sp. UBA7388
TGATGATGAAGCTGATGAGCTGACAGTCGGTAGCGTCGTAGTGGAATCGCTGGCAGTGCTACTGAGAGAGCATGCGCTGAGTAGGGCAAAGGCGAGTAAGGCGATAACAGCGCTAAATGTTCGAGCTTTCATATTGGTCATCGTGACGTCTTTCCCTAGTGAGCGGCCGACTAAAAGCGCTCCCTGCGCTTCGACACCACAAAAGACAGTACATCTAGTGCGCTTAACGTGTCGGCTTCGTCGAACGGTTAGTCTATGGAGAGCCGAAGTCTTCGGAGCGGGGCAACGGTGTTACTTGAACGCTGAGGGAGTCAGGTATGTCAGAGTTAGAGTTCGATATTGTCATCAGAAATGGCCTAGTTGTTGATGGAACGGGGCGTGAACCCGTTAAAGCGGATGTTGCCATAAGGGGTGACCGAATCGTTGCCATTGGCGAAATCGTTGGCCAAGGTGACAAAGAAATTGAAGCAGCCGGACGTGTCGTCACGCCGGGCTTCGTCGATATCCACACTCACCTTGATGCTCAGCTGGCGTGGGACCCTATCGGCTCCAGTTCGTGCTGGCACGGCATTACGTCTGTGGTTATGGGTAACTGCGGCGTCACGTTTGCTCCGGTCAAAACTGAGGACATTTCTTATTTGGCAGAGGTCATGGAGTCGGTTGAGGACATCCCTCGTGACGCCATTCTTGAAGGTCTTCCTTGGGACTGGCGGACCTTTGGCGAGTACCTAGAGTTTTTGGATCGCCTACCGAAGGGCATCAATGTCGGCGGAATGGTGGGGCACGTCGCAGTGCGCTGGAATGTAATGGGCGAGGAAAGCCTTACGGAAGCCCCAGCGACACCCGAAGAGATATCGGAAATGTGCGAACTCGTCGACGAAGCGATCGAGTCAGGTGCTCTTGGTTTCTCAACATCGCGCACACTGCTTCACCGGACCCCTGATGGCAGGCCAATTCCTGGAACATTCGCTGAAGATGAAGAGTTGTTTGCCTTCGCCGATGTTCTGGGCAAACACGGACGGGGAGTTTTTGAATCGGCGCCGCGTTTTGAGAAAGCTGGAGCGGACTGGGCAGGCTTGAAGCACGAAATACAAACCCTTGGAGAGATCACGCGGCGAAGCGGACGCCCCTCCACATTTGGTCTCGTCTACAACGCAGTTCGCACGGATATGAGCGATGTCGCTTTGCAGGAAGTTGCGCGGGAGAATGCCGCTGGCGCGAGTCTTCGACCTCAGACAACCTGCCGGCCAATCGGCGTGGTGTTGGGCATTCAGCATAGAACACCATGGGCGCGTGCCGGCGCTACTTGGAGGTCAATGGAGGAGATGACCGTAGAGCAACGGCTTGCTCTGATTAGAGATGAAAACTCACGTGCTCAATTGATAGCTGAGGCGAACGATCCTGAAAAAACTTATGGTGGCTCGGTTCTGCGAGCGGACCTAAGTCGCCTTTATTTGCTAGATGCGGAAAACCCTAACTACCGCGTCGGTCCAGACGAGACCCTAGAGAGTTTGGCCGAGAAGGCCGGCGTGACTCCCGTTGAGTACTTCCTCGATGCGACAGACGCTTCTGATGGATCGGTGATGCTAACTCTCCCTGTCTTAAACCAAGATTTTGCTGCCATCGAGACAATGCTTGAAGACGAATCAATCGTTATGGGTTTGGCTGATGCAGGAGCACACGTTGGCCAAATAATGGACTCGAGCCAGCCGACGTTCTTCCTTAGTCACTGGGTTCGCGACACTGGCTTCTTCACTATTGAGGAGGGGGTGCGCCGAATAACATCGGATACGGCCGACTTATTCGGTCTGGCGGATAGAGGGCGTTTGATTGAGGGGGCATATGCAGACGTCAACGTCATAGATTTTGAGGCTTTGTCGCTCTCTGGGCCCGAGTATGTGCATGACTTTCCGGGCGGCGCGGGACGCTACATACAGCGAGGCCGTGGCTACGAGGCAACCATAGTAAATGGGAAGATCTTTATGGAACAAGGCGAACACACGGGTGCATTGGCCGGTGTCACTTTGCGCTCTTCTGACTAGCTCATAAGGGTCTAGTGAATGTAGGGTGCAGCTATGGCTTCAGCACCTGCAATGAATATCAATCAAGACGCAACGTATCGAGTCACTCTAGGTACCAGCAAGGGTGAAATTGTGATGGAACTCGACCCAAAGCTTGCTCCTATCACGGTCAACAATTTCGTCAATCTTGCCCGGGATGGCTATTACACGGGACTCACTTTCCACCGTGTGGTTCCTGATTTCGTCATACAAGGCGGTTGTCCAGAAGGTACGGGCACTGGGGGACCCGGATATCGATTTGATGATGAGCCCGTGACTGGTGAGTACGTTCTCGGAGCTGTAGCGATGGCCAACGCTGGACCCAACACGAACGGGAGCCAATTTTTCATCTGTATAGATGACTGCCGCTCTAAGCTCGCCCCGGCCTACAACCTCTTTGGTTTCGTCTCATCCGGAATGGATGTTGCCCTTGAGATTGGGGTAGGGGACACAATGGATTCAGTAGAGGTTGCCGAGGTCTTGGCTGGTTAGTGGGAGTGCAGCCCTCCTCGGTCAAGCAGTAACCTGTGATGGTCTCTGAAAGGGTAAGACATGAATGACGTAGTTCTTTATGAAGAGAATGATGGGGTAGCGCTCATTACTTTGAACAGGCCTGAACGGCTGAATTCGTGGACCGGAGAGCTCGGTTCCGCTTATTTCGACGCTTTGGATCGCGCTGCGGGCTCGGCAAACGCGAAAGCGATTGTCGTTACTGGAGCGGGGCGAGGCTTCTGCTCAGGTGCCGATATGGACATGCTCCAGGGCATCGGCGCACGCGATGGCGAAGAAGAGGAAACTCCGAGATTAAGAAATGAACGCCATGACTATGCATTGACAATTCCCAAACCAGTTGTTGCGGCAATTAACGGAGCGTGCGCTGGCCTTGGATTCGTTCATGCGATGATGTGTGATATTCGTTTCGCCGCTGAGGGAGCTAAATTCACTAGCGCTTTCGCTCGACGAGGGCTTATCGCTGAGCACGGTGTTTCCTACATGCTTCCTAGAGTGGTCGGACCTTCCAACGCCTTGGATATTTTGATGTCGGGTCGAGTGTTCTTGGCTGAAGAGGCGAAGGAGATGGGAGTTGTCAGTCGGGTCTTGCCTGCTGACGAGCTTGTAGAATCGACTATTGAATACGCGCAAGAATTAGGAAGATTCAGTGCTCCTTGGTCGATGGCGCAAATGAAGAACCAAATATGGAGTCAACTCGACATGGCTCGAACTGAGTCGCTTGAAGAGTCGAATCGCGTAATGGCGCAGTCTTTGAAGCGCACAGATTTTAAAGAAGGCGTAGCTAGTTTTGTTGAGAAGCGAGATCCAGCCTTTGAACCGGTGGTTGGAACTTAACCAAGAAGAAATGCCTTAATGGCTTCTTAGGGGAGCTAGGGTCGCGACAGTGACCGAGACTCTTGGAGCTTTTGCGTTGATTGCATGGCTGGCCTATTTGGCCAGTCGCCTTTTAGCGCGTCGTCATTTACCCGAGTTGGTTGGCTTTCTGATCGTTGGCGCGTTACTGGGTCCGTCGGGTATCGAACTGGTTAGTGAGCATGAGCTGGCCGCTCTCCGCCCAATCACCGAAATAGCGCTTGCTATTTTGATGTTCGTAATCGGTGAGCGGGTTTCGACAAGAGCGTTACGTGCCGCAAAGTGGACATTGACGACAGGGGCGACACAGTACGCCCTGAGCGCGGTTCTGGTTTTCTGGGCGACGAGGGCGGTCGGAGCGGATCGATCGGTAGCGCTGGTGCTAGCCGCTCTAGCTGGCGCTGGCGCGCCGATGACGATTGCGCACATTGTGAGCTCTGTCAAGGCGAAGGGAAATTATGCCGTGGGTGTCGTAGGCACTCATGCTGTCTCGGATGCATTGGCGACGGTTACTTTTGCGGCGGTTTTGCCGATAGCGACAATCCTTGCCGACCAGGACGCAGACGTTTCGGCCGCGGTAATCGATTTTGTCCAGCTCGGGATAGGGGGAACAGTTCTCGGCATTCTGGGTGGCTGGTTCATATCTCGGCTTGGCTTTCAAATTGAGACCTCGGGCGAGTTACTGCTTTTCGTGCTCGTTCATATTTTGCTCGGATGGTCCATAGCTGACTGGCTCGATATTTCTTTGCCTTTGGCTGCCTTGATGGCTGGGGCAACTGCTGCATCGGTTTCTCCAGAAGCGTTCTCGTTGCGGCTATTTCGCACTATCCGTAGCATCGAGCAGCCTCTCTATCTTTTGTTCTTCGCGTTGGCTGGAGCATCGATTCATCTTGACGACCTAGGAGGCGTCGGCTTGGTCGGGCTTGCCTACATCGGTGTCCGCGTGGCTGCAAAAATCGTAGGTGGGCTTGCCGGAGGACTTCTTGGAGGCTTGGGTTGGCGAATGGCCTTGAGGCTAGGAGTGAATTTGACCCCGCAGGCAGGCGTAGCCGTAGGGTTGGCAGTTTTGGCAAGTGAAGTGCTGGGTGATCCCGGTGCCGAGGCAGCGACAGTCGTGTTGGGATCTGTAGTTCTTTTCGAGTTGATTGGACCTGTTCTGGTCGCCAAAGACCTTAAGGGCTCCGATGAAGATATTGATCCAGGTCCAAGCAGCCCGACGGAAGTTGAGCTCCCTGCACGCGTCCTCATCGCATCGCCTATGCCCATGGCCATTCCAGAGTGGTTGATTGATCTGGCGGCGCGCTGGCGTTCACGAATAACCGTCTATCAACCCGGAGAGCCAGAGTCGGAACACATAAGTCGTTTATTGGGGCAATGTGCTGCTAAAGACGTTGAAGTCGAATTTCGTTCCCTTCGAAATGAAAGTTTCACTGGCGCCGTGGTGCGCACCCGAGCTGAAGTTCAAGCCGACATGGTTGTATTATTTGCTGCCCGGCCTCAGGGCGCTTCGTCTCGTCTCGTGTTGTTTCCATCGGAGCGGATCGCGCGCGAGCTCTCTGTGCCGGTACTTAGTTTTCCAGTTACGACTGAAGGGCCACCGGAACCTGTGCAAAAGAGTCGTCGCTGGCCCTGGTCGCCATAATTTAAATGAATTGTGGAACTTAGGATTTGCGGTGACAATATTGGAATCGAGTGAAGGATTGGGAAATGTCTGATTATGTGACGATAAACATTGAAGATGGTGTCGCCGATGTTCGTCTTAACCGTCCGGAGAAACTCAATGCAGTAGACGGCAAAATGTTTCGAGCAATCGTTGAAGCGGGAGAGTCTCTAAAAGATCGAAGTGACGTTCGGGTGGCAGTCTTGAGCGGCAACGGACGCTCTTTTTGTGCAGGGCTTGATTTTTCTTCGTTCCAAGCGATGGAGTCGAGTTCAGGCGAAAATAGTGAAAATTCGGCACCGATTGATTTGCTAGAAGGCCGTATGACGCACATGGGTCAACAGGCTGCTTGGGTGTGGCAAGAGCTTGAAATTCCAGTTATTTGTGCCCTGGAAGGCCATGCCTTAGGGGCTGGGTTCCAGATAGCGATGGGTCCAGATATCCGAATCGTTCATCCGGACACCAAAATGTCGGTTCTGGAAATTCGATGGGGGTTGGTGCCAGATATGGGGGCGTCGGTTCTGCTTCCACCGTTAGTAGGAATAGATAAAACCAAAGAACTCTATTTCACCGGAAAGATGATTACGGGTACCGAAGCGGTTGAATTAGGCGTCGCAACACGCACCAGTGCCGAGCCACTCAAAGCTGCTATGGAGTTGGCGAACGAGATTGCCAATAAGAATCCTGACGCCATTCGGCGAATGAAAACGATTTTAAACGGAGTGGCCGAGAACTCGACAGCCGAGCGATTCGCAGTGGAACGAGAGAACATTGGAGCGCTGATAGGGACGCCGAACCAGAAGGAAGCAGTGCGAGCATTTTTTGAGAAGCGTGAGCCGGTTTTCGAGTAGCTCTAAAGATGATGAGGGGCTGAACCCGTGTCCGACTTGATTGAAACGCTAATGAGCGAAGCAAGTGAGCTTGCCCAAGCTGCAGGGGCTGTGACTCTTGAAGCCTTTAGGGCTTCAGCTTTATCCGTTGAGATTAAAGCTGACGGTACCGAGGTGACATCCGCAGATAGAGATGCGGAGCATCTGATACGAGAGGAGATCAAACTTCGGTACCCCGATCACTCGATTTTAGGGGAGGAAGAGGATGATTTAATTGGAGACGCCAACCTGACCTGGATAGTCGACCCGATCGACGGCACCAAGGGCTTTGTGCGCGGTGTGCCTCTTTATACGACTCTCTTGGCGGTGGCTGACGAATTGGGTCCTATGGTTGGCGTGATCCATGTACCGGTGCTCGGGTCGACCCTTGTTGCTGGCCGCGGTATGGGCTGCTGGCTGGACGGAAAGCGGTGCAAAGTCAGCGATAGAAATAATCTCAACGGCGCACTAGTCAATACGAGCAGCTACGAAACATTTTCAAGTTCGGCGCTTCTTGCATTGAAGGCATCTGGTGCTCAGATGAGAGCGTGGGGCGATGCGTTCGGCTACTACTTGGTCGCAACTGGACGGTCGGAAGCAATGATTGATCCGGTCTGTTCTCCTTGGGACTTGGCACCAATGCCAGTGATTTTGGAAGAAGCTGGTGGTCAATTCTCCAACATCGAAGGCGGAGGTTCTTTTCAGCTTGACGCTCCACCTGATTCGATTAGCGGCTTGGGTACGAATCGTTCAATCCACAATGATTTAATTGAAGTTATGGGGTCGCAATGAGTTCTGAGGCCGACAAAATGCCGAAATGGGTTCCCAAGGCAACTTTGGTGTTCTTGGGTGGGGCAGCAATGCTGGCAGCTTTGGTGTGGGTGCTGTTAAGGGTGAAGTCTCTAATTATTGTGATCTTGGTTTCACTTTTCCTTTCCTTTGCGATCGAGCCAGCAGTCAACTCATTGGCTCGGCGAGGCTGGCGACGAGGTGTGGCGACCCTAGCGATGTTCGTTGTCATTTTGGCAGCTGTAGCTGGGTTTCTCTTTGCCATGGGTTCGGTTCTAGCTGACCAGATTACGAAGTTGACGGCCGAAGCGCCGGGCTACATAAGAGAGATCGAACGTTGGTTGGAAGATCGCTTCGGTGTTGTGCTAGAGACTGACTCCTTGGTCGCCGAGTTCTCCAGCGGTGGCAGCGCTGCACGACTCGCGTCGAACATTGCGGGCGATCTAGTCTCAATAGGTTCAGCTCTAATGTCCCTCATTTTTCAGACTCTCACCGTTCTGCTTTTTACGTTCTATTTGGTTGCAGACGGCCCGAAGCTTCGCAGGTTTCTTTGTTCGGCTTTGCCTCCCAGAAAGCAGAAATTGATGCTGAGGGGATGGGAAATTGCGATTAACAAAACCGGCGCGTACATCTATTCGCGAACCTTGTTGGGACTGGCGGCCTTCTTGGTTCATTGGCTCATCTTTGCTCTGCTAGATGTTCCTTCACCAGTGCCCCTTGCTCTTTGGGTCGGCATCATGTCTCAGTTTGTGCCAGTAGCGGGCACCTACCTCGCTGGCCTTCTTCCAATCCTGATAGCACTCCTTCATCAACCGATCACAGCTCTATGGGTGCTGATTGCCATTGTCGTGTACCAGCAGCTCGAAAACTATTTATTTGCGCCGCGTATCACATCCCAAACAATGAACATTCATCCAGCTGTAGCCTTTGGCACGGTGATTCTCGGTGCGGGACTGTTGGGTGTCGTTGGCACCCTATTGGCGGTTCCCGTAGCAGCCACCGTGCAAGCCTTCGTCTCGACCTATGTGCGTCGCCATGAACTGATTGAATCCGACCTATTGGATGACCTAGAAGATGACGAGGAATAGCGCAGATACCTATTGGCTACTCGGTATGTCCGGTGTTTGCTATCAGTTCCAGAACGAATAGGTCGCCTCTTCTACTCCAGACTGAGGTCACGGTGCTACCAAGGTCAAGGTCTGGTCTCTCGGCGAATTCCAACACAACGGCGGCTTCTCCCTCGCGCTCAACAACCAAGGCAGTTGCGGTTTCATAGACCGCGCAATTTAGTTGGAGGACTACCCAAAGGCGAGTGCGAGTTCGGTAATCCTTGACATTCTGATTAACGCTCCCTGCAACTTCTTCAAGGCGTTGTCGATGACGGGATTCGTAAACTATTGTCCAGCTGGGTGTCTTACGACGCTGCCTGAGGCCGGCTTCTCGAAGTCGGACGACCAACTCCCGGGAGTTAACTACGCGAGCGCCCATAGATAGAGCATGCTGAAATTCTTCTATGTCGATGTCGTAGTGGTCGCCTTGGAAACCGATTCGACGTTTTCCTATATTCTGGGCAAACTGGTGAAGTTCTTGGAGGGATGAATCTGAGACCATATGACCCCATAATTTGCCCCTCCAAGCCCAGTTGGGTTTATCTACAAGAATCACCCAGCGTCCTTAATCATTTTGTCTATAACTGCGTCATATTTTGGGGCGATGATTGACCAGTTGAAACTAGCAGCATGGGATGTGGTTAGGTGTCTATCGGCGTGGAGTTCCTCGCGTGACATTGAAAGTAGCGGTCGTAGGAAGTCCTCAAGTGGCGTCTGA
>DKNM01000018.1 GCA_002470695.1 Candidatus Neomicrothrix sp. UBA7388
ACGACCGAACCCACACCCACGACCAAGCCAACTCCGGGTGACTGCGCGGACCTAGCGAACAGCTACGTGCCGGTCGAAAACCCTGGGGTTCCGCCCTTCAGCGGCACACTGTGGATCTCACCTGACATCATGAGTGCTTCCGACCCTACGTCGTTCATCGAACTCGAGTACAGCGGGCAAAAGGATCGGATGATGTTCGATCGGCGCACCGGCCAGTTTGGGACCGTGAACGCTCACATATTCGAGGCCCGCTACGGGACCTCGACGATGGTAGAGATCCAGGTCAACCCGGAGTTTGATGTCGCAAATGCAGAGCAGGAAGCGCTGTTCTACGCAACGGCGATAGGCAGGATGCCGGCATTCTTGTTCACCGACCTCGAGACCGTATGGATCCACGCCGGAGATAAGCCTGCCGGTGGCGGCAACAACAACTTGCTCATCCACACAGGTTGGGGTCGCCAGCAATACGCTGACCAAGGATTCCTCGAAGAGCTGTTTCTTCACGAGGGTGCGCACACATCGCTCGACTCGCGTCACGCGCGGGACCCGGACTGGAGGGCGGCCCAGCAGGCGGATGGCAACTTCCTCTCGATTTACGCTCGAGATTACCCTGAGCAAGAAGACGTGGCCGAGTCGATCGGTCCGTGGTTAGCCGTGCGTTTCTTTCGCGACCGGATCGATTCGACGCTCGCCGAACAGATCGAGGCCACCATCCCGAACCGGCTGCACTACTTCGATTGCGCCGGGCTTACTCCGCACACGGTGCCCTAGGCGGCTGTGCTGGTTGCTCGTTCCTAGCGAGCGAGAGGACAATCCCCGGACAAACACTTAGCTGATCTTTCAATGGGTCAAAGCGAAAGATCCTGCTGACACTAAAAGCATGCTTGCTAGGCCGCATCCAGGCGAGCGATCATGGAGTCACGCAAGAAGTGACTCGATCTATTTACTCACTCGAAGTGTGGGCGCTACAGGACTCGAACCTGTGACCCCCTCCTTGTAAGATAAGAGCTCTTTGCCTGCTATCAGGAAGTGATCTGCGTGCCTGCTCTGCCATTTACTACGTCGGTCAAATGAGTCAAGGCCCCGATTGCCGCAGTCCCACCCGTAGCATCGACAAATTGCAGAACTGCTTGGACCTTAGGGGCCATTGATCCAGCTGGAAATTGGCCTTTTTCTAAGAGCGTTCTTAGTTCATCGCTTCTGATGTTCTTAACTAGTTTTTCCTCTTTAGTTCCGAAGTTAGTTTTAATTCCTTCGACATCTGTCACTATGACCATTCGACGAGCTCCTGTTCGTTCAGCTAGCAATGCTGTACACAAGTCCTTGTCAATAACTGCTTCGACTCCAGTGACGGTGCCGGCTTTCTTGACCATGGGGATGCCACCACCGCCGCAAGCTACGACTACAACTCCCAAATCTAAGAGCGATTCGATGACTGATAGGTCGAGTATTTCGAGAGGAGAAGGGGAGGAAACCAGTCGGTGGGTCCCATCACTGCGTGGTCGCCCGATTGGTTTTGCGGGTGATTTGAAACTTGGATCGTTTGGATTTACCTCTACCCGTGTGATGATGCTCGCCACAGCGCGTGAAATGGCTCGACGTTGGAGTTCAAGCTCAATTTCGGTTACTAAAGTGAAACCGATAGTTGCCTGAGTTTGGGCGACGCACCAATCAAGCGGCATTGCGGGGACGACATTGGCAGATAGTTCGTTCTTAAGGAGTAGGTTGCCAACTTGCGGCCCGTTCCCGTGTGTAATGAGAGGTTCATAGCCAGCTGAGATCAGATCAGCAACGCTTTTGGCAGCAAGTGCCATGTTGGCAGTCTGTTCCTCTGCTGTGTATTCACCGCCACTTGGGGCGATGGCGTTCCCACCTAGTGCAACCACGACTCGTTGATGAGATTCATTGTTAGCGTTCACTCGCCTACACCAAGTATCTCGCTTCGCTTATATAATCTACTCTATGCCGACGCTCGCAGTTACCGGAGCCCCAGGTAAAACCGGTCAGGCCATAATAAATGCTTGCGGTCACGCGTGGGATATTCGGGCATTGGCGCGAAACGCACCGCAGGCGGAGGCCTTAGAAGTGGCGGGCTGCGAAGTTGTTGTGGGCGACATGACTGAAGATTCGATACTGGGTCAATTGTTGGAAGGAGCGCATTCCGCGTATCACATTTGTCCCAATTTTCATGAAGGAGAAGTCGAGATTGGCGCGGCGGTAGCTGCCCAGGCGGGAGGGCTAGAGCATCTCGTTTATCACTCGGTGTTGCATCCCCAGACACAAAAAATGCCACATCACTGGAGGAAGCTACTAGTAGAAGAACTATTGCTAGAAGCAATGCCTCTCAAAGTCACATTTATGAGGTCAGCACCCTATATCCAAAATCTGAAGCCCTATATCGAGTCCGCGTTAAGGGATGGGGAACTCGTGCTGCCGTATTCAGTGCACGCACGAACGGCAATGGTTGACCTTGAAGATGTAGGGCGAGCAGCGAAAGCAGTTCTTGGCGGAGAGGTAGCAGCTGGTTCTGGTTGGGACCTTTGCGGGGTTGGGTCAATCAGTCACCATGAGATCGCCGAGTTGTTGACGTCCTTAACAGGAAACGTAGTCAAAGCTCACGAGAGACCCGCTCCAGCCGATACTCCCAATGAGATTCAGATGATGTTCGACTATATGGACCAGTATGGTTTGCAAGGCTCCACGGCACAGCTTGGCGCTTTAGTGGGAGAACTGACCCCGATCGAAACGACCGTACAAAGATTAATCGACGAAATTGAAGGTTGAGAGTTGTGAAGCCATCGCCGTTTAATTACTACTGTCCAGCTTCGGTCGATGAGGCGGTCCAACTCCTCTCTGACCTGGAAGATGCCAAAATACTTGCAGGTGGTCAGAGCCTTATACCCCTCATGAATTTTCGCTTAGCGGCTCCCGAGCATTTAATAGATATTTCTGGTCTAGCTGAACTCAGTGAAATCAAAGTTGATCCCGACGAAGTTGAAATTGGGGCTTCTGTTACTCACAGCCAAGTACTGCAGAGTGAACAAATTGGGTCTGAGTTACCGCTACTTTGGGAAGCCGAAAAGCTGGTCGCTCATGAAGTGATTCGAAATCGAGGGACCCTGTGTGGTTCTCTAGCTCATGCTGATCCTGCGGGAGAGATGACAGCTGTACTGAGCGTCCTCCGCGGAAAGGTCCAGACAGCTTCGGTATCTGGAGGCCGAACTATTCAAGCCATGGATTTATTTGAAGGTCCGCTGCAATCATCGCTAAGAGACGATGAGCTCATCGTCTCTGCAACTTTCCCGACACTAGGCCCCAACGCGGTCAGCTCGTTTCGCGAAGTCGCGAGGAGACATGGCGATTATGCCGTGGCTGGCGCAGTGAGTGTCGTCGAATACGACGACAACAGTCTGGTTTGCTCTGCACAAGCAGCTTTTCTTTCCGTTGGTCCCGTACCAACTCTAATTAGTCTCGATGATTTGCTGGTCGGTCACAGAATTGAAGATGTTGGATACACCGAGATCTACAATTTCTTAAGTTCTCAGTTAGACCCCCATGGCGATCTTCAAACATCCGCCGATTATCGACGTCACCTAGCTGCTGAGATGGGTTGGGCGTCGTTGGAAGCGTGCACATGAACGCTGAAGAATCATACGAAATCAGGTTGAAAGTCAACGGTCGAACGCAGCACGTAACTGCCCCGGCGCGAAGGCTCTTATCAGATGCACTGCGAGGTGAATTGGGTTTAACCGGGACACATGTCGGATGTGAGCACGGTGTTTGCGGTTGTTGCACGGTGCTCGTCGACGGTGCCCCAGTTCGTTCTTGTCTCACCTTTGCTGTTGCTGTCCAAGATAAGGACATTCGAACAGTCGAAGGTTTAGCCGCTGGTGATGGGGAACTACATCCTGTGCAGGAAGCCTTCAAAGAGTGTCATGGTCTGCAATGTGGGTTCTGCACACCAGGATTCCTCATGACGGCATGTGCGTTGATAGAGCAAAATAATGACCCGACTGAACAAGAAATTACCGAAGCCATCGCAGGTAATTTATGTCGATGCACCGGCTACCAAAACATACGCGCCGCAGTCAGGCGTGCTGCCGAGATCACCAGGTCGGATAAAAGATGACGCCACAGAATTTTGGGCGAGCGATCCGCAGAACAGAAGATGACCGGCTTGTTACAGGCCGTGGTTCCTTTACAGATGACGCGGGGTCAACTGGTCTCTCTTTGACCATGATTAGGTCGCCTTACGCTAATGCGCGAATACTTTCTATTGATGTTTCAGAAGCATTGGAAGTTGAAGGTGTTCAGGCGGTTCTTACCTATAGTGACTTGCCTGGCCGTCTCGTCGAACCGCTGCCGCTCCTCATCCCACATCCGTCTTTAGTAGCGCCCAGAACGCAATACATTCTCGCGAACGAGCATGTTCGTTACGTCGGTCAGGCAATAGTCGCGATCTTTGCGACAGATCGCTACGTCGGGGAAGACGCAGCGGAGCGAGTGATTATCGAATACGAGCCGGGGGAGGCAGTGGTTGGAATCGACGCAGCTCTTGGCCCCCATTTGGTCCACGAAGATGTTCCCGGCAACGTAGCGGCCGATCACAGTGAACATGTTGGGGACGTTGACACGGCGTTAGCTAACGCTTCCCATGTGCTTGAGCTAGAACTGAACATGGAACGAAGCATGGGGAGTTCTTTGGAAGGTAGAGCAAGTCACGCGACTTGGGATCGGCATAGTCGAAAGCTACGCATTCAAAACGCCACTCAGACTCCAACAAGTGTCCGCTTCGCTGTAGCGAATATTCTCGAGATTCCTGACGAACAAGTCGAGGTGTTTGCGATTGATGTTGGAGGTGGCTTTGGTACAAAAGTGATTCATCCTTGGCCCGAAGACATCCTTACCGCCTGGGGAGCGATCGAATATGATTGTCCGGTCAAATTCACAGAAGATCGTGTTGAACACTTCATTTCCTCATCGCATGAAAGAGCCCAGCGACATCAGATCAAGGTTGGATTTGATGAAGAAGGGCGAATTCTCGGCTTAGACGTGGACTTCATCCACGACAACGGTGCTTATACCCCTTATGGAATGATCGCTCCGTTGATTACCGCGACGCAGCTGCCAGGTCCTTACAAGCTTCCGAATTATCGAGTCCGCTTCAGAAGTGTGTATACAAACACGGTGCAGGTAACCCCCTACCGCGGAGCAGCCCGCCCGCATGCTGTTTTCTCTATGGAACGAACTATCGACCGGATAGCGGCGTTTCTAGAAATTGATCGGGCGGAAGTAAGGAGACGTAACTTCATCCAACCGGACGAATTTCCCTATGACTTAGGCATGATCTTTCAAGACGGCCGTCCGGCGATTTACGACTCAGGCAATTATCCGGAACTTTTGGAAAAAGTTTTGTCAATGATTGAGTGGGATGATTTCCCTGAGCGACGCTCCCAAGCAACACCAGGAAGACGTCGTGGTATTGGAGTGGCGTGTTATGTCGAGGGTACCGGTCTCGGTCCCTACGAAGGTGGCCATGTCCGGGTAGAGACCGGGGGAAAGGTCCAGGTATCGACGGGCCTGGCTTCGAGTGGTCAAGGGCATCACACCGTATTCGCCCAAATTGTGGCTGATGAATTGGGTGTTCCGTTTGAAGACGTCGAAGTGGTTACAGGAGATACACGGCGTTTTCAATATGCGGTAGGCACCTTTGCTTCACGAGCCGCTGTGACGAGTGGAAATGCCGTGGCAGAGGCCGCCCGATTGGTCAAAGAGAAAGCCATTTCGATAGCGGCAGATGCACTTGAAGCGAACCCCGACGATCTTGAGATTGTTGATGCGCAGGTCCAAGTAAAAGGAACCACAGCCCGTGGAATACCCTTGGCTCAAGTCGCAGTATTGGCGAACCCTCTTCGCTACTCGTTTAGTGAAGCGGCCCGAGCGGCCACCCAGTTTGCAGGAGCAGGTGACTTAGATGAACCACCCGTTAAGCCTGGAGAAGATCCCGGTCTTGAAGCCACGGGATGGTACTCACCGGTCCGCGCGACCTTTGCAAGCGGGGCTCATGCAGTAGAAGTTGAAGTAGATGCCGCGACCTCAGAAGTAGAGATCCTTCGCTACTGCGTAGTGCATGACTGTGGGCGCTTGATTAACCCAATGATTGTCGAAGGACAAATTCATGGTGGAGTTGCTCAAGGGATAGCCGGAGCTCTATATGAAAAGATGGCCTACGACGAAGACGGAAATCTTCAGAACGCGTCGTTCATGGATTTCCTGATGCCCTATTGCACTGAGATTCCCGAGGTCGAAATCGATCATCTGGAGACTCTCAGCCCATTAAATCCGTTAGGAATAAAAGGTGCGGGAGAGGCTGGTGTAATTCCCGTCTCAGCAGCTATAGCTGCCGCTGTTGAAGATGCTGAAGGTTTTCAAATCAACCACATGCCTTTGTTCCCTTCGGAACTGCATGAAATGCGGGCAATTGGTGTTGATGAACCCAATTAAGTGACTCTGACTTCGACACTTGAAATCTGAAAACTCAGGCGCATCGGTACTTGCTCATATGGTACTTGCTCATATTAAGATGCCGGATGGGAGGGAGATCTAATTTGAGAGGGACTTACCTGGCATGCCGTTTGCTGCTCACAAGGTGCTACTCGGAGGGGTTTCAGATGCAAGCGGTCTTGAATCCCTCATATCGGGTGGGCAAATCAATCCTGATCATGTGATTGCCGTCGTTGGGAAAACGGAGGGCAACGGGGGAGTTAACGACTACACAAGAATTTTGGCCGATCAGGCATTTCGGACAACCCTGGTGAGCTCCGGCAGTCGCTCAATTTCCGAAGTCGAACAAATTCCAATGGCTTGGTCTGGGGGGACCGATGGCGTGTTGTGCCCCAATGCTGTCATTTTTACACAAGATGACATAGCCCAAGAAGGTGACGGTCCCTCTCGCCTCGCAGTTGGCATTTCGATGAGCGACACGATCAAACCAGAAGATATAGGTAGACCAGCAATGGTCAATGTGATCGCCGACGGCGTGCGCGTCGCAATGACCAAAGCAGGCATCACTGATCCCAGTGATGTCCATTTTGTTCAGACAAAAACACCTCTTTTGACTATGGAGTCGATTAACGAAGCTGCTAGCCGTGGTCAAACAGTGTTCACTCATGAACCTTTGGAGTCGATGGCTATTTCCAATGGAACGGCTGCACTCGGAGTGGCGGTCGCTCTCGGCGAAATAGATATGCCTGAAGCTGAACAGATCGGATACGACCTGGATCTGTATTGCACGGTCGCATCTTGCTCATCGGGTGTTGAATTGGACTGCGGCCAAATCGTGGTCGTGGGAAACGCCCCGGGTGCAGGTGGCAGATTCCGGGTTGGCCACTCAGTGATGAACGATGCCATTGACTCTGCAGGTGTATATCAGGCAATTCGTGATGCTGGCCTTGCCCTGCCAGGGAACGCGTTGTCCCAGGATCTCGAGGGAAAAATTGTCCAGATTTTCGCCAAGGCGGAAGCTGATCCCCGTGGGCTGCTCCGCGGCTATCGGCAAGTAATGCTCAACGATTCTGATGTTCATCACCACCGGCAAATCAAAGCTGCAGTTGGAGGAGTTATAGCCGCTGCCGTAGAAGACCCCGCTGTCTTTGTGTCAGTCGCAGCACTTCACCAAGGTCCCCCAGGCGGCGGTCCGGTCGCAGCGATTGTCGAGTTATTTAATGACTGACGTCGCAGCAGCGAGTCTGGCTTTGAGAGAGGTTTCTCCTGGCGCCATCGTGATTCTCGAACCGTACGGAGGTCACCAGTTCCCCAACGGCGTCGTTGCCGATACTGAAGTGGAATTGCCAGTAGTAGCACGACGCTGGTGGAACCCTAACTGTTCAGTAGTTCGCTTCGAGCAGGAACGCGTCGCTCAATTCTTGTCGAGAACCGAGTTTCCCAAACTCCCAATGCGACCTGAAGCTTGCGTTGGCTGGGGCCCGGGGCTGACACCTGCAGGCGATGATGTTATTTTGGGGATGCTGATTACGTTTCACGCATTAGGAGAAAAAATTCTCTCTAAGGACTTGTACGCGATATGCCGAAAAGATGCGACGACAGCATATTCGTTCGAATTACTGACATATGCCTCTCGCGGTCAGGTTGCGCGACCGGTGCTTCATTTGATGGAAACGCTCGCTGGCTTCGGGGATCTTGATCGGGCGATTTATTCGCTCTCTAACTTTGGGGCCACCTCTGGGGGCTATGTAATGGAGGGTGTTCGTCTTGCCTTGAATACAGCTTTTAAGAGTGAGCCAGTGTGATTGACCACGTTGAACTCCGCGAAGGTCTCTATCGAGACTCGGTAACACTGATGCTGTTGACTAGGACACTCTCTCAAGACACATCAATCACCGACCCTATAGTCGCTATGGCAACCCCCCTGAACCTCGACTTGGCTCGAACGGCTGGTTATAAAATTCCTGACGGTTCGGGAAGTCAATTACTCATAGCATTCAGAGCAGACGAAGACGAAGTGGCGCTCTGCTTGGAACGTATCGATGACCTATTGAGCCGATCACTCGAAGTGCCTGCTGCGCATGAAGCTTCGGACCATTCAGCAACATCGCTAAGACGTTTAGTTACAGACTCACAATCAAATATTGCCCTGATTTCGGTCCCGGGTGAGCACGCCGCTTATCAAGCGGTTGAGGTGATTGAGGCAGGGGCCAATCCGGTCATCTTCAGTGACAACGTATCCATCAAGAACGAGTTGGCTCTTAAGTTGGAGGCGAAAAATCGGGGCCTGTTGGTCATGGGCCCGGATTGTGGAACGGTAATTGTTGACGGTGTCGGGTTGGGTTTTGCGAATGTCATACCCGCTGGGCCTATTGGCCTGATTTCAGCGTCAGGCACTGGTGCACAGCAGGTGCTGGCGCTGTGCGACCACGCTGGTCTAGGGGTTCGTCATGTGTTGGGGTTAGGTGGGCGCGACCTGACTGATGAGATTGGCGCTATATCTGCGCACGTAGCGCTTTCCTTGT
>DKNM01000127.1:0-3187 GCA_002470695.1 Candidatus Neomicrothrix sp. UBA7388
AATGGACTCTGCTAATTCCTGCACTGCTGATTCTTCAAAGGATTTTCTCGGCTGGAGGTGGTTGACTACGATCGCGTCGAGAGGCAGCTCAACATAACGACCTGATTGCTCGGATGGTTGACTGACTTCTTCATCGGTAATTTCATGGTTTATCGTTGAGGTATTGGCTGCAGCCGTGGACGATAAATCAGCCTTCGGAATTAAGGCTCCAAGTCCTCGACCCAAGCCACCATGCGGGCGTGGCATTAGTCTTTCCTTTCATAAGCTATGGAAGCTTCTTTGTTGCTTCAAGGATTTCATTAGTTACCGCTCGATAGGCGGCCGCCCCAGCACTTGCCGGGTCATAAATCTCTATAGGTTGGCCGTAGCTCGGCGCTTCGGACAAACGGATAGATCGCGGAACAACTGTAGTTAGAACCAATTCACCGAAATGTTCCCTAACTTCCTGAGCAACTTGCTCTGCTAGGCGGGTTCGAGCATCAAACATCACGAGAACGATCGCTGACACTTGTAGGTCTGGATTCAAGCCCTCTTGGATGAGTTGGACGTTGGTTAAAAGTTGGCCCAGTCCTTCGAGAGCGTAGTACTCGCATTGCAGAGGAACGATGACTTCGTTAACAGCAGCCAAGCTATTAATTGTCAACATACCTAGGCTTGGCGGACAATCGACGAAAATATAGTCGTACTCATTTTCTACTAGTGAGATCGCCGAACGAAGTCGTAGCTCACGACTAAACATCGGAACTAGCTCTACTTCAGCACCAGCTAGATCTAAGGTAGCCGGAACAAGATCCATGTTAGGAAGGACGTTTTGAATTCGTGCACCACTCAGCGGAAGTTGCTGAACCAATACGTTATAACTCGAAGTCGAAACTTCTCGCGGATTCACGCCGACGCCTGTTGTGGCATTACCTTGGGGATCAAGATCGATTAGCAATGTCCGAAATCCCGCAAGCGCTACATTCGACGCGACACTTACGACGGTCGTAGTTTTCCCGACACCACCTTTTTGATTCGCTACAGCAAGAGTGCGCACCATTACGCCGCCCCATCTAATCGATCTAACCACAAGAGTCGGCCATAATCTCAGTTTGTCAGGACACGTAGGTCAAGCACCTCACCATTTGTTTCACGTGAAACATTCAAAAAAGTGGCTTTTTAGTGATTTTTTTCCACTTCCGGGGTACTTCATCAGAGGGAACCCGACCCAATTTCAACAATAAAAATTTTGGAGGTCCACTGATTATCTCTTGTTCTGTGAATCCTAGTTGCGCCAAAGTCTCTTGAGGCCAGCGATCGGGTCTGGGATCAGGAGGCTCACTAACGGCGAGAAGGCCCCCAAGTTTGATCAGCCCCGCTGCACATTCAGCCGTAATTGCAGGGGAGGCAAACGATCGACAGAAAACCCCATCATACGAATGCCGCAACAAGCTTTGGTGCGCCAACTCAGTTACATCTCCGCAGAGAGCTTGAACTCGACCTGAAATTCCAAGTTGCTCGATCGCTGCTTGAAGAAAGGTAACGCGCGCAGTAGATCGATCTATGAGAGTTAGCGTCAAATCTTCGCGTTCAGAAGCGACAACCAATCCAGGGATCCCGCCCCCCGAGCCGAGATCACACCAGTTGCTATTCCTAGCTGGTTGCGCAGCTTGAAGATGAAAAACAGCATGGTCAATAACTGAATTGATTTCATCGGGACCTATAAAGCCATGAGTTTTAGCTCGTTCCAGCACCGTCTCCAGTTCGAGCCGATTCACGAGCTGAATTTCAATCGCTTGCTACTACAAGAACGACCCGCCGACGGGGTTCATCTCCCACAGATATGGTGCCCACACCATCAACTTCATTTGCAGCATCGTGCACGACTTTTCGGTCTGCCGCGTTCATCGGTTCTAAGCCCTTTTCAACTCCCGACTCAATCACTTTTTGGGCAAGTTCCTTAACATAGGCACTCAGTGCTTCCCGACGTTTACTGCGGTATCCACCTACATCGACTCTGATACGAGCTCGGTTCATGCCAGGCTGACGCCGTTGCAACATAGTTTTTGATACTTCATGTATCGCTACCAAGTGATTCCCGCGCGGTCCGATCAGTAAGCCAAGTTCTTTGTCGTCTCCAGCTAAATTAACTTCGAAACTGTCGTCGTCAGCAGACACATTTTCAGCCGTACCGTTTATTCCAAACGATTTAGCAAGTCCTACTAAAAACTCGCCAACCATCTCTTGTTGTTGAACAACATTTATTTCTTCAGTCACTGCAGTCTCCTGCTTTCATTTATGGGATTTTTCCCTAGTAGTCGATCTTTCGAGTACGCCGAGAACTCTTAGAGTCTGGCGCTTGTGTTTCCTGTTTAGTCGAACGTATGTTCGATTCAGGTTCTTTATTTTCAGAACTAGAAGAGGGGCTCACTGGCGAAATTGTCCTCTTCCGCGTGGTGGAGCTTTTAGTAGATGAAGCCTTATTCGGTTGTGGCTTCTTTTTTTCGGAATCCTTAGTTTTATTTTGGTTCGAATCTCTGGGTGTGTGGTCACGCTTCTTTTTGGAAGCTTGCTTTCGTTTCTCAGCAGATTTCGCTTTGCTACGTCGATCATTTTTAGGGGGTCGTCGCCTTTCGCGTTTTGCTGGGGGTTCCACGGGCTTTACGCGAGTCCGGACCTGAGCTGGTTGCCGACGCAGTCGAAACAGAGAAAAGCTTGGTTGCTTTAGGATTTCATATTCAACATCATCATGTGTAACAGATAACTCGTCTAAAGCACTCTCAAGGGCAGTGTCAATAGTTGCACCTGTAGTGACTATCCAGTCCATTTGCTACTTGCGCCTTTTCTTAGTCCGACCGTCACCGGAGGTACGTTTCGATTGAATTGGCCCTTGTTCGTCCTCTTTTTTGCCCTTTTGTGGCTTCTGGCCCGGGGACTTCCGTTGACGTTGTTGACGATTAGTATTGCGTTCTTTACTTCGTTCTTCACGAGCAAGACGTCGTGCTTCTTGTGCTGCTAGAGCTTTCTTTGACTGTTGATTAGCTACTTCTTTCTCGGTGGGTTCGTCATCTTCAACAGGGTCAATATCAATTGGTGCATCAGCTGTTTGGATGGGTTTCATAGTTCTATGAATGAACGACTGTTGACCAATTCGATACAGACTCGACGCAATGAAATAGACACCCAGGGCAGCTTGAACAAGGAACGC
>DKNM01000127.1:3583-5273 GCA_002470695.1 Candidatus Neomicrothrix sp. UBA7388
GCAGTTGCATCGCCACGGTGGGCTTTCATTTGGGCTTGCTGCAGGAAGGAAAGAATGAAGGTAATACCTACTAGGGCTAGATAGGGGAGTCCATCAACAAAATTCGCTTGGATGACATCTTTTGCCGCTTCAGAAAGATCTATCCCGAACGACACCATTTCCCCGCCGTCGTCGACGAGATCCTGGTATAGGGCTGAATCTTTATCGAGGTACGCGGGATTGGGAACACCATCACTGCCTATCTTTGTCATTCCATTAATGACGCGGTATAGAACAATAAATACCGGTAGTTGAACGAGTGTTGGAAGACAACCAGCTAATGGATTCGCACCATGTTGTTGATACAAAGCCATGGTTGCTTCATTAATTTTTTGGCGATCACCTTTATGTTTTGTTTGAATTCGCTTCAGCTCGGGCTGGAGCTGTTGCATGCGCATCATTGAACGCGTCCCTTTAAGGGTCAAAGGTGTTAGCACCAGCATTATTAAAAATGTCAGCAGGACGATAGAAATGGCATAACTAGAGGAAAAGTCATAGAACCAGGCGAGGACGCGTGCGATTAGGTCAAACATCGGGATTCATCTTTCTTTGATCTCGTAGGGACTGGGTCATACCCGTATCCTCCCCACGGATGACAACGTGCTACACGGCGCAGGGCATAAGCGCCTCCACGCATTGCCCCATGTGTCTCGATGGATTCCAGTGCGTAGTTAGAACATGATGGGTCAAAACGGCAGACAGCCATGCGCCGAAATGTCAGCATTTGATAAAGGCGGATAAATTTTGTGGCAACGGTCTTGGAGATAGTCATAATGCCTGGCGAGCCCTATAAATCAAGCTTTGGAGATCTTCGCGAAGCTCAACAAAATTTGAGGTCTTTGATGTCGGCTTTGCGCCTACCAGAAATCGCCCTATCGGAAGGTCCGATTCCAATTCACGCAAGATGGCTTTTGCTTGACGCCTGACTCTATTTCTATTCACGGCGTTGCCGAACTGCCGCCCAATTGCGAATGCAACGCGCGGGTTTACTAGTTCGGAGCTTGGAGCAAACATCATCCAAAAGTGTCGTCCAGATAGCCGACTTGATTTCCGCAGTTTCTCGAAATCGGTTTTCTGGTTACAACTATCGATCAAGCGCTCAGCCGGTGACGGCCCTTAGAGCGGCGAGCTTTAATTATTGAGCGTCCGGCCTTTGACGACATCCGGTGACGGAATCCGTGTCGCCGGGCTCGGCGCCGGGTGTTGGGTTGGAAAGTGCGTTTCATTTTTTTCGGCCTCCAAAAACGGCCTCTTTAATCATTCGGGCAGAGTTTCAACGGGAGGGAGCCAGATAAGCAGTGATGACAAACACTGTTGTACTTGGAGTCCACGATTGTCGTCGAGACTAAATTTTGAACGATTTCGAATAAGAATTTGTATTGAAATTTTCCGAGTGAGTCACTTGACTACACCTGAACAAGTCCAGCCTAGACGGATCAACGTCAAACGGAAACTTTGATACTTAAAGTCCTAGGTTTTAGGTGTACCTCATAATTCTCGCGCGGAACGTGGAAAATGTGGCACTAACATTATGATCTTACCACTTAAAGTAGTATTTTTTCTCTTTCTCGCCACAGAGTGCTAGGTTCCACAACTCATGAATGAGTGGAACCTAGGGTTTTACACAGCAGCCACAGGTTTTCCACACGGT
>DKNM01000127.1:5360-7035 GCA_002470695.1 Candidatus Neomicrothrix sp. UBA7388
GTGAGTCACTTGACTACACCTGAACAAGTCCAGCCTAGACGGATCAACGTCAAACGGAAACTTTGATACTTAAAGTCCTAGGTTTTAGGTGTACCTAGTAATTCTCGCGCGGAACGTGGAAAATATGGCGCTGACATTACGATATGACCACTTTAAGTAGTATTTCTTCTCTTTCCCGCCACAGAGTGCTAGGTTCCACAACTCATGAATGAGTGGAACCTAGGGTTTTACACAGCAGCCACAGGTTTTCCACACGGTAGGGATATGAGTCTTTGTGACTGATGAAACGTTAGATAACCCAGAGAATTCAGACCAAAGCACAGCCAGCTTCTTAAATGCTGACTCAGTTTGGACCACATGTCGGGGTCTCCTCAGAAGTCAAGTCTCCGAGGCTGTATGGCTCACCTCTTTCCGTGATCTCCACATGATTGCAATGTCTCAAGAACTTGTTGTTCTCGTAGCTCCAAGCAGCGTGATTCGTGACCGCGTCCTAAACCGTTACCTACCCATGGTTCAGGCAGCTCTTAGTGACGCAGGTTGTGCAACACAAACGATTGAAATCGAAGTTCAGCCCGAGTTGGAAAACCCAGCCATATTGGAAGAAGAAGTCAGAGTAGAGCCACAGAAGCTAGCTGGGGCAGATCTCCAAGATCGCTTAGGAGCAGAAAATAGAGGGGATGATATAACGAGCCGCTCTTCTTCGCGAGATTCCTACACCGACACCATTCACCCGCTGTATACCTTCGAATCATTTGTTACTGGTACTAGCAACCGGTTTGCGCACGCTGCAGCATTGGCAGTCGCCGAAACACCTGGAAGGAGTTATAACCCGTTATTCATCCACGGCGGAGCTGGACTTGGGAAAACTCATCTATTACAAGCGATCGTTCACTACATCCGCAGTACCTATCCCAATTACACGGCAAGGTATGTCTCGACGGAGACATTTTTGAACGAGTTTGTAGAAGCAATTAGGACCTCAACCACGAACACATTCAAACGGCGGTATCGAGATATCGATGTCTTACTAATTGATGACATTCAATTCATGGAAGGCAAAGAAGGACTTCAAGAAGAGTTTTTCCATACTTTTAACTCTCTTCATGGTGCGGGACGCCAGATAATCTTGTCATCTGATCGCCCACCAAGAAATATCGCAACACTGGAAGATCGACTGCGCAGCCGTTTTGAGTGGGGATTAATTACCGATATCCAGCCTCCAGATGTAGAGACCCGTTTAGCTATTCTCAGGAAAAAAACCGAAGTAGCGAGCACCGAAGTTCCAGATGAGGCGTTGGAATTTATTGCTGAGCTAATAACTAACAACATTCGAGAACTCGAGGGAGCTTTAATTCGAGTAAGCGCCTACGCGTCATTAACTGATGAACGAATATCAGTTGATCTGGCAGAACGGGTCCTTGGCGACATAGTGCACAACAACGAGTCGCGACCGATTACACCCGATGTGATCCTCGACGCAACATCAAATATGTTTGGCTACGACGTCGATGAACTCAAAGGCAAGCGCCGACACAGGAGCCTGGTTCAAGCTCGACAAATCAGCATGTATGTTGTGCGCGAATTAACAGACTTAAGCTATCCAGCAATAGCTCGAGAGTTTGGTGGTAGAGATCACACCACTGTCATGCACGCGGTTGAGAAAGTAGGTAACCAA
>DKNM01000096.1:0-2044 GCA_002470695.1 Candidatus Neomicrothrix sp. UBA7388
AAAGTGGTACACCTGCCGTTCAGATTGTTGGCGGGTATTGCCACAGTTGGTATGGGTGGTGCTGCGGGGCTTGAAGGGCCTGCAATTTATGCAGGGGCAACGACTGGCTCCGCTATCCAGAGACGACTGTCTTGGTTATTTCGAGACAAAGACGGTCAAGCTCTTCTTGTGGCGGGAGCTGCAGCAGGGGTGAGTGCGGTGTTTCAAGCACCAGCTACTGGAGTGTTATTTGCTTTGGAGTCGCCGTACAAAGGTGATTTGGGGCGACGCGCGCTACTGCCCGCGTTGTTGTCCAGTGCTTCGAGTTACGTGACGTTTGTACTGGTAAGCGGACTTGATGATGATCTGCCGTTTGAAGTCCGGACTGACCTGGTTCGTGTCGGGTTCGGTCAACGGGAATTGATCGGGGCAGCCATTGTGGGCGCCTTATGTGGTGGCGCGGCCATGCTTTTTAGTCGTGCCATAAAAGGCGCAAAGTCGCTCCAGCAGCGCCAGCCTTGGTGGGTGATGGTTAGTGCCGGCAGCATTATCGCGGCTGCCTTGGTTGTGGTTAGTGATGTTCTGTTCAACGCTCCACTGTCGATGGGGCCAACAACTGAAGGGCAGATACTGCGGTGGGTGTTAAACCCGAATGAGACCCTCCCAATGCTCGGCATGCTGCTAGTGGTCAGAGTTGTCGCAACCTCCACGGTCATGGCGAGTGGTGGAGTTGGTGGCGTGTTCATTCCTCTTGCAGTTCTGGGGCTCATTATTGGACGAATCGTTGGCGGATGGATTGACGTTGGGGTCGAATCCATGGCCTTCTTCCCTTTCATTGGAGTGGCAGCATTTCTTGCTGCTGGCTATCGGACGCCACTAGCTGCGGTCATGTTCGTGGCTGAGTCAACAGGAGCCCCCTCTTTTGTTGTGCCAGGCCTCATTGCTGTGGCGGTAAGCCAAGTAGTAGTCGGCAATTCATCAGTGTCTGACTACCAGCGTGATACTCGCGTCGGCCATTTGGAGCGGCGCTTCCAAATGCCGATCGCCTCAGCCATGAAGACCGATTTTAAAACCGTCAGGCCGGCCGACTCGCTATCAGAATTCGTATGGGGTTTCGCTTTTCCCCGCAAACAACTCGAAGCTGTAATTGCAAATGAGCACGAGGAATTTGAGGGAATAATTAAGGTCAGCGATGCTGGCGAAATCGAACAAGAACAATGGGCTACAACTCAATGCGGCGAAGTAATGATTCGCGATCTTTCTCCTGCTCGCTTGTCATGGACAATTCGCGAAGTGAGTGCACGAATGGAAGCCGCTGACGTAGATATTTATCCAGTTGTCGATACGGCCGGTCGCGTTGTCGGCGTCGTCACGGACCAAAGCATTGTTAATGTCGTTGAGCTACTCGACGAGACGCAGGGAGGCTGACAATGGCAGAGGAACGTGAACTTGGTCTGCTTGAGGGTCTTGCAACAACCCGGGCTATCCGCCGCTATCTACCGGAACCAATTCCTGAAGAAGACCTCAACACTATTCTCTGGCACGCAGGCCGAGCCCCCTCTGGTTCCAACCGGCAAAAGTTCAGGTTCCTTGTCCTTCGCGATGGCCCTAAGGCCCGCGCAGCGAAATCTCTCCTTGGTGAATCTTTTCGAGCTGGATGGAACGAGAAACGATCGAACGACGGTTACGACGCTGGGTCGGGTGCCACAGATGACTCTCCAAAGGCCCGAATGGCCAGAACTATGCAACATTTCGTCGACCACTTCGAAGAAACGCCTGTCGTGGTACTGGCTTGTCTGATCCGGTACCGACCCGAAAACTATGCTGAGGGATCATCAGTTTTCCCAGCAGTTCAAAACCTCATGCTTGCCGCTCGTGCACTCGGTTACGGCGGCGTGATAACGGGTTGGCATACAAACGTAGAAAATGAACTCCGCCAACTTCTGAACATCCCAGATGAGGTCGCTATTCACGCGACAATCCCAATGGGTAAACCGGTAGGCCGACATGGCCCAGTGCGGCGACGCCCCCTAAAAGAAATTGTGTACGAAGATCAATGGGAGCA
>DKNM01000096.1:2438-9289 GCA_002470695.1 Candidatus Neomicrothrix sp. UBA7388
CCAGTCGAACCCAGCATCAGAAAATAAACATAATCAAATATCCGCAGCGAGCGACTCGGCGCGATTAGCGACTTCCTGTGGCGGCAAACCCAACGCCTCGGCCGCAATGGCAACTTGATCGAACTCTGCCTTTAGCCCGATAGCGCTTACTTTCACGTCAATTTCATGACCCTCAAAAGTTACTGTCACCGTTCTTCGATCGGCGACGAACCGGTCAATGTGTCGAGTCCTAACACCAAGACTTCCGGTCAGCACCATGATTTCTCTCGCAAAGCGAGCGGCATCTTCAGGTGAGGCAAGTACTGACAGCGTGTGAGCTGGTCTTCCTTTTTTCATAACAATCGGTGTTACCCAAGCGTCTAGCGCGCCAGTGCCCATCAACTTTGAAATCGCGTACCCAAGTTGCTCCCCGGTTACATCATCGACATTCGTTGTCAACTCAACGACAGCTTCAACTGTCGCTCCATGATTAGAAGCTACGTCTGTCACGGTTCCTATGATTACTTGGGTGACATTGGCTCTACCGGGCACATCGCGGCTGCCTGCGCCGTAGCCAGAAGAGTGAATAGTCATAGAGGGCATCGCGCCAACTGACGTAGCTAACCCTTTAATAATCGCGGCGCCGGTTGGCGTTGTCAGTTCCAGAGGGCTGTCGATCCCTATTGTTGGGATAGCGTCGAGAAGGTTCACGACGGCAGGTGGGGGATTGGGAAGTATCCCGTGAGCGGCCTTAATTGTTCCCACGCCAACAGCTACAGGTCCGCTACCTATTTCATCTACCTTGAGAGATTCCAGAGCGGCACACGATCCGACAATGTCGACGATGGCGTCGAGAGCGCCAACTTCGTGAAAATGAACTTCGTCAGGCGAAACGCCATGCACTTTTGCCTCAGCAATAGCAAGAGCTTCGAACACGGCCAAGCTTCGTGACCTCACTCGATCAGGAATAGCCGCTCGGTTCAGTATTTCTTGAATAGTTGGCCAACGCCTGTGATGGTGCTGTTCTGGCGCATCGACTATTGCCCTTGTGGCTTGAAGACTGCTTCGATGGACCAGTTCACTGGACACCGACCATCCGTCGACATCGAGATCGTTGAGAGTATCGACCACAAAGTCAAGGTCTGCTCCGGCGTCTAACAGAGCCCCGAGCGTCATATCGCCAGCGATTCCCGCAAAGGGATGAAACCAAGCAATCGTGCGTGTCATGACTGATTATCTCGATTCAGGATACGCATGGTCGCCATCGCCGCTCCGAAACCGTTGTCAATGCCAACGACTGTTACGCCAGCAGCGCATGTCGCATGCATGGAAAGCAACGCGGTTACCCCTTCAAGTCCAGCGCCGTACCCAACACTTGTTGGCACTGCAATCACCGGGG
The DNA here is from genome assembly GCA_002470695.1 of Candidatus Neomicrothrix sp. UBA7388. Taxonomy (GTDB): domain Bacteria; phylum Actinomycetota; class Acidimicrobiia; order Acidimicrobiales; family Poriferisodalaceae; genus UBA7388. The sequence continues at coordinate 3,817 of DKNM01000096.1, forward strand.
CAGAACTTAAACCGCCGACTGCAGTTGCAAGAGCGCCCTCCATGCCAGCGATGGTGATGATCACTTCTGCGTCTAATAGATCGTCGAGGACTGCGAGTAACCGATGTAGCCCAGCTACGCCGATGTCAGTCAGGACTGTCGGTGTGACTCCGTGTGCTTTCAGCACAGCGCATGTTTCATCCGCTACGGGTAGATCAGCTGTACCCGCTGCTGCAACGATGACCTTCGCATCAAGCGGGGGTGCTTGACGCCAAATAACAGTTGCATCGACGACTACTCCATCAGCGTGAGCATCGATGACTGCCGCAATCTGATCGTCAGTGGCGCGGGTCAGCAAAACTGGACCAGACCCGTTCTCAAGCAATTCTCGAACGATTTCGACGCATTGCTCAGGAGATTTGTTGGGGCCATAAATCGCCTCAGGTGAACCCGTACGAATGTTTCTGTGGTGATCAATTTTTGCGTGGCCAAGGTCCGCGAAAGGCAAGCGACGCAAAGAATTCAATGCATCGTCAGGCCCAACCTTTCCGGCCTTTACTAGTTCGAGAAGCTCGCGAAGCTTTAATTCATCCATAATCTTTAGTTCTTGAGGCGTATCCTGCCACGAAGTGAGTACTAATCAGCCAACCACGAACATAGAACTTGTGCCAGCCGCAACGCGGGTTGGCTTCATGGGTCCCCACGGCACCTTCACTGAACAAGCTCTCTTAAGCCAGCCAGACCTCGCCGCAGCTGACACCCGGCCTTTTGATTCAATTCCCGATGTGCTCAACGGTCTCGTCACCGGTGAAGTCGACTTAGGTTTCGTTCCAATAGAGAACGCCATCGAGGGGGCCGTAAATGTAACTCAGGATGCGTTGGCCTTTGATCTTGATCTACGAATACAACGCGAAGTTGTCCTTGACGTTCAACTCAATCTTCTCGCTCTCCCGGGTACGCAGCTCGCCGATATTCATACGGTGGTGTCATTCCCGGTTGCGGTCGCACAATGTCGTAGTTTTCTTCGTGAGCACATCCCGGATGCGGAAATTCAAGCGGCAACATCTACCGCGGAAGCGGCTCGCCAAGTAGGAGAACAGCGCCTCGAAGGTGTTGCAACAATTTCTAATCCGCTAGCTGCTGAGCTCTATGGCCTCGAAGCCATTGCTGAGGCTGTCGAAGATCACACTGGTAATCAAACAAGGTTTCTTCTGTTAGCTCGTGAAGGAGTTCCCGGCCCAACCGGACACGACAAAACCAGTGTTGTCGTATTCCAAAGGGCCAATGAGCCGGGAAGCCTTTTGGCTATCTTGCATGAGTTCGCTGCCCGCAATATTGATCTATCGCGTTTGGAATCGCGACCAACCCGTCGGGTATTAGGGGATTATTGCTTTCTTCTTGATTTTGAGGGTCACATTGGTGATGAGGTTGTGGCTGATTGCTTGCGTGATTTAAAGATGAAGCAGGGTGACATCAAATTCTTAGGTTCATATCCCGCTGCCGGTCATGAAGGCGAGCAAGTGCGCAGGGAGAATGACGCGAACTGGCGAGATGCTGCGGATTGGGTTCAGCATCTACGTGACCAGATTGGTTTGTAATAATTGGCGGAGGGTGTGGGATTCGAACCCACGGTGACCGCGAAGCCACACTGGTTTTCAAGACCAGCTCCTTAAACCAGACTCGGACAACCCTCCGGACATGAAGGTAGCGCGTCACGTCGCAGATCCATACATCTAGGTCCTAGGATGTGTCAGTTCGCTTAATCATCAGTAATGGTGTGCAGGTGGACAAAAGGCGGCTTGCCGCTTAGGAGAGGTGACAGAGTCTGGTCGAATGTGCTTCCCTGCTAAGGAAGTGACTGCTCACGCGGTCCGTGGGTTCAAATCCCACCCTCTCCGCAACAACTGAATCTTGAGTTTCAATATTCGGTTCGGGCTGCGTACACTGCGGTCCTCAAATAGCGCCTCTAGCTCAGTTGGATAGAGCGTCTGGCTACGGACCAGAAGGTCGGGGGTTCGAATCCCTCGGGGCGCGCTAAATAGAAATGCCGAATAACGCTTTATGCCCAGCGTAAGCGGCGCAGGGTATTCGACGTTCTCCTCCAGAGCCTTTGTGAAGATGTTTATTGGCAGGTAATCCTGTGTTGCCTTGGCTTCGCGTTGCAGCTAACTACTTTTGCCTGCCAATGACTTTCCGAATGTCACCATTACCGAAGTGATGATCATAAAGAGCAGCGACAGAATGATTCCAACGAACATTGTTGGAGCTGGAATCATCGCTACAACGAAGGCAACAAAACCTATCCAACTCAGCCACTTAGGCAGAAGCCCGCTACTTAATGCTGCAAGCGCGATCGCTAGTACTAGGGTCGCCATACCGGCGTGCATGGGCCAGAAAAACGCATCCCAGATAGCGTGAATGGTTTTCATTGCGTCGGGGGACATGTTGTCGGCCTGTATCGATAGTGCTGCTCGCAGCGTTGAATCGACTGCTAGGCCAGCGACCGCGATCAGGGTTGCGCCAGCTACAAGCATGCCAAGTAATTGTTGTCCGGTATCGCGCACTCGTTGAGACATGCAAATTCCGAATACAAGCATGGAAAGTGCTCCGAGGATGGCTAGCCAGGAACCTATAAAGACTCGGTCTTGGTTCTGCACATAGAGGTCGGCTATTTCTTGTGCGCTTTCTTCGGTTGATGCCCACCTTCCATGTACTGCGAATGAGATAAGTACGAGGGCAATCCCAATAATTGCGCCAAGGGGTCCGTAGCGTTGAAGCTTCTGTTCCACCATGTTTGTTCCTTCCGTCACTAGGCGACAAAGTACACGCTGTCGGTTCAAGTTCCGGGACTTTGGTTATCGTTCATTACTTTACGAATCGTGGGGGAAGTGAAATGGCGGGGATACTTCCACTCGACGTGAATTAGTAAATATTTCAGCTGGTCGACCCCTACCTTTCTCCGAGGCTGGGGGGGTGTTGGTTTTTGTGATGAAACCAGGAGACGATCGCACTTTTCGCTGAAAGTTCCCGGCGGCTATTTCTGTTCCAAAGACGACTTCATAGACCCGGTGAAGCTCTCGAATGGAAAACGTGGTCGGGCAGAAGTCGGTAACGACAGACGAGTTACACAGTGCGCGTTTCAAATGAGCGATTGCCGTAATTGCGATAGTTCGGTGGTCAAACGCAAACCGCTCTGACTCAGCTAAGGCGTGAATTGCCGAAACCACAGGTGGTTGTGGTTGAAGGTGCTCGGGAGCTATGGCCCCCCAGTAGCAGACAGCGATCGACCGCCGCTGAGGATCGCGATCCGGTTCTCCAAAAACCTTCAATTGCTGGAGAATTGCCGATGAGCCGTGAACTATTTCGGAGAGCGACCGATGTGCCGCAGCTTCCAAGCTTTCCTGCATTCTAGGGTTAGCGCCAGGGAGCTCCCAATGAAAGCGAAAGGGCCCCTCCGTCCGCTCGCGGGCACACATCACCAGCTCACTTTCAATGATCGTGAACAGCACGGTGTGTACGGAAAGATTTGTTAAATAGTGCCCTTGAAAAGCTTCGTCAGTCGTACTCATAAGGTCAGACTTTCATTAATTATCAGATATAAAATAATTATATATACTTTTAATTATATTAATTATAATAAAGGTTGTCTGGTTCTCGTAGTTCGCCGTTTACACATAACCTAGGCTTGCAAGCGGAATCGATACACAAGGAGTTTTGAGTGTTCAAGCGTACGTGGGGTTTAGCCAAGTCATCGATGACCGTCATCCGACTCGACCGTGAATTACTTGTGCTTCCGGTCCTTAACGCTCTCGCTGCCATCGTCTACGCGCTGCTACTTTGGCTAATCGCCTCAGGACTTGGTGTCGACTTCACTGGCGAAACCAGCTCAGGAGGCTCAGGTCTCATAGCTATAGGCCTTCTTGGTCTTGTTGGTATGAATGTCATCAACACTTTCTTCAAAGGTGCGCTCGTCTCGGGAGCCCATGAACGATTCACGGGTGGCGATCCGACAATCAGCTCATCCTTATCAGGTGCTTCATCTCGGCTACATCGCCTCGTGCCGTGGGCATTAATGGCAACAACGGTCGGCATCATCATGTCAATAATCGAACGACAAGGCGGGCAGCTCGGCCGCATCGCACGAGGGCTTTTCGACATGGCCTGGGGTGTCATTACCTTCCTAATCGTCCCCGTCGTCATGTTTGATGACCTTGGGCCGATCGCAGGGCTCAAGCGATCCGGACAGTTACTTCGTACCTCATGGGGAGAAAACCTGACAGCCCAAGTCGGTTTTGGTCTACTCACAGTTGTCATGGCGATACCCGGCATAATCCTCATCGCTCTTGGGTCTTCAACTGGAATTTGGGCGCTAATGGTGATCGGAGTACTTGCCATCATGTTCGCCGCCGTCGTCGCCGCGGCCCTGAACGGCATTTTCCAAACAGCGCTGTATCTCTACGTCACCACTGGTGAGACACCAACGGGATTTGGAGAACAACAATTGTCATCCTCATTTAATCCTCAGGGATAGTTACCCGAGTACTTCGGCGATAGCGAGATCGGCAATCTTGTCGGGTTCATACCCCAACTCTTCAGTCAAAATTTCCCAATTATGTTCGCCCCACGTCGGGCCACCGTAGGTGACAACAGCTGGAGTGCGCGACATGATGAACCGCGTGTTTTCGATTGTTGTTGTGCCTTGGGTCGGATGACCAACCTCAATGAAATGGTTGCGGTGTTGCAGCTGCGGATCGGCCAGCGCGTGGCGACTGTTCTGAACTTGGTGAGCAGGAATACCAGCAGCCACGCATCGTTCCATAACATCGCTGTTGGAGCGAGATGATGTCCAGTCGCAAATTAACTCTTCAAGTTCATCCTGGCGCTGCTGGCGCTGCTCAACCGCTAGTTCGCTGAGGTTTGAAGTACCCATTAGGTGACATAACGACTGCCATTGTTCATCATCACAGATAGCGATTGCCACCCATTCGTCATCACCACTAGATGGGAATACTCCATGGGGGGCAAACACATCGTCTCTATTCCCACGCCGCTCCCACATACGACCGTTGACTGACCAGTCAAGAAGTAGAGGTGCCAGCTGTTGCATCGAGGCTTCACCTTGACTGAAATCGATGTATTGACCTTGACCTGTGGTTCGGTGGTGCTCGACAGCAGCCATAATGCAGGCCACCAAGTAACGGCTTGATATGTAGTCGGTGTACGCGCCGAAAGGACCTGACGGTGAGCGGTCGGGCCACCCAGTTGGTTCGAAGAAACCAGAGATTGCTGCTGCCATAGTCCCATAGCCCGCGAGTTCGGTATACGGCCCCGTTTGCCCCATAATGCAGCTTGAGGCCATTACGAGATCTGGTTTGATTTTTCGAAGTGACTCATAGTCAAGGCCGAAACCACGCATCCCCTTTGGCGAAAACGACTCCAATACCACGTCAGCCCACTGCACCAAATCGTGCACAACCTCGATCGCTTCTGGTTT
>DKNM01000053.1:0-3166 GCA_002470695.1 Candidatus Neomicrothrix sp. UBA7388
TGTCTTCATTAGTCTGTCCTTTCCAAGTGCTGAAGTGGTTGCGCGATGTGCATAAAAAAAGCCACTGTCACCCTGTGTATGGACACAGAGCATCAGTGGCTTTTTTGCTTCTCCACGTTGTTGCTGACTGCATTAGCTTTCCCCTAGTGCCTGCCGGAAATAGGCTAAGTGTACCAGAGTGCACCGGGGATAACAAAAGTATTCGTAGCTCTCAATACGGGCATGCGAAAGGCCAATCATCCGCTAAAGTCGCACTATAATTGACATTTCGATAGACAACTCCCACAATAAAAGCAGGCCGTCGAAGTGCGTCAACACTCCGACGACCCTAACCAAAGCAACCTGGATGAGAGGTTCCGATGGCTTCTGGTAATTCTATCATGCGCACATATCTGCGCCCCGGTCACTTTTCAGTCTCTCAGGTGACTACGGAATATGTGTTTCAATCGTCCAAAGTCTGGGCGGATTATCTTTTGTCAAAACGGCAGCCACAGAATCGACGGAGACGAGAGGAAACGAGTTTACCCTACCCTAGGTACCTGGAGGAAAAACGATGCATGAAGAAATAAAAGTACACGTTGTAGAATTCAAGGACCGCAAGAATCTTGTGATGCGGTATCTGGATCCGTTGACCAACAAGCACGTTGGTCGCAGCACTGGGACTAGCAAGAAAAGTGATGCTGTAAAAGTTGCTGCCAAGTGGGAGGCTGAATTGCAGGAGGGTCGGTATCAAAAGCCGTCTTTCGCCTCCTGGGAAGACTTTCGCGAAAAGTACGAAACAGAGGTTTTGCCTGGACTTGCAGCCACAACAGCGCAAAAGGTTTCAAGTGTGTTCAATACACTAGAGCGAATCTTGAACCCGACTCGTGTTAACAAAATAACTCCAAGTCGATTGAGCTATCTAGTTGCTCAAATGCGCAAGGATGGCTTGGCTGACGCGACAATCGGTGGTCACTTGGCACATTTACAAGCTGCGCTAAGCTATGCGGTAGATTGGGACTACTTGCCAAAGATTCCAGAGTTGCCGAAGCTCCATCGGGTTAAACGTTCCAAAACCATGAAGGGACGGCCAATAACAACCGAAGAATTCGAGCGAATGCTTAAGGCTGTGGACCAACTGCCGAAGCTTATCGACACCAAAGGGGCAGGGCGGTGGAAGTTCTTTCTACGTGGCCTGTGGACTTCAGGACTGCGGATAGGTGAGTCACTAAACCTGTACTGGGACCGTGACGAATGCGATCGTGAGGATTGCCTTGAGGTGCGTCTAGGCGAGCGTAGGCCGCTACTGGTCATTCCTGCCAGCCTTGAAAAGGGAAACGAGGACAGGCTGCTACCGATGGCTCCTGAGTTCGCTGAGTTCCTGGAGTCGGTTCCCAAATCCGAGCGATTCGGCCCGGTGTTCAAGTTCCTGAATCGCCGCACCGAAGAGTTGACGACAATAGGCAAGCAGTGGGCATCCAAGCTGCTGGTTGAAGTTGGCAAGAAGGCAGGCGTCGTGGTGAATCCCAAGACCAAGAAGTGCGCTTCTGCCCACGACCTACGAAGGGCATTCGGCCAGCGCTGGGCAGCCCGTGTGATGCCTCAAATACTCATGCAGTTGATGCGTCACGCAGACATCACAACGACCATGAAGTACTACGTCGGAAGTGAGGCTGAAACGACTGCTGATGTGCTCTGGAATGCCATTCCGAAGGAAGAATCGATTTTAGGTAACACTTTAGGTAACAGTCGAAAGGGGGCTGGCAGGAAACCCCTTAAAACTAAACTGGGGAACTAGGATTTGAACCTAGACTGACGGAGTCAGAGTGCATTTTTGCCTTTTCGTTAGGTAGCCGTTAAAATTCCGCCTGGAAAACAAGTGCAGAAAGCACCGGCGTTTCCAGGGCAACATGATGTTTAGGTAACATTTTAGGTAACACTAGAACCAACCAGTCGGCTTGATCACTGACGAACGCAACCCTCCGATTGCTTGCCCTCCAGGTGGCAATCGGCGGGAGCGGGTTGGACTAACCTGGAGGATTTCTCAATGTCCGTACGACGCCGTGAAGATGGTGAGCACACTGGTGAAGTGGTGCCTGACTTTCCATATCTCTACGGCACTGACCTGCATTGGCTCTGGGGCTGGGGACAACGCTTAGAAGATTTTCTTGAGCATGCGCCATTCAATCCATCCCAGTCAGATTGGATTGTAATCCGGGCTGACATGAAAGCTCAGGACGCGATGATGCGGTTTAGCATCGACTATAAGAGCTTGGTTGATGAGGTCAAAAGCCGTCAGGAGGACGTTGAGAACAGATGGAAGGAGGTAATTAACAACTCAACTGAAGCAACTGTTGGAAGCTATGTAGAATCCATCGATATTCTGAGCTGTAGAATAATGAAGGCATGTGAACTAATTGCTGAGCGAGAAGACCCAAGCGACGCAAATAAAGAATTGGAAGATAAAACAACAAGCGAGCGCGCGAGCGCCTCAAAACTTTTTATTGGTGATGTTCCAAGTAATCCGGATATCGTAGACCTGGTTGCAAAGATTGATAGCAACACTGACCCGAAGGTAAGCCTGATTGAAATTGCGCGTAAATTTACGGGTGAATCTAGGGGTGATGAAAAAAGGGCGAAATCTCTACTATCTGCAATCAGACGAATGAAAAGAGATGGACGGATAAAGTCCTAGCGCGAACAATATCGCGAGCGCGCGAACACACCCCTCAAAAACTCTATACAAAGCATTTTCGCTGCCTACTCTGGAAGACAATTAACCGTTAGCACGTTGCTACGGTGGTTACTTACAGAGGAGTTTCTAGCATGGCAGCAACCACAAAACGCCCCCCCACCTTCATTGACCCCGACCGACTCTATTCACTTCGGGGCTTCCAAGAAGCCAGCGGCATCTCGGCCACGAGAATGCGAGAGGCCCGCCTTCAGGGCGTTGTTCCCAATTTCCTAAGCGTGGGGCGTAGGAAATTTTTGATGGGGCGACACGCCATAGATTATCTCGAGCTATTAGCCAAACTCTAGAAAATTTAAAGCTCGGCTACGCGGATCTGGAACACGCAACCGAGCTAGAAAGGAATCTAAGAATGAATTTTAGCACAAACCGCAGATTGGAAAACAGCTTAACAGTTGTAGCCCGAAAGCACGGCTACAACGGCTCGCCGTTTCTTCA
>DKNM01000053.1:3483-9071 GCA_002470695.1 Candidatus Neomicrothrix sp. UBA7388
TCGCCGTTTCTTCACGAAACACCGCCACTTGGACTGCCTGAGCAAGAGATGGCTGCAATCGCCCTATCATTGAGTGTTCGACCGCGACCGCAGACGCCAAGGCTTAAGGACTTGGTTCGTCGGTGGGCACGCAACATCGTGTTGAGTTCCACCGAGCCGGATCCACCGACTCCCCTGCCCAGTAAGCGGAGGTCAGTGAAGTGGTAGCCAATCAAATAGAAATCACCTGCGACATTGCCGAATCGAATAACCGGCGCAAAGTTATAGCTAAACTTGGCACACTCAAGCACGTTGACCGCTTCGACGTGGACCAGCAATTTGCCCGCAGCAAGTGGCGTGAAGCTGTTATCAGCAAGTTTTCGCTAGACGAAAAAGCTCATGAGTTTTTGGATGCCGAGGTGCAGCGAGTAGCAGCAGCAGTCGAAAGCGACGGCAAGCCATGGGTGCCAATTATGAAACGGCTATCGGAAGTCGAAGCGGCTGCGCCTGATTATTTGTGGGATGGGCGGATCGTGCTAAAAACTCTCTCTTGCATCGACGGTGATGGTGGAGTTGGCAAGGGCCTATCCATGATGGACATTGCTGCCCGTGGTTCCCGTGGCGATTGCATGCCGCCAGGCAATGTCCCCGATGGGACATTCGATCCCTGGGGCACGTTGTTTATCACTTCCGAGGATTCGGCAGAGTTTGTTCTGAAGCCACGTGCCCTAGCCGCCGGTGCAGATGTTAGCCGAATTATCACAATGGCGTCCGTCGAGATACCAGAAGAAGACCGCCGAGCTATTGAGCTACTGCAAGACGTTGAGCTGATAGAGCGATTGGTAGCCAAAAATGATATCCGTCTTATCGTGATCGACCCCTACTCCGAGTTTATCGACGCACACCTGAACATGAACAGCGATCCCGACAACCGCAAGGTGCTAGGGCCGCTTGCGGAAATGGCACAGCGGACTAACTCAGCAACCGTGCTAGTTCGACACCTGAATAAGAAAGAGGGACAGTCGGCACAGTATCGAGGCGTGGGTAGTACGGCACCACTTAACGCATCTCGGGCCGCCTATCTGGTTGCCCCCGATCCTGAAGACCACAGTCAACGGGTGATGGCGTGCTGCAAGTTTAACATTGGCCCTAAGCCCCCGTCGCTCCGCTTTACTATCGTGCCTACCGGGACATCCCCTAGTTCACCTGCAAGGGTTCACTGGGAAGGTGAGTGTGACATGACGGCAGGCGAACTTATGAAGACCAGCAGCAAGGCCACAGGCGGCAAGCTGGAACGTGCCAAGGAGATTATTAAAGAGATACTCAATGACGGGCCACGTGGCAGCAACGAGGTCTTAGGGGCATGTGATGAAGAGGAGATCAGTGAGCGAACTTACCATACTGCTCGCAAATCGCTGGGCGTTACTTCGGAGCGTATCAGCATCGGGAAAGGTGGAACCGGCCAATGGCTGCTCAGTCTTCCGAGCACAAATGGAGAGGCATTTTGATTGCAACCTTGCACAACACTGCAAACAACATTGCAACCTTGTACCTAGAGAGGGTTATTTTGCAGTCTTGTAATAATACTGCGATTTTAGCCACTTGTGTTTTGCAGCCTTGTAGAGATTGGGCCTCTGAACAACAAGACTGCAAACTGTCCCACCCACAGCGACTAGAGAAAGCACAGAGGACTCCCGATGGCTGAGCACGACGACATCGAATCGCTATTGAATGAAGCATGGTACACCCTAAAGAAAATCAGGCAGGTGATTGGTTTCAGCTGGGAGCTGGAGGCTGAGTTACAGGAAGTCGCCTGGGGACTTTACGGGATCGAGCAGGAGCTGCGGCAGCGGAAGCATGGGGGTGCCGGATGACTGTCGCAGAGGGGGGGGCGTGAGGCTTCAGGGAACCTCTGTCCGAAGAGCGTCACGAAGGGCGCGCAGTTTTTTTCGCAAAAATGGAGTTTATCAAAATGAAAATCTGTCCTGCCTGTTCTCAGCAAATGCGAATCAGAACCAGCCGCATGATTTCAACCACGAAAGAAGCGAGGCGTGAGTGTTTGTCGTGTGGCTACAAAGACGTGGCGACAATTCGCCCCGCCGAGGTCATCGGGATTCGTGTTGTAGGTACAACAAATAAAGTCCCGCCGATACGAACCAGTCCAGTAAAATCGACTACTACTTCAACTGAGGAGAACCCATGTTAACCGTACACGATCTTTGCAAAAGGTTCGGCGTAAGCAAAAGCACCATCTGGCAATGGCGTAAACAGGGAATCATTCCGCAACCGCTTGTCCTTGGTCCGCAAACGGTTCGCTGGCGTCTGCAAGATATCCGATTACATGAGCAATGGTTGCTCCGCCGATCCGACTTGCGGGCAAAAGGCTTGGACCCCGATACTGCGGCGGAGCCTGATTACAGTTTGCCGACGGCTACCGATGCTCACCAAATTGGGCGTGAAGTCGAAGCGTCGAGGGACGAGCCGTCGCCTACGGACAACTCAAGCGACAAAGAAAAACTCAAAGCACATATCGAGCACCTGCGTCGAAAAGCACTCCAGCTCTGCCTGGATGCTGGTAAAGAAATTCCAAGCGAACTACTGCAGGAGGCAAAACCATGAGCATGCAATCTGTAAGTTTTCTACAGGACGAACTTAACGCCAAGATTTCAGAGGCCGAATCGCTCAACGCACTGGCAGAAAGAGAAAACAGGGATTTTACCTTAGTAGAGAAAAAACGCTGGGACGCTTGGTTTGGTCCGAATGGCAGCATCGAAAAAAAGAAAAACGAAATCGCAGCGGCCAAGGAAACCGAATCACGCAGGGAATCTTTGTCACTCCAGCGAGCAGCGACAAGCCCAGGCCCCTTCGGCACACTTTCAAATCCCAACATTTTTCCAGGAACGGGTAAAATCATGGCTCACTCAAATGGCAACACACCACAACCTGAAGTACGGCTAATCTCTCAACCGCTAAAAGCATTTAAAGGACCTGAAGCTCAGCAAAACGCCTTCGATTGTGGTTTATGGTTGAAATCGTTTCTAGCGAGAGGGGCAGGCGGCTACGATGAAGAATCAGAGCGGCGCATTTCTGGGCGTGGTTGGGATATTCGTGGCACAGCAACCGAAGGCACACCGAGCGCTGGTGGCTACCTCGTGCCGACTCCGCTCTCCAATGCGATTATCGACGTGCGACAACTAGCGGGCATTTCACGAGCACTGTCTCACGTCGTTCCGATGACTTCCGATACTCTCGACGTAGCGAAAAAAACCGCAGGCACCACGGTTTATTACCCAGGTGAAGCGGGCACTATTACCGACTCTGATCAAACGTGGGGATCGGTAACACTCAACGCAAAGAAGCGAGCGATTCTTTCTTATATTTCGCAAGAGTTAAATGATGATTCAATCATCCCGGTGATGGATGATTTGGCTTCGCAAATGGGCTTGGACTTGGCGATCCAAGAGGATAACGAATATATCAACGGCGATGGCACTTCGACTTACGGCAATGTCGAGGGACTGAAGAGCGCGATTGGTTCTGCTGGCATCAATGATGCAACGGCGGGCAGCGATACTTGGCCAGAATTAGCTCTTGTCGATTTTACGGATACGATGGGATTGCTCCAGAGCAAGTATTGGCCCCGTGGCGTTTCATGGTTGTGCTCGGCTCAATTCTATTATTCGACGATGCTCAACCTCATGTGCGACGCTGGCGGAAATGCAATCTCGGACATCGAGATGGGTCAGAGAGTTGGCAGACCATTGTTTCTTGGCTCGCCTGTTTACTTCAGCAGCCAAATGCCAATAGCTACAGCGGCTGGCACAATCTGCGCTTACTTCGGTAGCTTTGCCGATGGCGTGATGATTGGCGACAGGCTGGGCGTGAGGATTGCGCAGAGCGACCAGTTTGCTTTTGACACTGACAGGCTGGCGATTCGTGCAACGTCGAGATACGACATTGTCTGCCATGATGTTGGCGATGCCAGTACGGCGGGTGCAATCGTTGCGCTGAAGACTGCTGCTTAGGGTTAGGCGGGCCGTTTCTTTATTAGCGGTCAACAACGCGAGCTAGAGACTGGCCGGGCTAAGAAGTCCGGCTGTCTCGCTCTCGCGAATACCGCTCTTTGACAACTTGGTGGCCCCGTCGGTGTTGCGAGCTGGCGGGGCGTGCGATTGGCAAGGGTCATTTTGTCAAACGCCTGCACCCGTTATGCCATACAAAAAGTGAAAATGCTCTTCAGCCGCCACAAAGAAAATAAAATGCAATTACTATTGCTATCAAGCTATCGGGCCATCGGGTTAGCTCCAATCAAAATATATGCTAGCGAACACCCCTACAATAACCCCCCAAATTAGAGTAGCAACTGTTCCATTGGCCTCAGACGGCTGAAAGTTACCCAATTTTATCTGCTCACCCCCTGATGGATTGAAGTACTCTACCGACTCGAAGATATAGGTCGAGGTCACAACCCAAAAAAGAAACAGGCCGCCGCCAGTAAAGAACTGTGTATTTTCGCTGAAGAAATTCGCAAGAAGCTGGCCCTCGCCCCAATGCCTCCAAAACCAAGCAACTGTAGCAAGAAACGCAAGTACCCCGAGTGGGCCAAAAAGTACACCCAGCAAAACAAATGGGATCTCCCTGGTGACTTCTTCCAACACTCTCCGATACTCAGATTTTTTTCTTGAACTCATGGAAGCAAACTCCCCATACGATTTGAACATTAGCAAACATTACCTTGGCAAACACTCCCGCCGTAGCATCAGCCCAATGCTGGCCATTATTGCTAATGCAAGAGCGCATGGCTCAGGGACTTCAGCATCCCAGTCGATTTGAACTAAATCCACAACACCAGCTGAGCCTCCAACATTTTGACTTGCAAGATAAAAATCCGGCACCCCATAAAAAACCGCTGCAATATATGAGGGTCCGGTGCTCACAGGAATCGAATCCAATATCGTTCCATCCTGAGCATCAATCCGAAAAATCCTATCCCAGGGCAAATTGTTCGTAATAAACGATTGCCCATCATAAGCAAGACCATACCCTCCATGCGGCATTGAAGTGGAAACACTATTTATAGTATTCCCATTCGTGTCCAAGGTATAAATAGTATTGCCTGACAATGCTCTTAAATACGTGCCGTCCCATGTTATGCCTTTGACGCTACTAAATTCAGTTTGTCCAGAAAACAGAAGGTTCCCTGAAAAATCCATCTGGTACAGGGTAAGCTTACCCTGGCAGCACGCTTGTGAATGGGGATATCCTAGTCCAAAAAAACTCACACCATCTGTAGTGAAGCCTCCGATTGTAAAACCTCCGCCATTGGGCGTTGAAATTGATCCTAACACATCACCATTCAAATTATATTGATAAAGCTGATTGCCCAACTGCGTCCAGAAAGTTGATCCATCCCATGCGATGCCTCCTGCGTTTTGGTTGAATTGCGTGGGAATTGAATCAATTATGCTTAGGGGTGCGGCGAAGCCTTTGAAGGGAAACAAAAAAAGCATGAAGACTACTGATAAAACAACTCTTTTCATATTGACCCTTTCCAAATTGACGAATCCGAGGCTACCACACAACAATGTGATTAAAGTAACCATGGCTGT
>DKNM01000021.1:0-1287 GCA_002470695.1 Candidatus Neomicrothrix sp. UBA7388
GCTACGTACGCAGCAACGCAGATATCACGGGCTGTTTAACTAGATCAGACTGGTCTGACGCTTTGCCCGACCGCCCCAGTCCTTGGCGCATAACTAAGTATCAGAATATTGCTTGAGCTCTATGACATTGCCGTCTGGGTCGCGTATGTAAAGAGCCGGTCCCCAGCCCATTGCTCCATAGACAGATTCGAACTTCCTTACGATTTCAACGTCTTCTGTTGCTAAATCCTCTAAGGATCCGGTGATGCAGAACGAAATATGATCCACGTTTTCGCCGGACCGGTCAGTTTCTAAAAGATCGATGACCGTAACCTCATTAACCCGCATGGACAGGAACGGCGCTTTGCCTGATAACCATTCTCCATAACGCTCAGGTTCGAAACCCAAATGTTTCTGATACCAGCGCATAGCTCTTTCGGCGTCGGAAACATTTATCACCACGTGGTCAATTCCCGCTACCTCTATCGCCATTGTCCGAGCCTATTACCTTTCTCTTCAGTGGCGACCGAAGCCACCCTGCAACTGTAAGGAGACTTTAGACATCGATTCCAACCGGTAATTCAAATTCGCATCTCAGGCACCAGTCGCATAAATTTCCTAACAGCGAGCTAGTGGGGCTCGCTGAGCAAGTGAGGTGGGAGACATGCCAGTCGCCAATGTCAATGGCCAATCAATTAACTATTCCGACTCAGGTGGAGATGGACCTGCTCTCATTTTCAGTCACGGTTTCCTCATGGATCTTTCGATGTTCGACGCTCAGGTCGAAGCTCTTAAAGACGAATACCGTTGCATAGCTTGGGATGAACGCGGCTTCGGAAACACCCCTGTGATAGGACCCTTCTCTTACTGGGACTCGGCAGACGACGCTGTGGCCCTACTCGACTATCTGGGAGTGACGAGTGCTGTATTCGTAGGAATGAGTCAGGGCGGCTTTCTCTCTCTGCGGGCAGCGCTTTCTCACAAAGATCGCGTTGCCGGAATCGTGATGATCGACAGTGAGTCAGCAGCGTTCACAGAAGAGCAAATCGAAGGCTACGGCGCCATGTTCAGTCAATGGCAAGTCGATGGCCCATTGGGTGAACTAGGAGAGATGGTTGCAGGGATGATCATCGGAGATCCTGAAATTAGTAAAGAATGGATTGCTAAGTGGGAAGCCCAAGATCGATCCAAACTTCAGGAGCCCGCAGAAACACTTTTGTTTCGCGATGACGTCACCGAACGAATAGGTGAGATCAGTTGTCCGGTTCTAATCATTCATGGCGAAGAAGACCAGGCGATCCTGATCGA
>DKNM01000021.1:1674-3776 GCA_002470695.1 Candidatus Neomicrothrix sp. UBA7388
CATGCGCCGAACATGACGCATCCCGAAATAGTCAACGATGCAATTAAAAATTTTCTGAGCGAACTTTGAACGTCGCCTACGAATCTGATCGGGCGCTCTATGGTGAGTCCAGACTCTCACCACTGAACTGAAGGAGATAACAATGGATGTAACGACAACTGAAACGTTGCCGGGGCGGCGGATCATCGCCGTTAAAGGTGTGGCTGTTGGCTCAACTGTTCGTACAAAAAACATTGGCAAGGACATTGGAGCGGGTCTCAAATCCTTAGTTGGAGGTGAGCTAAAGAGCTATTCGGACATGCTTGTCGAAGCAAGGGCCGAAGCGCTTTCTAGAATGGAAGCGCAAGCTGTGGAACTCGGCGCAGATTCCCTAGTGAACCTGCGCTTTATGACATCAGCTGTTGCAAACGGGGCATCAGAAATCTTGGCGTACGCAACTGCGGTGACCACTGAACCCGCATAAATAGCGTCATAGGCGACTGCGCATTTCGGGCTATCGAATAATCTGCGCACGAGCCTTCTGCGCTTCAAGCGACAAGAGAGCTGACGGTAGGCCATGATGTTTAGTTATGCAGAGGATATTCGCCGGAATCAGAGTGCTCGACTTTTCTCAAGTGCTTGCCGGACCCACGGCGACGAAGTTACTTGTTGAGCTAGGCGCCGAAGTCATCAAAATCGAATTCGCCGAAGAAGGTGACCCCAGTCGCACGTTGCCTCGATTACAGGGAAACCGCTCCGGTTATCATGTGCAACAAAACCGAGGGAAACGCTCCGTATGTCTCGACCTGCGCGACCCTCGTGCTATAGAACTAGTACTTGATCTCGTGCCTGATGCAGATGTGATTCTTCAGAATTTCGCGCTCGGAGTCATGGAACGCCTCGGCCTTGGGTACGAGGTTATATCGGCGATAAACCCAAGCATCGTTATGTGCAATATGACGGCGTTCGGTCGACAAGGACCGCTCGCCGACAAGCCGGGTTACGACCCTATTGCGCAGTCTTGGGCTGGAGTCTTGCATATGTTGGGGTACGAAGACCGAGCACCAATTCTCGCGGGGATATCGCCCGGCGACGTGCTCGCCGGGGTTCATGCGTTTGGGGGAGTAGCCGCAGCATTATTTCATCGAGAGCGAACAGGTCGGGGTCAAGAGGTATCGGTCTCCTTGCTCGATGCATACTCGACTGCGCACGAAGTCAACTGGCAGGAGTGGTCAGTTTCGAACGGAGAAAGTGAACCCGTCCGACAGGGCAATGTGCATCCAGTTGTTGGTGGGGTCGGAGTATTCGAGACGGGAGATGGGTTTGTGACAGTAGCTGCAGTAAACAACGGCCAATGGGAACGTTTGACTGAAGTTATGGGACAACCCGAGCTGCGCGATGACCCTCGATTTGTTTCAACTCCAAGCCGGGTGGCCAACAGGAATGAAGTTAACGCCGTTGTAGCAGACTGGCTGAAACTGCAACCTCGCCGAGACGAAGTCGTAGAACTTCTAGAAGCGCATCGAGTACCTGTAGCTCCAGTTCTAACGCTTGCGGAAGCTGCTCAACACCCGTACCTTCACGAAGCCGGAGCGGTCCGATGGGTTGATGATGACGTGCTGGGAAGAGTGCTAGTGCCTGGAATGCCAATCAAGTTCTCTGAAACACCTGGTGACGCAGAGCTGATGACCCGGCGACTTGGGGAAGATAACGAGTACGTGACGCGTGACCTCGCCGGCCGCAGTCATAAGCAATACCTTCAGTTGGTGAGCGAAGGTGTGCTGTTCCACAACCCTCAGAGTTAAAGCACAAACCTGCGACGCGGTTGCTACTTCAGGCAAAGAGCCTTCTCAATAATGGTCAGCGGCAGCTTCCGCCTACTCCGTCTTTGGGTTCATTCAAGGGCACTTGGCTGTTGTTTGGCGGAGCAGCTAAGCGTTCACCAAGATGATCAACATGGCAGAGCCACCAAGCATTGCAAATGTGTTGAGGATCAAATAAACAGGAAAAGGCGCTTTCGAGAACTGTTTGCCAAACGTCGTCGAACGAAGATCGTCGTCCATATCGGCTCGCATCGCAGCAATATCCATAATTGCCCCGTGAGAGCCCATCCAGAGAAACAA
>DKNM01000067.1:0-2996 GCA_002470695.1 Candidatus Neomicrothrix sp. UBA7388
GAATGCCGGTTGCTCTGCGAAAGAGCAGACTGCGCCGTTCTAGCGGTTGACTACAGACTTGCCCCAGAAGCCAAGTTTCCTGCCGCTGTTGAAGATGCGTGGACAGCTTTGTCTTGGGTGGTGGAGCATGGCCAGACAGTTGGCATTGATACGAGCCGAGTGGCAGTCGGAGGAGATTCGGCTGGAGGAAACCTGGCTGCTGTGGTTGCACTAATGGCGCGAGACGCAGGGATCGAGTTGAAACTCCAGATGTTGGTTTACCCGGCCACAGATGCCTCACGGCACTTTGATTCCTTCGATGAAAATGTAGATGGACCCCTCCTGACCGTTGAGGTCATCAATTGGTTTTGGGGCCATTACATAGGCCAAAATGCCGGAGAACGCGAGCGAGGAGATTGGCGATTCTCGCCGGCAAAGGCTTCAAGTCACAGCGGAGTTGCAAAGGCCTATATTGCTACCTGCTCAGCGGACCCACTTAGGGATGAGGGCAATGCTTACGCTTCTTTGCTTCATCAATCGGGTGTGCCTGTCCAACATTCAATGTTTGAAGGCGAACCGCACACGCTCTTTCAGCTCTTCAACACTAGCGAAAGCGCCAAAACGTTAATTAATGAGTGCGCAAAGGCTCTGGCCGAGGCAATGAAGTGAGTATTCAGGTTTCTCGGGATCGATGGGGCATAGCGCATATTCGAGCCGATGGTGAACAATCTGCGTTTGAAGCGCAAGGTTGGGTAGCGGCGCAAGACCGGTTCTGGCAAATGGATTCAGACCGCCTGAAAGCCCAAGGTAGATGGGGGGAAGTAGTAGGTCCAAAGGGAGCTAAAGAAGACGCCTTTTTCAGACGTCTAGGTTTAGCGGGAATCGCCAAAGATCACTGGCAAGCACTTTCCCCAAATACCAAAGAAATGACAGAAGCCTACGCGTTAGGTGTTAATCGCTGGCTAAGGGCCAACGAAAATAAGTTGCCTCCGGAATATCAATTCCACGATGTCACCCCATTGGAATGGGAGCCTTGGCATTGCGTCGCTGTTTACAAGATCCGGCATATCTTTATGGGTACTCTGCACCGGAAACTTTGGCGTGGCTACCTACTAGCGAAAACTAATGCCGATCTACTCCACGCCATGCTTGGTGATATCGACTCTGGCGCTGTCATTACCGGTACTGCGGATGCTCCGAATGAATTTCTAGGAAAACTACCGGACCTACTCGATCAGAACGCTGATCTTCTCCACGCCCTTAGCGATATCGACGGCGGATCGAATTCGTGGGCTTTGGATGGGTCTCGCACCCATACGGGTCTCCCGTTGCTAGCCGGTGATCCGCATCGAGGTATTGAATTCCCTAACGTCTACCACCAGTTTCACATGCAATGCCCGGAATTTAACGCCATTGGACTTGGCTTCCCAGGTGTGCCCGGCTTCCCTCATTTCGGCCACAATGAAGATGTTGCCTGGTGTATTACCCATGGCATGGCTGACGACACGGATCTGTTTGTGGAAACCGAGGATCTGGCCGATGTCGAATGGCGCACCGAGACTCTCGTGGTCAGAGGTGAGGGTGAGTTTGAAGTTATGTGTGGGTCGACCCCACGCGGGCCAGTCGTGATCGGCGACCCGGCCGAAGGTATAGCGCTGGCAATGGCGTGGACTGGAATTCACGGAACAGACACAACATTTGATGCGTTGATTCCCATGCTTAAATCAGCCAATTGCCTGGAGTTGGAAAATGCAGTGAGGTCATGGGTAATTCCCGTAAATAACCTTCTTAGCGCTGACCGTGGCGGCAATATATCTTTCAAAATTCGTGGTCGATTGATAGAGCGGCCACCAGCAAATAGGTGGATTCCCGTAATGGGTAACGCAGAGTCTTCCTGGGCCCACCTAGAACCGGTAGCGTTTGAGTCCCTGCCGCACAAAGCTAACCCGGATGCGGGGTATCTTGTTACCGCTAATAACCGGGTAGCCCTATCAGGTCCGTACATCTCGCTCGACTTTGCCGGGCCATCAAGATTTAATCGAATAACAGAGCTCCTAAAGGATCTGAGTGACGCCACGGTCGAAGATATGGCCTCGGTTCATGCCGACGTCCTTTCCTTGAAGGCACCCGAGATAATCCAAATATTTATTGAACATGCGCGCGACTCTGTGCATCCCAAAGCAGAGTGGGCGATAAGCGCTCTTCAATCCTGGGACTGCAAGCTTTCTGAGGATTCGCCAGAGGCGTGCCTGTACTCGATTCTAAAAAGACGATGGTGTGAGAGTGTCGCTGAAAGGCTTGGGGTAGTTAAGCCAGAGCTCGGCGCCCCTGGGTGGCCGTCGCCTGAGTCCGCTAGTCGAATGCTTGCGGATAGTGCAATAACTCTTCTCGTCGAAGGCAACTGGCGGCTGGTTAGTGGGCTTGAGGATCAAGCCTCGTTTGGCGCAGCTCTCTCAGCTTGTGTTGATGAAACTTTAACCGAGCTTGAACAACGACTCGGAGAAGACACCTCTCAATGGCATTGGGGCAAGCTCCATCGCATGGCTTCACCCCATCTTCTCGCCTCGGCGATACGCGAAGCGGCCGACCTGCACCCTCCTATTGATTCCTGCCCAGGCGACGGCGATACCGTGCGCTGCGGCTCAACTACACCCGAGACGGGGGAGCGCGCGACAGCTGCGTCCGTCGCTAGGTACGCGTTTGATCTTGGAAATTGGGACAACTCCGGCTGGGTCGTGCCGCATGGAGTGTCGGGAGTGCGCGGGAGTGGCCACGACCTCAACCAACGCGAAATGTGGCTTAATTGCGAACTTCTACCTATGTCGTTTAGCGAAGCTGCCGTGACCGCCGTCGAGGTTGACCGATTCGAGATCTAGAGTTGATCTGCTAAGTTCACGCGATCTGGCTTGACACGGCGCCTGAGGGAACGACTAGCTTCCACTTATGGCTTTGGTGGAACCCGGACATTATCTTGCGGCAAATGACGGCTTGGCAGAAGTCCATAGAAGTGTTTGGGA
>DKNM01000067.1:3099-3624 GCA_002470695.1 Candidatus Neomicrothrix sp. UBA7388
ATGTGGCTTAATTGCGAACTTCTACCTATGTCGTTTAGCGAAGCTGCCGTGACCGCCGTCGAGGTTGACCGATTCGAGATCTAGAGTTGATCTGCTGAGTTCACGCGATCTGGCTTGACACAGCGCCTGGGAGAACGACTAGCTTCCACCTATGGCTTTGGTGGAACCCGGACATTATCTTGCGGCAAATGACGGCTTGGCAGAAGTCCATAGAAGTGTTTGGGAGCGTATAGGCAGGTGCGGTACCTGGTGGACGGGTGAAGAGCGAGTAGCGATAGTGGCCGAGGCTCGCCAAGCGTTGACATGCGAGTTATGTATCGAACGTTCCGAAGTGCTCAGCCCCATGATGATCGAAGGTGATCATGAATCTGTATCTGACTTGCCGTCAGCTGCTATCGACCTCATTCACCGTTTGACGACCGACCCCGGCCGACTCTCGCGCGAATGGGCCGTTGAGATCATGGATATCCTCGGCGAGGAAGCATACGTTGAGATAGCTACTATCGTCTCTCTCCAATCTGTTAT
>DKNM01000076.1 GCA_002470695.1 Candidatus Neomicrothrix sp. UBA7388
CTAAGACGCCATCTCGAGATCTCTCGACGGGCGATGACTGCCGACGCAGCGACGACCCCAAAGAACAGTGATGAAATGGCTACCGGATAATCGTGAATAAGGTTTCTCAACGAACCCACGAGTAACGCTAACGCTAGGAGAATGCCGAGCAAAAGCGAGCAGAGGAAACCCCATTCGACTTGTCGAATTTGTCGGATACAACGGTCCAAGTCTCTCCGAATGAGAGAAGTGAGAGCAGCCGAAATATTACTAATTTGGCGAATGAGTCGATCGTAGATACCGAACATCAGTGCAATAGTTCCGCCCGATACTCCGGGGATGATGTCGGCAACCCCCATACAAAAACCATGAAGGAGTTGAATCGCAAGATTGCGCCTCATTTACCTGACGGTACCGTGATCGAGTGTGTGAAAAGTCGGCACTTCAGCGCATTATTTTATTCTCAAAAGCTGAAACGCCCCGGGAATCAGACGCAAACCGTCTTCCCCGGGGCGTTACAGAAACAGCGTTAGATAAATGCTGGCACAAAGACCAACGACACAATGGTCATAACTTTGATCAAGATGTTCATTGCCGGGCCCGAAGTGTCCTTAAAGGGATCACCAATTGTGTCTCCTACAACAGCCGCTGAGTGCGCGTCGGTACCTTTGCCTCCATGAGCACCTGCCTCAATGTATTTCTTGGCGTTATCCCATGCTCCACCGGAGTTCGCCATGTAAATCGCGATGAGGAATCCTGTCACTACCGCTCCGGCAAGAAAACCGCCGAGGGCATTGACATCGATAAACCCAATCACGAGCGGTAATAGGATCGCTAAGCCACCGGGCAATAGCATTTCGCGTAAAGCAGCTTGAGTGGAAATATCGACGCATCGTCTGCTGTCGGGCTTAACCCCTGGTTGTCCTTCCCGCAAACCTGGAATCTCGGCGAATTGCCGTCGGACTTCCACAATCATCGCTTGTGCAGCTCTGCCAACTGATGACATTGTCAGTGCAGCAAAAATGAACGGGGTCATCGCACCGAGGAACAGTCCGATAGTTACCGCTGTGTCATTAATGTCAAGATCGACTTGAGGACCTGCGGTAAGGCTGAAGGATTTGAACAAAGCGAGGGCTGTCACAGCGGCTGACCCAACTGCGAAGCCCTTGGCCACTGCAGCGGTTGTGTTACCGAGCGCATCGAGGCTGTCAGTTACTTCTCGCACTTCTGGGGGTAGTTCAGCCATTTCGGCGATACCGCCGGCATTGTCTGCTATCGGTCCATAGGCATCGACTGCGACGATCACACCTGTTACTGCAAGCATGCCGATAGCCGCAAGAGATACGCCGTAAAGCCCTTTCACATCACCTGCAGCACCAAAAGCGGCTCCTCCTAGCCAGTAGGAGAGCCCGATCATGGCAACTACCACCGCCACTGACGGCAACGTTGAGAGCTTGCCTTGGGCTATTCCTTCAATGGTGACTGTTGCTGCTCCTGTTTCTGACTGAGCAGCTATTCCTTTTACTGGTTTGTAGTGTTCAGAAGTGAAATATTCTGAGATGAATCCAATCGCCCAGCCGCCAAGTAACCCAATGATGATGGTTAATGACAGGTAGATAGGCGTCGTGACGACGTCGGTTCCACCGAACAACCATTGGGTTCCAACGATAGTGAAAATTATTGTTAGTCCCATTGCGATGTATTGCCCGGTATGTAGCTGTGTTGAAAGGCTTTGGCCTTCTTTGCCTCTTGTGAGTAGAGCTCCAACAATTGAGGCGATCATCCCTAAGGCACCAATAAGAATCGGGTACATCAAAAGCGATTCGTGATCTCCGAATACTTGCAGTTCATCTCCTTGGATGAACACACCTGAAAATAGGAGCGATACCAACACAATTGGGGCGACGACTGAGCCTGCGTAGGATTCAAAGAGATCTGCTCCCATGCCGGCGACGTCACCTACGTTGTCGCCGACTGCGTCGGCAATAGTGGCTGGGTTACGAGGGTCGTCTTCGGGTATGCCTGCTTCGACTTTCCCGACGAGGTCGCCGCCTACGTCTGCGGCTTTGGTATAGATGCCACCTCCGATGCGTGCGAATAATGCAATGGAACTTGCTCCTAGTCCAAAGGCAGCCACGACTTGGAATGCGCTGTCAACTCCGAGCCATGTAACCCATAAGAGATAGTTAAAGGAGATGCCCAGTAGTGCGAGACCCGCAACACTGAATCCCATTACTGCGCCACCTTTGAAGGCCAGTGGCAGGGCTTTGGCAGCACCTTCTCGGGCTGCGTTAGCTGTCCGAGTGTTGGCAGCTGTCGCAATTCGCATGCCTATAAACCCGGCAATTGAGGAAAGAACGGCTCCCATTAAGTACGCAAACGAAGCCGATGGTCTTCCGTCGATTGGAAGCACCAAAAGAAGGATAAACATTACGGCTACAAAGGCTGATACCCATTGGTATTCCCGTCTCAGGAATGCCATGGCTCCTTCGCGAATGGCTTGACCGATCTCTTTCATGAGATCGGTGCCTTCATCTGCCTTCAAAACCGTTTGGGCGAAGTAGTAAGCAAGTAGTAGCGCTAGCGCTGATGCGATTAGCGCGATATACGGAATCGCTGTCACGATGTCCTCTCAGTTCAGCCCAACTGCTAGGGAATGCCGTGTTGGCGAGGGCTGACAGGACCCAACATGGCAAGGTGCGTTACGGCACCAACAGAAAAGCCTACGAAACCCTTGGGCGAGGGGCAACTACTTACGGTCACTGATTAGTTTGATATCGAATTTTTTCAAAAAGCTAATGAGCCCGGTTTGGTTCTCAAAAAGGTGACTTTTCAGACCTATGGATTCGGCTCCCTCGACATTCGTTAGGACGTCGTCGATGAAAAGGCACTCGCTGGGTTGAACGCCGAGATAATTCAGGGCCGTCAGATAAGACTCCGGATCGGGCTTTGCGACCCCCACTCTGTGCGTATTGACCACTTTGTCAAAGTGTTTTTCTAGGCCGACGCGAGCAAGGTAGTCCTCAAATTTGTCGTGATTGTTGGTGAGTATCCCGAGCAGCAACTCTGACGGTAATTGCTCGATGAGGGTTACCATGTCGTCGTCGATACGACCTTCGAATTCAAAGAAGCGCTTGACGATCGGTCGAATCAAGTTTCCGTGGGTGGCGACAAGCCGTTGTTCTGTTTGCTTTCGCCATTCGTCCCATTTGAGTTCTCCGCGAGTGAGGGGTTGATGAAGCTCTTTTGAGAACGCTACTTCGAAGACTGTTCCCCTTTCGACGTTCGCATCACTTTCGAAAGTCCAAAGATCTGATTCGTCCCACTGCCGGATGACTCCGTCGAAATCAAACAAGATCGCTTTAATCATTTGACAGCGAATCGCTTTTGCCAAATCTCAGCAAAAGAAGAGCTCCTATGGCGGCGAGGATCGAAGCAGCCAATATGCCTATTTTCGCCATTTCTGAGACTGCTTGAGTGTCAAAGGCTAGGCCTCCGACAAAAATAGAAACTGTAAATCCGATACCTGCAGCGAGAGCCATGCCTAAGAACTGGGGCCAGTGCACTCCCTCAGGTAGGCCGAATCCGAACCGGGTAGCGATCCATGTAAACAGGCCTATCCCCAAAGGTTTACCGACTACCAAACCAAGGATTATGCCGAGCGTAACGTTGCTCGATGCTGCCTCGGAGATGGTCTCGCCGCTTAGCTCGATACCTGCGTTCGCAAGTGCAAAAATGGGAATGATAATGAACGCCGTGAAGGGGTGTAGCAGGTTTTCTAAGCGAACGGTAAGGGGCACCGATTCTTGTGCGAGGAAGGATGCATGTCGGACTTCATCAACGGTGGCATCGCTCGGCAGGGCATCGACTATTTGCTGAGCATCGCGTTTGCCCAATAGGGGGCGAGCCGGTGTCAAGAGACCTAGTGCAACGCCGGCAATTGTTGCGTGGACACCCGATTCAAGTGTTGCGTACCAGATAAATACTCCGAGAACCGCGTACACGGGGATTGCCCAGACTCTCGCTCGTTGGAGAATCCATACAGTTACCAATCCCAGGATGGCTGTCACAAGCCATTTGACGCTCAGATCGCTGGTGTAGAAAATTGCGATTACAGCGATGGCTCCGATGTCGTCGACAATCGCAAGAGTTAAAAGAAAGAGTTTTATTTTCGGTGAGACGCGGCTGCCGAGTAGCGCAACAATTCCAACGGCGAACGCTATGTCAGTAGCCATCGGGATACCCCAGCCTCGAGCTGCTTCGCCGCTAGTGTTCAATGCGAAGTACAGCAAAGCAGGCACGACCATGCCCCCGAGGGCCCCTATCGCTGGAAGCGCAGCTGCTCGCGGGGAACTGAGGTCGCCAGTAACGAGCTCACGCTTTATTTCAAGCCCGACTACGAAGAAGAACAGTGCCATCAGAGCGTCGTTTACAAAATGGCCTACGCTCATGTGAGGCAGATGCCAGGATCCGACTGCAAGCTCAATTTCGGTATGCCAGAAATCGTGGTAGCTCTCACCCCAGCCAAGATTTACCCAAAGAAGCGCCGCTGCAGTTGCAACAAGAAGTAGAACTCCACCCGCAACCTCGCGATCGATAAAGCGCAGTACAGGACGAGCAACGAACTTCGCGAGACTGTTATTGCTGCTAGCGAACGTTGGACGCTTAAGAATTGAGTCAGATCCGGCCATGCTTTTCTCACACTAGAGCCCTGAGGCCCTATTTCAATAGTCAATTCCTCTGTGCTCAGTAACTAAATTTTGTCTCCCCTTATAATTCGTCGAAATTCTCGCAATGATGCGAATTACGCGAAGCGGGGCATGACCTGGTTC
>DKNM01000014.1 GCA_002470695.1 Candidatus Neomicrothrix sp. UBA7388
ACGGGGCTAACAGCTGCTGCAACACTTTGGCTAGCGGTGCGAAGGTTTAACATTGCTCCTACCACAGCTACTTGGATAGTAGCCGCCCTGTTTTGTGCGCCTCCGCTGACCAGTTATGGCACGCAGATCTATCCCGCCATGCCCGCCGCGTTATGTGTCGTGTTGGGAGTAGCAGGCGCTACTGACGTTTCTTCAAAATTCTGGTCATGGATAAGCGCATTAATGATTGTCTGTTTGCCTTGGCTAGGAATCAAGTATGTTCCGTTGGCAGCGGTGATCGCTGTATTTCTGGTCTGGCAAAGTAGGCAGTCTCCCGGTTGGACGCTGAGACTTCAATGTCTTTTCTTTCTGCTTTCCGGAGCGTTGTACATCGTCATCCACCAACGGGTCTACGGCAGTTGGACGGTCTATGCAACCGGGGACCACTTCGTAAACAGTGAGTGGGCTGTCGTAGGTAACTCACCAAATTACGGAGGCCGAACGAGACGACTAATCGGCCTAATAGTTGACAACCGATTTGGAATTGCGGCGTGGACCCCGATTTACCTTTTAATCCCAATGACTCTCACGCGTATGATACGTAAACGCGACGAACATTGGCAGCTCGTAACAAGCTTGTGCTTGACGGGTTGGGCTGTTGCAACTTGGATAGCGCTTACAATGCATGGGTGGTGGTGGTCAGGGCGGCAGATAGTTCCGGTATTGCCTCTGTTCGTTGTTCTCTTAGCGAAAGCAGTAGGCCAAAACCGAGGTCGACTCAGCTTTGCGGTAGCGGGCGCCGCTATAGGAACATTTAGTTGGCTTTGGCTCGTCTACGAAACCTCGACGGGAAAACACACTCTCATCGTTGACTTTGAGCGCACCAGCAATCCTTGGTACCAGCTGTGGCAAAACCTCCTGCCGGACCATCAGATTATGTCTGCGAGCGATCACGTTCTGACCGCTGCTTGGTTCGCGATATTCGCGATCGCGTGCATGAAAGTCTGGACCCGGCCAGATTCTCAGTCAGCAATTAACAGCGAGTCAGCGTAGGTCCATCTGTGCTGGTGCCATCGAGCTTGCTCAGCTAATCCATCAAGAAGCTCTACACAAGGCTCCCAGCCCAGTACTTCTTGCGCAAGTTGAGTTCGGGCCACAGTAACCGGCGGGTCGCCCGCAGGTAGATCCACTGTTTCCATCCGGATGGGTCGATCACTGAGCTGTTCAACAATCTGTATCACTTCATTAAGAGAAGTAACTGAACCTCCTCCAATGTCAAAAGTGCAATTTTGGGCTTCGTCGATGAATCCTGCAGCAATCGTTGCTTCTACAACGTCTTCAACGTAGGTGAACTCGCGGGACTGGCTCCCATCTCCCCGGCGCATGAAGACAGGACCATTTGGTCGAGTTGCCTCGAACATTCTATGCATTGCCATATCAGGCCGTTGGCGGGGTCCGAACACGGTGAAGTATCTCAAACAAGCGACATTCAACCCACGCAGTCGGTAGACCTGCCCCAATTGTTCACCGACTAACTTACTCACCCCATACGGGCTAATCGGGCTCAACTCGGGAGTGAGATCGTGCCGATTAGCGTTCGCCCCATACACCGATGAACTGGAGGCATACACGACTCTCGGAAACCCGTTCGTTAGGCACATTTCATAGACTCTCTGAGTTAGGTCTATGTTGCGATGAGAGCTCTCAACGAAACCTTCACCCCAGGAGTCCTGCACTCCTGGTCTACCGGCAAGATGAAAGACGACTGAAGGGTCCCCCAACATTCCCCGTAGTCCATCAATCGCTAACGGCTCTTCAATTAAGTCGAAATCATCCTGCGCACTAGCCCAGGCTAGATTGTCTCTCTTTTGCGTCGAGTCATACCACGGGTCAAAATCATCTACACCAACAACCCTGCAACCGAGGAGAAGAAGTCGCTCTACTAAATGGGAACCAATAAATCCGGCAGCACCCGTTACCACGACATTTGGAGAACCATATTGTTCTTGAAACTTTGTTGTAGCGGTTGGCCCAAATAATATATTGGAACTCTGTACAGACATAGTAAGGCCTACCTTACGACCTTTCTGCAGCTATCCATCAATTTAAAGTTGTGCAGCGTGCTTAAATCTTCATGAGGACTCAAAGATGAGTGAAATTGCCATACTTGGCGGAGGACCCGCCGGCCTAATCGCCGCCCTTCGAGCGCGTCAACGCGGTCACAATGTCACGGTTTTTGAGGCATCCTCAGTTGTTGGAGGGATGGCCTCGAGTTTTGAAGTAGCCGGTCAACGAGTTGACCTAGGTAGCCATCGCCTTCACCCAGCAACAGACCCTGAAACACTCTCTCTCATACGCTCTCTCCTCGGGGTCGACCTCCAAGAACGTCGACGCAACGGCAGAATCCGCCTCAGGGATCGCTGGATAGCGTTCCCACTTCAAACAAAAGATATGTTGCGAAACCTTCCCTTAAGTTTCAGCAGCAAAGCAGCGTTTGACACGCTGGCCAAACCTTTTCGATCAAATAGCAACAAAGACTTTGAGTCCGAGATTCGACACCGTCTCGGGCCTACCGTCGTAAATGAATTTTATGGACCTTATTCACGAAAACTTTATGGGGTGGAACCCTCACAGCTGACAACAGAACTTTCCGATCGTCGTGTCTCGGCAAGTAGCGCTTGGACAGTACTTCGCAATGCCGTGCGCACATCGCAAAGCGACACCCGAATTTTCTTCTACCCGAAACGCGGATACGGCCAAATTGCGGAGACGCTCGCCGACGCTGCGGTGGCAGAGGGAGTGGAAATTCGGCTGCATTCAGCAGTGGAACAACTGGTTGTTGGGGACGCAGATGTTCAAATCGTGACATCCAGCGGTTCGACTGACGCACGCACTGTTCTTTCCTCGATTCCTCTGACATCGTTAGCCAATGCGTTAGACCCACCACCATCCCCCGCTGTGAGGCAAGCTATAGCCGACCAACGCACTCGAGGAATGCTGCTCGTGTACTTAGTCGTACCGCGTACCCAATACACACCGTTTGATGCTCATTATTTTCCTAGCACTGAACTCTCTACCGCTCGACTTTCTGAATCCAAAAACTATCGCTCTGGGGATGATCCAGAGGAGATAAGTGTTCTTTGCGCCGAAATACCTTGCTGGGTCGGCAGCGAATTATGGAACGCCGATATTGAGACACTCAGCGACATAGTTGAAGAGGATTTAGCTAGAGCTGGGCTGCCAGTAACTGATCGGGTCCACGGAGAAGTTCGCTACTTGCCTTCGGTTTACCCTGTCTACGAACACTCGACACTTCAGGACCGAGTAACGATTGATAATTGGGCAAGGAAAGCTACACGAGTCGTAACGCTTGGCCGTCAAGGGCTCGGCGTGCCTGACAATCTGCATCATGTGCTGGCGATGGGCGCAAAGGCAGCTTCAGCGATCGGGCCTTCCGGGGATATCGATCAAAGCGCTTGGCAAGATTCACTCGACGACTTCGCTAGTCACGTAGTGCAAGACTAGATAAGAAAAGCAGGCGGTAGCCTCGTCACTCCGGTGCGATTTAGCCGATGGCTTCGACTTCGCAAACTAGACCTGAATCACAATTTGCTTTAAGGGCCAAATATGAACCAGCCTAAGAATATGAGTACCAGAGACGGGGAACACTTTGACGTTCTAATCGTCGGCGCTGGGATTTCAGGTATCGGGGGTGCTTACCATTTAAAGAACGACTGTCCCGACAAGACATTCGCCATTCTTGAGACAATGGATGGTTTCGGAGGCACTTGGAAAACCCACACTTATCCAGGCATTCGTTCTGACAGCGATTTGTACACCTTTGGGTACAGCTTTAAACCTTGGATTGGGCCTCCCATTGCCACGGCAGCTGAAATTCTCACCTACATGGGTGAGGTCATCGAGGAAAACGATATCTCTTCCCACATCCGGTACTGCCATACGATTAAAACAGCAAAATGGTCAACTGAAGACAAGCTGTGGACATTAACAATTCATGACCTCGATGCGGACCAGCTGATCACTATGACATGCGGGTTTCTCTGGATGTGCCAGGGCTACTACCGCCATACGGACCCGTATACACCTGATTGGCCCGGAATGGACCGCTTCCAAGGGACTATTGTTCACCCCCAAGAGTGGCCTGATGACCTGGACTACACAGATAAGAAAGTTGTGGTTATTGGTTCAGGTGCCACTGCTGCGACGCTTATCCCAGCAATGGCCGAAAAGACCTCTCACGTAACAATGCTCCAAAGATCACCAACCTTTTTCGTCGCTCGACCCAACAGCAACGAACTGGCTGATACTTTGCGGCCACTCGATATTCCCGACGAATGGATCCATGAAATCGTTCGCAAAAAAATCTTGTTTGACCAAGAACAAATAGTCCAACTCTCTTTTTCTCACCCTGAACTAATCCGGGAGGAGCTCTATAAGGGTATTCGCGACATTCTTGGCGAGGATTATGACGTGTCCGAGCATTTTGAACCTGCCTATCGACCGTGGCAACAACGAATCGCCCTTATCCCAGACGGCGATTTGTTTCATTCCATAGCAGCGGGTGACGCTTCCGTTGTGACAGACGAAATCGCTACGTTCACCGAGTCAGGCATCGAAACATCAGCAGGCAAGATCCTCGACGCCGACATTATTGTGACCGCTACCGGCTTCGATCTAAGCGTTCTCGGGGACATCAATTTCACTATTGACGAGGAACCTTTAGATTTTTCCCAAGCTGTCGGATACCGGGGAATGATGTTCTCAGGCATTCCAAATATGGTGTGGGTATTTGGCTATTTCAGGGCAAGTTGGACATTGCGAGCTGACCTCATAGCGGGTTATGTGTGCCGATTGTTGCGACATATGGACGACATGGGTGTCCACATGGTCACGCCGACACTTATGACCGAAGATAACGACATGGAATTACTTCCGTGGGTAGATCCCGAGAATTTCAACCCTGGATACTTGATGCGCTCCATTCATTTGATGCCCAAGCAGGGAACAGTCGATCCATGGCGACATACCCAGGATTATTGGACCGACAAAGATGAGTTACCTGCAATAGCGCTCGATGACGATGCTCTTCGTTACAGATAGAGCTTTTTAAAATCTCATCAATCTGCTGGTGCTTGTTGACCTATAGGGAAATCAACTTGCTCGGGGAAAGCGCTTCCGCCGTTGTAATGGCCTTCTGGGATTAATAGTCCTCTTACGAGCTCAGCCATAGGCATGTCAGAAGCTTCAGTCAGCCCATCAGCAACTAGCAACAGCGTTTCTCCGAGAACTGTTTCACCAAATATCCACCGGTTGAGATCATCATGATCGGGTGAACTGTCTCCTGGCTGTGCCGCTATTGCCTCGTGATAAAAAGTGCGGAGGTCGTCTGCCATATGGCGCAAAAGCAGTGGCATTTCGAATGCCCAACTGATCCCGTCGACTACTGGTTCGGAAATGACATCACCGCTATCAGCTATTGATGCAAACGCCCGCGCCAAATCATCAATTTGGTCTTCTCCAGCTCCGGTAACCCCAAAAAGAGTTCGACCTCGCTGGTGTCTTGTTTCGATAGCCCACGGACGAAGCATCGCCACTTCTGCCAATAAGCGTTCACTTAAAGCATCAGAGCTCGCCGGACCAAGATTTAGCGGGCAGGACCAATTCTCGTTTAGATCGTCGTGTGGTGCCTTAATTTCATAGTCTTTAATAGTTGGTTTGATTGCGGTATCTAAAAGACCGAATGCCGCCCTCATAACGTTTTTTTGGAATTCTGAATCATCGACAGCACCGAGCGGTCGGCCCAGAGGAAAGGGCACCCATAACGCTCTGGGAGGAATAACCGCCTCAGACATTTCCCGAATCAGACTTATTGAAGTAGTAGCTACCCCAGCTCGCTCTATGTAATTCGCTAAGGCACCGACCGCGCCCGTGCATACTGGTCATATCGGAACCAAAAAAGCAATGTCAACTCCATCGTTAGCCATCAGTCGACCGATCTCTTCCCCAGCTTGCTCAAACTGGGAGGGGTCGGGCATCGCTCCCATAAAAGAGTAATGCCAGCGCGCTACTCCCCCTATTTCTCCAGAAGAGGCGAGGTCTCGGAGGCGTTCAATTGGGAAAACAATGTTTGGATCTTCACCGAATGCGCTGCGATCAAAATTTGCGCTGATA
>DKNM01000091.1:0-19057 GCA_002470695.1 Candidatus Neomicrothrix sp. UBA7388
TGTTGGCGTATCACGATAGGTGACTCGATCACCGCGTTTGCGTCGATAGCTATCAGCATTGGTGCTGCGCAATAACCTATGTTGCAATCAGTAAAAAAATCAGCTCCTACGGGAACCACCGAAGCTATTGCGTCTTCGAGAAGCGGTCCATCAAAATGAACTGAGACCAAGTCGTGGTGAATTTGGCATGCAACGACTTCCCCATTGACTACTTCAATTACAGCAGCCGCATCTTTCTCAAGCCCTTCACTAAGTCCGCTACCGGTTGGCGCACCACCAGGCGCACCTAGATGAAACTCGGACACATCTAGATCGTCTATTGGTGTGTAACGCCACAATTCCTCTTCGAAAGACGGCTGGCCCAGATCAGAAGCACTCTGTAGAGCTATTTGACGACGCTCGGCGAAAGCCGAAGATCCAGTGAGATCAGTTAATTCCGAGGGTTCAAACAGACCAGTTTGCGTGCGTGCCACAGATCTCAATTCTACCTACATGCGTAGGAGAAATCCCCTGCGCACACAACTCAGCGTTTCTTACCTTTTTTCCGTTTGCGCGCTCGGGCTTTTTTGTTTACACCGCGTCTACGCCGCTTTTTTTTGCCCTTTTCCGCCTCTAGTTCTAACAGAATGTCCGGACCCGCCGAATTAACAATATCTTCGGCCGCGTCAAGCAATGCGGCTATCGAATCGTCCTCTCCCAAGCTTTGGGGCTCTTCTGCGAAATCGCTGACACCTAGCGAGCCATGATCCCACGCGACATCGATTCTTCGGGGCGTGTAATCAGCGCATTCATCGGGACAACGCCACGGTGCTTCGGGAGCTAAATCTAGATTGCACTTTCTTACTGTTTCGCCATTGCCATAAGACCTGGTTTCATAGTGGCGGCAGTTGGTGCGCATCGGCATATTTCTATTCTCGCGCTTTCTCTACAAAAATCAGTCTTCAGCGTCCATAAGTTTTTATCTCTCGGCAATAACTTGTGCCATGGCAATGGCTCTTCTGGCCTCGTCAACATGAAGGTTCTCGATCATTTTTCCATCTACGGTAAGAACCCCTCGGCCCTCATTCTGAGCAGCTTCGAACTCTTCAATCACTCGTTGGTGAAAGTCAAGCTCGTCTAAACTTGGAGAGAAGCTTTCATTAGTCGGCGCTACTTGACTGGGGTGAATGAGTGTTTTGCCGTCGAAGCCCATCTCTGCGCCCTGCCGACAGACTTGCTCAAAACCCTCTTCGTTCTTTATATCGTTGTAAACACCATCGAGGATTCCTACATCAGCAGCACGCGCTGCTAGCAGGCACATCGCCAAATAAGGCAGCAGTGCGTGCCGATCTTGAGTAATGGATGCTCTCAACTCTTTAGCCATATCATTCGTACCCATGACAAGAACGGCCGTGCGTTCGAATTGCGCTATTTGATCTACGCACAAAATTCCGGCGGGTGTCTCCACCATCGCCCAGATCTCAGTTGCTGCAGGGGCTCCTCCTTCGTCGAGGACTTCCGAGACCTGAGCCAAATACTCCGGCCCGTCCACCTTAGGAATGACAACCGCTGAAGGAGCTGCTTCTGCAGCAGCAAGGATGTCTTCTCTGCCCCATGGGGTATCAAGACCATTACATCGAATAGTCAGTTCTCGGTTTCCATAGTCAGAGGAGGCAGCTGCATTGCAAGCTTGTTCGCGAGCAAGTTCTTTGGCGTCGGGCGCCACTGCATCTTCAAGGTCGAATATCAAGGCGTCAGCAGGGATATCTTTAGCTTTTTCTAGGGCACGTTGATTAGCCGCAGGCATATACAAAACAGACCGTCGAGGTCGATAAGTCGACATCAGATGAACCTCCTATGGAAATGTCAATTTCTCCGCTCAGAATCCGTACTCAGAAGCAAGATCGGGGTCTTTCGCAGCTAATTCTCGGGCAAGATTCACGACGACGTGACATTGCTTCACTGTTGCGTCATCTTGCATTTTCCCGTCGATCATGACGGCACCAGTGCCGTCTCCCATTTCGTCAATCACTCGCATTGCCCAAGCGACCTCCGAAGGTTCTGGACTGAAAACCTTCTTCGCAATATCAATTTGGACCGGGTGAAGACTCCACGCGCCTACACAACCCAAGAGGTAGGCGTTTCTGAACTGGTCCTCACATGCAACTGTGTCCGCTATATCACCAAATGGACCATAGAACGGGAGGATCCCATGGGCTCCGCAAGCATCAACCATACGTGCCAAGGTGTAGTGCCATAAGTCTTGTTGATAGGTGGCCCGGGCCTCATCGTTCGCACCCTCTTCTGGGTCTTGACGAACCAAGTAACCAGGGTGTCCGCCACCAACTCTCGTCGTCTTCATCCGCCTGTCGGCAGCCAAGTCCGCTGGCCCAAGCGAGAGACCCTGCATACGGGGACTAGCGCCGCAAATACTCTCCACATTCGCAACACCTTGCGCTGTTTCGAGAATGGCGTGCACCAAGATTGGCTCCGCTAGCCCAGCGCGAGCCTCGAGCTGAGCTAGAAGCTGATCGACATAGTGGATGTCTTCTGGCCCTTCAACCTTCGGGACCATGATCACGTCGAGGTTCTCCCCTATCTCACTGACAAGTGTCATCACGTCATCTAAAAACCATGGTGAATCCAAGCTATTGACTCGTGTCCAAAGTTGCGTTTCCGAAGTCGACCAAGCTTTTCCGACTTCTACAAGACCGGCACGTGCTGCATCTTTGTTATCAGCGGCCACCGCATCTTCCAAATTGCCGAGCAGTACGTCAACTTTGGGAGCAATTGTGTCAATTTTACTCCGCATTTTTTCGTTGGATGGGTCAAAAAAATGGATCATCCGGGAAGGGCGAAATGGAATCTCGCGTAAAGGTTCAGGCGCCCCTAGCGCAAGTGGTGAAAAAAAGTCTTTCGGTGAACGCACCTGAAGGAACCTCCATGACAGTTTGAGATGTGACCGTACCCAGAGGAACCTCTTATTACTACCAACGCACAGCGGTTTCGGGGAACGAACTATTTACCGAGTTAGCCGACGGAACCTTCCATCTGTAACTCTATGAGCCGGCTCCACTCCACCGCGTACTCCATTGGCAAAGTTTTGGTAACAGGTTCGATGAAACCATTGACGACCATACCCATCGCCTGCTCTTCAGAAAGACCACGACTCATTAGGTAGAAGAGCTGTTCATCAGCGACTTTAGACACAGTCGCTTCGTGTCCAATTTCTGCGTCTCGGGAACCTATCTCCTGATATGGGTAGGTATCTGAACGGCTGGTTTCGTCCAATAGCAGTGCGTCGCACTGGACATGAGAACGGCAGTCGCTCATTCCCTCCTCGACCCTCACTAGGCCTCTATACGTAGTTCTTCCTCCATCTTTTGAGATCGACTTTGAAACTATTTTGGAAGAAGTTTCTGGAGCGGCATGAACCATTTTGGCGCCCGCGTCTTGATGCTGACCTTCACCGGCATAAGCGACAGACAGCACTTCGCCCGAAGCTTTCGGACCCATGAGATAAACAGCTGGATATTTCATGGTCAGTCTTGACCCGATATTCCCGTCAATCCATTCGACATGCGCTTCCTCATAGGCAGCTGCGCGCTTCGTAACCAGGTTAAAGACGTTGTTTGACCAGTTTTGAATGGTCGTGTACGTAATGCGGCCTCCAGGAAGAGCACATAGTTCAACCACTGCCGAATGCAGGGAGTCGGAGCTATAGACAGGCGCTGAGCAACCCTCGATGTAGTGAACAGTCGCTCCTTCGTCAGCGATGATAAGCGTCCGCTCAAATTGACCCATGTTTTCGGCGTTAATGCGGAAATAAGCCTGCAAAGGCATTTCGACTTCGACGCCGGGAGGTACGTAGATAAATGAACCTCCCGACCACACGGCTGAGTTCAACGCGGAAAATTTGTTATCGCCAGCCGGAATTATGGTTCCAAAATATTTTTGAACCAACTCGGGGTGATCCTTCACCGCTGAATCCATGTCGGAAAAGATTACGCCTTGCGCCTCTAGGTCATCTCTATTGCGGTGATAGACGACCTCCGATTCGTATTGCGCAGTCACCCCTGCAAGATACTTACGCTCCGCTTCGGGGATGCCGAGTTTTTCATAAGTGTCTTTGACCGAGTCGGGCAACTCTTCCCAAGCGTCGACCTGACCTTCGGTCGGCTTGATGTAGTAATAAATGTCATCGAAAAAGATTTCCGATGTGTCGCCTCCCCAGTTGGGCATTGGCTTTCTTTTAAAGATTTCGTAGGAACGGAGCCGGAAATCGAGCATCCACTCTGGCTCTTTTTTTAGGAAGGACATTTCCCGAATGATGTCTTCGTTCAAACCCTTTTGTGGCTTATACACATAGTCTTCTTCATCACTCCAACCCAGCTGATATTTGCCTAGATCGATAGCAACATTTTGTTCGGTGTCTGCCACGAGAACTCCTGAGGGTTACTTACCACTATTAGGATAGTGGTAATTGGATTTCGGGCCCACTCATCTGACCAGACCAAGGTTCGGAAACATCAAGATGTAGATATCCAGGCACTTGCGTGTGTGGCGTATCCAAATAGACCTTAGCTTCTGGGGCTTGCGCAAACCTGCCATGACTCCATCGAACTTCGACATGCCCGTCAACACTGGTTTCCTCACATGCTTCATGATCTCGGACCGTGGCCCGCCAGCCTATTTTGGGCTGTCCGGCATCCTCACCCCACATTTCTAAGTCTCTGAATTCAAAGCGACGACGCCAATCCCAGGGTGTTGTTACTAGTAACCGCAAAGATCGATCTTTGGCTGACCCCAGAACGTAGTAGGGAGCAGGACCAATTCTTAGAAGGCGCCACAACAGGGCTTCGCGCTGTCTCTTCGTGGCCACAGATTTTCGCCACTTACTAGCTGTAATGCGTCCTACTTCAACTGCGAGGTCCTGATAGGCCGCTGCGCACTCGGCACTCCATTCCCGGCTCGCCAACGCCACCTTGAGCTCCGCCCTGTGGTGCTTCGCCAAATCTCCCACAAAGGGCGGAAGCTCTATGCGGCCGGCGATTTCTGTCCGGACCGCGGAATACAAGGCTTGGTGTTGCTTGGGAGCAACAAAGTCATACCAGTCCCCGACATCGCCCTTGGCGGCAAAAAGATTCGAAGGCGCTGCATTGAGGAGAATTTTTGATGAGTACTTGCACGAGACGAGGTATACACGGTCCACTCTCAAGTCGATGGGAAGTTGATCGTGGCTAGGGCTTCGATGGCCACCTTTCCACTCGATGAGTAGTGGAGGCCGACCGCGAAGGCCGTCCTTCGCTTCCAAGAAAACCTGGCCATTGCGGAAGGCACCAGCAAAATCAACTCGGTGGGAGGGTTCATCAACGGCGCTAACGAATTTCTTCCAAACGGCTTCATCCACATCAACAAGTTGCTTGGGTAACCGACGAATGGCTTCAGCGGGGCTATCGAAGCCCAGCATGCCAAGACCAGTTGCTAGTTCAGTGATTTCAGTTCGGACTGAAGCCACCGAATTTATCCGACCAGAGCCGGAGCTAGCCGCCGCCAGCCTTCGGGTACGTCTTGAGAGTCTTCGGTGAGGACCTGCACGCAAACATGGTCTGCCCCCGCATCGAAGTGCGCTTTCACTCGCTCTTTAATTGCCTCAAGCGATCCCCAGGCAATGACAGCATCGACAACTCTGTCATCAAGACTTTCTATTTCCTCCGTTTCGTAACCAAGACGACGCAGGTTATTTGCGTAGTTTGGTAGAGCGGCGTAGGTGGTCATATGTTGTCGAGCAATTGCCCGAGCTGCTGATGGGTCTTCCTCCAAAACAACCATCTGTTCTGGATAGAGAAGCGCATCCTGACCCATAATTTCTCGTGCCATTTGAGTGTGTTCTGGCGGAACGAAATAAGGGTGTGCGCCCGCAGTTTCTGATGCTGCTAGCTCAAGCATTTTGGGGCCCAACGCTGCTAATACAAGTTCAGGCAACTCAGTCGGCCCTACCGCCATAAAGCGCGCTTTTTGCATCGCTGCGAGATAGTCCCTCATGAAAGTCAAAGGTTTTGAATAATCGTGTTTCCGGACCCATTCGACTAGGTGAAGGTGGCTAACGCCGAGTCCCAAAAGGAAGCGTCCAGGGTGAGCCTCTTCAACGCTTCGCTGAGCATTGGCCATGGTCATGGCGTCTCGAGCATAAATATTTGCAATTCCCGTTGCCACAACAACATCGGCTGTGTTTTCTAGAACGCGCATCGCTGTGACAAATGGGTCGCGACCCACCGCTTCAGGAATCCATATTGTCTTAAACCCAAGTGAGCTGGCTTCAGCGCAAAGTTCGTTACCTTCCGAGGAAGGCAAGGTGTCGAGAATATTGGTCCATAAACCGACCTTCCCCAAGTCAATTGATGCTTTAGTCATGCATTGACCATATGTCATGCAAGAGATTTCTTCTCAATCGACGCGACGCATCTGCGTCCTAAAGGTCTCGCCTCTTTCGATGTAGGTGCGAACTCCCGGAAGAATTAGCGGGTTAGTGTCAACTCCTTCACGGATCTTGGCCGGCATTCCTAACGCCATAGTTCCGGGCGGAACATGCATGCGTCCCGGCACGACGGCACCGGCTCCCACGAGAGCTCTGCATCCTACTATCGCTTCATGCAGCACTATCGATCCCGTCCCAATCAAGGCTTCATCTTCCACAGTGCATCCTTCTAAATGCGCTAAGTGTCCAATCGTGCATCCGCGACCAACGTGTGTTGGTAGTTCGTTAGTGACATGTAGCACCGCGTTGTCTTGAATCGACGTTTCTTCGCCAATGATGATCTCGTTGTCATCCGCGCGAAGCACAGCGCCAGACCACACCGTTGCACGGGCTCCTATTTTTACGCGTCCAATAAGGACGGCTTCGGGCATAATCCACGCTTCGGGGTGAATTTCCGGTTCGTGTTCGCCTAGAGCGTATATTGGCATCGTCAACCTCGAGTTACGTTTGTCAAAGTTCGATAGCAAACTACCGTGCTTAAAAGCGTTCGGCTCTCGCTTCAGGAGCTACGGACGCTAGCGTCATCGGGATGGACTCGGCAGATCAATCACCACCGATAGCCCCTCGAGAGAATTACATTCGAGAAGCCCATGGTGAATCAACGCAAGATCCATGGTTTTGGCTTCGAAACCGAGAGGATCCTCGGGTACTTGAATACTTGCGCGCGGAAAACGATTGGACCGATTTCTCGACTTCGCATTTAAATGATCTATGCGGAAGCCTTTTCTCGGAAATCAAGTCGCGAGTCAACGAAGAAGATCAGTCAGTCCCGGTTCCAAAGGATCATTGGGAATATCTCGTCAGGACGGGCACTGGTCTCCAATATCCGCTCCATATTCGACGTTCGCGCGACCAACCGGAGTCGGAAAAGGTGCTGTTAGACGAAAACGAACTCGCCAAGGACGAGGGATACTTCGCTATCGGCGACCTTTCCGTGAGCCCAGATCATAGAAGGCTCGCCTACACCGTTGATACCGAGGGCAACGAAGAATACAAATTGACAGTGTTGGACATCGAGAGTGGGCAAGAAATCGACGCCGGTATTGATGGCCTCTCTTACGGCTTAGTGTGGGCTAATGATTCGACAAATCTGTTCCTAGTTAAAACCGATGATGCTCATCGACCCAACAGGGTGCTGCGCCACGCAGTTGGAACAGCGAGCTCAAAGGATGTAGTTGTCTTCCAAGAAGATGACGAAAAGTTTTGGGTTGGTATTAGCGGAACGCGCAGTGAGAGCTTCGTCGTAATCGGGAGCGAGTCAAAGATGTCTTCCGAGTATTGGCTCATTGACGCCAACTTGCCGGAGACAGAACCACGTCTTGTAGAGCCACGTCGAGAAGGACACGAGTACAGAATTTCCCATCAAGGAGACCGGTTTCTAATTCTGACAAATGAACAAGCAGTTGATTTCAGGTTGATGGAAGCACCGACTCAAGCGCTTTCCGCCGAAAACTGGACCGAGGTGATACCCCACCGCGAGGGCGTTCGGTTAGAAGACGTAGATGTCTTTGAGACTTTCATAGTCGTCTCTGAACGTCGTGATGGGGTACCGGCGCTCCGGGTAATCGACTATCTGAGTGATGTCGAATTTGAGATTGATTTTCCGGAGCCGGTTTATGAGGCCGGGTCCAACGCTAACGCTGAATTTAGGACACGAAAGTATCGATATTCCTACACATCTATGGTTACTCCGCCCTCTATCTATGAAATCGATATTGATACGCGGGTCCAGTCGCTACTCAAGCAACAGCAAGTTCTGGGTGGCGTCGATTTGTCTTTATACGAAAGTGAACGTTCATGGGCTTCCTCACCGGACGGAACGCAAATTCCCATAAGTCTCGTGTGGCGAAAGGACGTCATTGAGTGGCCCGCCCCTACTGTTCTGTACGGATACGGCGCCTACGAATTGGGGATACCGGCTTCTTTTTCCTCTGCTCGCCTGTCACTCTTGGACCGTGGCGTTATTTTCGCTATCGCCCATGTTCGGGGTGGGGGCGAATTAGGTCGAAAGTGGTATGAGGACGGTCGACTAGAAAAAAAGCAAAACACCTTTTCCGATTTTGGTGCCTGTAGGGACCACCTTGTTGCTTCTGGGTGGTCAGATTCCAAGAGAATCGTCGCACGCGGGGGCAGCGCTGGCGGGTTGCTGATGGGAGTTATCGTGAATCAACGACCGGAGGCATTTGCGGGTGTTATCGCTGAGGTGCCGTTCGTCGACAACGTCAATACGATGCTCGATCCAACTATCCCATTGACCATTACTGAGTATGAGGAATGGGGCAACCCTCAAGAACTTGAGAGTTTTCAGGTGATGTCTGAATACGGGCCCTACGAGAACGTTGTCGATGCCGATCACCCTGCAATTCTCGTAACCGCTGGACTGAACGACCCAAGAGTTCAATATTGGGAACCCGCTAAGTGGGTGGCAAAACTTCGTTCAGTCGCAAGCAATGGCCGGCCCTTACTACTTCGAACTGAAATCGAATCGGGCCATGGGGGCCCCTCTGGACGATATGACGCATGGGAAGAGGAAGCTTTTGTGCTGGCGGTCATCCTTGATTTTCTGACTTGCGCCGATTCCTCATATTCCGCTGGAGAAAGCAGCTATAACCAAGAGCACTAGATTTCGAACTACAGAGCTGCTGCTAACAGGGCGCGCTGTCCACCTGCCGAAGCATGCACACCTCGGTCTTTCGGTTATTGGTCGACGCATAGCTCTCAACATCGCCACAGTGAAGACTGCGAGAAGCACTTCCGCTGCAATCGACGTCCAAGGGACTCCGAGTCCTGCGACCAGCAAGGAGCCCAAAAATATTTCTAGGAATGGAAGGGGTTTCGCAAGGAGCCGGGGTGTTCCAAAAGCGGCAGCCGTTGCTGCCCAAGAAGAATCCCTGATTTTAAGAGCCCCCGATGTGAGAAAGACGACTCCTAGCACTATCCGCGCGAGTGAGACCACGGGACCGTGCTAGCCGAATGTTCCGTAGTTTCCTTGGAAAAAAACGAGGGGGGATTTACTTTCCATCACTTTGAGGTCAACAACGCGTCCCACGACAATGTCGTGGTCACCAGCGTCGTGGATGTCTTCAATCTGGCAGTCGATGAAGGCAATGGATCCTTCAATAATTGGAGAGCCCGTTGACGCGGGGATCCAAGCAACGTCTGCAAATTTATCCTCGGCCCTGCTCGCCATTACGCCGCAGACGTCCATCTGGTCCTGCCCCATCACATTGACGCAGAAAGAACCCGATTCGCGAATTTCTTTCCAAGAGCCTGAATCTTTGCCCGGCAGAAAAGCTACTAATGGTGGGTCGAGCGACACTGAGGTGAATGATCCGATCGCCATTCCGATTGGTTTCCCGTTGTTGACCGCCGTCACCGCCGTTACACCGGTCGGAAAGTGCCCTAGGACACTGCGAAATACGTCTGATTCGATGCCTGTCATAGCCACTCCTTAGCTGCCTTCGGGAAATGGTAGCGCCAGAAGCCAAAAGGAGTCTGTCCGAATTGCTACTGAATTCGGATTATCTTTCTGTCATGACTGTCGATATGACCGAAGTTCTGCCAGACGGATTAGTGGCAATAGTAAAAAGCGACTGTCCGACTTGTGAGTTAATCGTTCCAGTGTTAGTTCAGCTGGAAAACGCTGCGGATCTCACCGTGGTTACCCAAGACTGCGACACTTTTCCGGAGGAAATATCGGATCGACATTTCGATGAGGACCTGGCTATGTCATGGCATCACGAAATCGAAACAGTCCCAACGTTAATTAGTGTCTCAGGAGGCAAGGAAACAGATCGGACTGTTGGCTGGTCACGAAGTAATTGGGAAAAGCTATCCGGCGTTTCGGGTCTCGGTATTAACTTGCCTGAACAGCGACCCGGATGCGGCTCGTTGTCCGTGGACCCCAGCCAGTCTGAAGTTCTTGCGGTTCGATTCGGCGACTCCAGCTTCGCGTCACGACGGATCGAGTTCGCTGCTCTCGAGGATAGTCATGAAGCACTTTTTGACAGAGGTTGGACTGATGGTCTTCCAGTTGTTCCTCCCACCGAGGATCGTGTTCTGAAAATGTTGGCCGGCACAAGTCGCTCACATGATGAGGTGGTGGCAGTCGTGCCACCTGACCTTGCACCATGCACCGTTGAAAAGATTGCGATCAACGCGGTAATGGCAGGGTGTCGGCCTGAGTACTTACCGATCGTAATCGCCGCCGTGGAAGCAGTTTGCACAGAGCAGTTCAACATGCATGGGCTGCTCGCCACCACCATGCCTCATGCCCCGGTCCTCATAATCAACGGCCCAATCGCCAATCAGATCGGCATGAACTCTGGCAACAACGCACTCGGGCAAGGTAATCGAGCTAACAGCACAATCGGCCGAGCAATTCAACTCATTATTCGCAATGTGGGAGGCGGCCGGCCTGGCGAAGTTGATCGATCGACATTTGGCTCTCCTGCAAAGGTTGGCTTTTGTTTCGCCGAACGCGAGCACGACTCACCTTGGCCTCCTATGTCAACCACGTACGGTTTCGAAAGCGGCACCAATACGCTTCTAGCCTTCGCCGGAGAGGCCCCAAGGAACCTTATTGATCAGCTTTCAAGGGACCCCGAATCTCTGGCTAGGACATTTGCCGCCAATCTGATTTCCATTCAACATCCAAAACTAGTTTTGGGGTTCGATGCCG
Organism: Candidatus Neomicrothrix sp. UBA7388; assembly: GCA_002470695.1. Lineage (GTDB taxonomy): Bacteria > Actinomycetota > Acidimicrobiia > Acidimicrobiales > Poriferisodalaceae > UBA7388. Next base: position 11,199 of record DKNM01000091.1, read on the forward strand.
TTCTTGCCATCGCACCTGACCACTCTCGCGTCTTCGCCGAAGCTGGTTGGAGTAGAGAACGGCTCGTTGAACGAGTCTTGGATTTGACCACGAGATCCGGAATTGACTTAGTGAGAGGGGCCGGAGGTATATCTGAGGGCGTTCCGGAGAGCATGAAAGACGCGGAATTGCCAAAATTTAGGCCAAATGGTCTTCATATTGTCCATTGTGGTGGCGCGGCGGGCCTATTTTCGGCGATCATTGGAGGGTGGGTGAATGGCGAAACGGGTTCAGACCCTGTTTGTGTTCCGATAACCCCTTAACGAGGGAGAGCAGATGACCAAGGTCCTAGATCCAACTAATGAAAACAGACCGGCCGAAATTCCAAGTGCGGATCGTCCGGAATCTTTAGATGGACTCACAGTCGGTTTGCTCGATATCAGCAAACCACGAGGCGATCGCTTCCTCGACCGAATAGAGGAGCGACTCATCGAACGCGGTTTACGAGTAGAACGATTTCGCAAACCTACTTTCACCAAACCAGCTCCCGTTGATTTGCGGCATGAGATTGCGACAAAGTGCGACGTCGTTATCGAAGCCCTAGCTGATTGAGGCAGCTGCACGTCATGCAGTGTGCATGACATCGCTGACTTAGAACGCCGAGGTCTTCCTGGCGTATTTGTCGCCACTACTCAATTTATTGATGGCGCGGAGGTGCAAGGAAAAGCTCTGGGGTTCAAACCTTCGGCAGTCTGGGTCGAGCACCCTATCCAAGACCGCACCGACGATGAGATGATTACTATTGCCGACAAGGCCATAGATGAGCTACTCGAGAGAATTTCCAAGCAGTAGCAGATCATTTTTGAGGTTCAGGAGGCCTTCCCTCTGAAGGTCTCTAACCAACTTTTCTGCTCTAGCGCTCTCTCCTTGGAGGCCCATAACTGACGGTGCGTCCTGAAGTGCCAAACTCGAAGATGCCAAGGCGCGTAAAAGTAACCCTCTAGCTTGGCGGTCACTTCCTTCGAATCTGCTTTGTTTTCGGGTCACGCCAGCGCTTTGGAATGCCGGATCAGAACCTATTCCTTGCCATGCGCAAAAGTTTTTGACGGGACAAATTTGGCACTTCGGTTTGCGCTTAGTGCATATTGTTGACCCGAAGTCGAACATGCCTTGCGTCCAGAGCCACGAGTCACCTTTCGGCACTATTCCATCTGCAATCTGTTGCGCAAGTTGAGGGCGGAGAGAGTCTCCGCTCCATCGAGCAAGAAGCCTGCCAACATTTGTATCTACCACTCCGATGTCAGCTTCAAATGCGAAAATCATTACGGCTCGTGCTGTGTAAGGTCCAACACCGGGCAAACGTAAAAGGTCCTCCAAAGAGTCTGGCATCGTGCCTTGGTGGCAGCCAGATATCTGACGGGCTGCTGCGTGTAGATTACGTGCGCGCCTTGGGAAGCCAAGCCCAACCCAAAATTTAAGTAGCTCGGCGAGATCATCATTTGCAAGACACTGCGGGGTAGGCCACCTTTTTAAAAACTCAAGGTACTTTGGCTCAACCCGGTTCACTTGGGTCTGTTGAAGCATCACTTCGGAAATTAAAATCGCCCAGGGGTCACGAGTATTTCTCCAAGGCAGGTCGCGCAGTGAGCGTTTCACCCACGCCAGCAGCGCTCCAGTCAACTCTTCCTGATAGGAGATCAAAGAACTAACGCTTTTCCCAGATTTCTTCGCCGTAGGGAAAATTGCGCTGAGGAGCAGCCTCTCGTTTCCACACCAGCACTTTGCGACGGAAATAACAAACTTCTTCCTCTCGTTGATTTAAAGCTCGAGTTTCTACGCTTACGACGCCCCTATCTTCTTTGCTTTGCGACTCTATTTTATTAATTACCTTGCTAACCGCATAAATAGTGTCACCGTGAAATGTGGCGCGTTTATGGGAAAGACTCTCTACTTCCAAGTTGGCAATGGCAGACCCGCTGATGTCAGGGACACTCATACCCAACGCCAAGGAGTACACGAGGTTTCCAACAACCACGTTTTTCCCATGCACTGTCTCATTTTGTGCGAACCACTCGTTGGTGTGAAGCGGATGATGATTCATTGTGATCATGCAAAACAGATGGTCGTCTGCTTCAGTAATAGTCTTCCCTGGCCAATGTCGATAAACATCGCCGATTTCAAAATCTTCAAAGTATCGGCCGAATGGCCGGTCATAAGTGGTCACAGAAATCTCCGTTCATCGACCGTAGCAACAAAACATTTTTTTATCGTAGAGACTTAGCATCAGCCCAATGTCGAAGTTGCCTCTAGGATGCATATCAATTATCACAAACCGTGTGTATTTATCTTCTCTGCCCATAGCGTGCGGAGTTGTTTCAATTTGACGAAGTGGTGAAAACTTATGACAGCACCTGATTTACAAGCAGCCGCAGACTCTCTTGCGATCGGTATCTCAATTATTGATCGCGCCACGGCTCACGCAGCGTCCACGCCAGGTATCGATGACCAGCAAACCTTCCTCTACGACCTTGCCCACGCCGCATCTGCCATAGAGATCAGTAGATCCCTGCTTGACTACGGCGCCAAGGGAGACGTTGAGGGAAAAATAGCTTGTGCCTTTATTGCTGACGCGCTGGCAGAGCTGCAAACGAAGCTCTTTGGGCAAGAAGAATCCTGGGGAGTGGAACAAGGCGAGATCGATATGGCTCGCAACTTTATAGCCAAGTTCAAATCCCCTGATTTTGTCGCCTCTCTTTCCACAGTCAACGCCCCGATGCATCTTGATGAAGATTTCGAAATGGTGGCAGATACGTTCCGCCGATTTGCTGAAGACAAGATCGCGCCCAAGGCCGAGCATATCCACAGAGAAGACACCGATATCCCCGAAGAAATCATCGATGGCCTAGCTGAGCTTGGCTGTTTCGGACTGTCGGTGCCCGAAGAGTATGGTGGATTTGCGACCGGCAGCGAGAGCGACTACATGGGCATGGTTATTGCCACGGAAGAGCTCTCCCGAGCTTCTTTAGGAGCAGGAGGGTCGCTAATTACACGGCCTGAAATCCTGACTCGGGCCTTAGAACGGGGTGGAACTGAAGAACAAAAACGACACTGGTTTCCTAAAATCGCTACGGGCGAAACCATGGTCGCAGTGGCTGTAACCGAACCGGACTACGGCTCTGACGTCGCCAACCTAAAAGTCGCGGCGACAAAAGTCGATGATGGGTGGGCGATAAGCGGAGTGAAGACTTGGTGCACCTTTGCAGGCCGCGCGAACGTTCTCATGCTGCTAGCTCGCACAGATCCAGATAGGACTAAAACTCACCGAGGGTTGAGTCTTTTCATCGTTCCGAAGCCCCAAGCGGAGGGGCATAGTTTTGAATTTTCGCAAGATAATGGCGGAAAAATGGAGGGTAGAGCAATCCCGACCCTTGGGTACCGGGGTATGCATAGTTTCGAAATCGCCTTTGACAACTGGTTTGTGCCTGAAGAGAACTTGATCGGTGGAGAAGAGGGCTTAGGCAGCGGCTTTTACATGCAAATGGCCGGTTTCGAAAATGGCCGCCTCCAAACAGCCGCTAGAGCTGTAGGTGTAATGCAAGCCGCCTACGATGAGGCACTCGCATACGCACAAGATCGAGTTGTGTTTGGGCAACCTGTGGCCGAGTACCAATTAACTCAAACCAAGCTGGGGCGGATGGCAGCCATAATTCAGGGTTCCCGCCAATACAGCTACACGGTCGCACAGATGATGGCGAAAGGCGAGGGCACCCTAGAGGCCTCAATGGTAAAGGCCTACGTCTGCAAGGCCGCAGAATGGGTCACTCGTGAAGCGTTGCAAATTCACGGGGGATTCGGCTTCGCTGAGGAATACACCGTAAGTCGACTATTCGTCGACGCTCGAGTGCTGTCGATTTTCGAAGGCGCTGATGAAACCCTGTGCCTGAAACTGATTGCAAAGCGGCTTCTCGCCGAAGCAAATTAGCGTCGGGATCTCATTCTCGATACCACTTAAATTCCGAATCTCATCAGTTCGGCCATCTCCGCACAATCTTCTCGCAGAGGTATTTCACTTTCGCGCAAGTCCTTCGGCCCTACGGTGTGGCTTACATCTACTAGCGCAACTAATTCGTCATCGGCTTCAAGCGAATTCTCCTGATTCAGGGCGTGCTCTACTACCGAAAAGAGCTTCTTCGGAAGCGAACGGCCGTGCCCAACTGCGACCCAAACTTCTTTTTCCGAGTGCATGCCGCATACCGCTGCCGCATGAGATCCAGACGGCGCTACAAATGACGTAGGCCCGGCAACAGACGCTTCAAGAATCACAACATCTGAGGTCGCACAAGCCTGACCTAAGCCGGTCAAAGGGACCTCTTCAACTCTCACACCTCTTTGCATAAGAGCTCTGGCTAGCCCGGCCCCCTCACCATAAGCGTCAATGACACGGACACAAATATCTTGACGTTTATGAATCTCCGCTAAGGCCAAATCGGGCCACCCAACTACAGCGATGGTCGCTTGTTCAGGCAGAGATGAAACAATATTTTGCGAGGTTCGGTCCGTTTCCAGTTCCTTAATAAAATCAAAGGCGGCTGTGCGCGCATCCATCGAGATCAAAACTTTGGCCGCCATCACCCATAAAGTTCCAGCTAATGGATGGTGGCTCAACATCCGTCGACACGCATTTACCAGGTCAGCAGGTTCACCCCAAAGCGAAGCTAACGCATCGGCCGCTTCACGAGTTAGGTCAGTTTGGTTGAAACCCCCGGCGCGCGCCACGTATCTAAGTCGTTCTATCGGATGCACTAGAGCAGATTGCCACAAGTCGCCCAAGAAAATAAATCCGAATTCTAGATTAGCTCCACGTAGGTCCCGCCAAAATAGCGCGCTAACTTGGCTTCCGTGGCTACTAATCCTTCTACACAGCTAACGGTTGCGACCATGGATGGCGCTGAACAGACGCTCGCTCAGTGGTTGACCTATTTCAATCTCCTGACGGTGATAATCGATCCCTACACGCACGAGAGCGGCTGGATCATTCCGACAGCAGACCGGATTTTCGCCCATTACGAGGAAGCCGACATAAGGTGTGCCTTTGTGGTGACCGGAGACGGTGACGGCGCTCGACAATATCTAGGCAAGTACGCCGAGAAGTGGCTCGTTCTCACCGATCAAGACCGAAAGCTAGTCACTTCTTTGGAACTTGAGCGACTTCCTGCGCTAACTCACATCGACCAAAATGGGTCGCTGGCAGGTTACGCGGAAGGTTGGAACCCAGCGCGCTGGCGAGAGGTCCTGGAAGGGGTCGAGGATGCGATGGCTTGGCGATCAAAGCCAATTCTGCCCGCCCCACAAGATCCAGGTGCCTTTGAGGGAACTCCCGCTCTGGTTTAAAGCTGCAATTTATTGCGGTACATTTCCGCATCAGCGCGCGATAAAAGCTCTTCGGCCGAGTTCCGGGTTCCGTAACCGACCGTAATTCCAATACTGGTCTTAGCGATTATCGAATGGCTGCCTATCACGAACGGGCGGTCCATAGTCATTTTGAGCCGCTCGGCTACTAACCCGACATCATTGGCATTTCTGAGGTCTGGACACACGACGACAAATTCGTCACCTCCGTAACGAGCAACCGTGTCGGAGGGCCGCACCGAGTCCGCAAATCTCGCCCCAATCGCCGCCAACAGGCGGTCACCGACGGTATGTCCATAGACGTCATTTACGACCTTAAAATCGTTCACATCACAAAATACGACCCCTACAGCGCGACCGTTGATACGCGACTGCTCTAAAGCCAGATTCAGGCGAGACTCTGCTTGGAAGCGGTTACCCAAGCCAGTTAGAGGGTCTTTCCGAACTGCTTGTGCAAGTTCGGCTTCCTGACGCCCACCATCCCATAAAGCGGCTATCGAGCTCAGGAACAGCAAAGCAACTGCGCCCACAGTCACCGATATTGCGCCCGTGCGGCCTATCCCTGATAACGCTACGCCGGTTGAGAGCGTCCAGATATAGAAACAAAGCAGCATTAGAGACAATGGAATAGCCAAGAAGAAGAGAGTTCGACGAGCAGTCATACTTCAACTCGAGAGTACGTCCATAATGCAGTTCGATCTATGACCTTTAGCGCGCTACCCATCCCCCATCAACCGGCAACGGTATACCTGTAACGTAAGAACTAGCGCTACTCGCCAAGAACAAAAGTGCGCCATCTAGTTCATCAACAGCTCCACCTCGACCCATTGCAGCGTTCCGAGCAATCCAACGACTTGAGCGATCATCATCGAACATCACTTGAGTAAGTTCAGTTTCAAAATAACCGGGGCAGATTGCGTTAACTCTGACTCCGCTCTTCGCCCACTGGACCGCTAAGTCACGAGTCAAATTAACGAGGCCTGCTTTGCTAGCGACATACGCTGGTTGCAGGTTGGGAGCAGATGCCACAAGGCCGTGAACTGAGGCAATATTAATGATGCTGCCCTCCTTGCGACTCAACATATCCCTTGCTGCTAGTCCTGAAAGCAGAAAACACGAATTAAGGTTGACGTCAACAACCCGACGGAAAGTCTCGATGTCGGCTTCCTCAGCCGGATTTATCGCATCCGAAATTCCTGCGTTATTAACAAGGACATCGACTCTGCCGCAATTCTCAATAGTTTGAGCAATGAGATTTCGACACTGATCGTCATCGCTCACATCGCATTGAATTGCTAACGCGCCCGGAAGCTCCGCAGCTAACTGCTCAAGCCGTTCCTTACGGCGGGCCGCTAGCACTACTTTCGCGCCTGCTGCCGCGAGCACTTTGGCAAATCGATCGCCGATACCGCTTGATGCACCAGTGACGATGCATACTTTGCCGTCAAGTCGGTACATGTTTTCAATGTCGGGGAGTTCGCTCATACCCAAAGACAATAGGCAAACAATGGCCTTCACACACGGCGTAGCGTCCCTGACTGCCCTAGGGTCTAGGTATGAAGATACGCGTCGGCTTTGGCCTCGGAACTCGCAGTTTCACAAATGATCACTCGACCTTTGACCCTTTCGTTGATGCTCTTGAAGAACTCGAATTCGATTCGCTATGGCTCAGCGAGAGGCTTGGCGGCGAATGCCCTGACCCCTTGGTTGGGTTGGCCTACGCCGCTGGCAGAACCAAGCGAATGAAATTCGGTTTTTCGGTCATGGTGCTTCCCGGCAGAAATTTGGCAGTTTTAGCTAAGGAACTTGCCAGTCTCGACCGACTTTCCAATGGTCGGCTATTACCTGCATTTGGTCTAGGCGTCGCAGACGTTCACGAGCAGGCAGCCTTTGGAGTCGATCGGAAACAACGTGCAAAGATGTTTAATGAAGCACTTCCGCTGCTGAAGCGCATGTGGGAGGACGAACCCGTCAACCATCAAGGAGATTTCTACAACTATGAGGGCGTAGATTTGCTGCCAAAACCAACTCAGCAACCTATGGATATCTGGCTAGGCGGTGCGGCGGACGTTGAGTTGCGAAGGTGTGGCAGATTCGGTGACGGTTGGTTACCGTCTTTTTGTACCCCTGAGATGGCGTCTGACGGTTGGCGTCTTGTAAATGAGGCGGCGGAAGAAAATGGCCGGTTCATGGATCCAGAGCACTTCGGCGTCCTCGTTCCGTATAGCCACGGCGAACTGCCGTCTAGTTATAAAGCAATCCTCGATCGCCGAGCTCCTGGGATAGACCCTCAAGAGATAATCCCCGTTGGCCATCAGGGATTGCGGGCGCAACTGGAACGCTTCGTTGAAGTCGGGGCTTCAAAGTTTGTACCAATTTTGGTAGGAGAGCCCGATGACTGGTTCGCCGAATTAGAGGGCGTTGCAGAAATAGTTCTACCCATTCAAAACTGAACTCTTACTGGAGGCTTT
>DKNM01000091.1:19456-21258 GCA_002470695.1 Candidatus Neomicrothrix sp. UBA7388
TAGATTTGCACGACCCTGCGAACTTCGGTGATGGGCCACCTTATGAAGCATTCGAGGCACTGCGCAATAATGCTCCCGTAGCGTTCCATCCGGAGGTTCCGCGTCGTCATGGGGGAAAACAAGGTCCGGGATTCTGGTGCATCACGAAGCATCGTGATGTGCAATTCGTTTCTAAAGACCCGGAAACATTTTCTTCTTGGTTGGGCGGCTTTACTGGGGCCGACTTAAGTGGCGTTGTTTTGGAGGAGACGCGACTCAACATGATGGGAATGGACCCACCCGATCACACTCTCTTGCGTCATTCGGTGCGAAAACCTTTTGGCGCCACTTGGGTTAATAATCTCGCCGGCAACATCGAACGCTTCACCTCAGAAATTCTCGACGAAGTCGTTCCCAAAGGAGACATCGATTTCGTTTCTGAAATTGCTGCCCCCCTCCCATTGAGGGTCCTCGCCCACATAATGGGAGTCGGTTCCTCTGACATCGATCTTTTCTATGACTGGTCAAACCGAATTATCGGAAATCACGACCCAGATTTTGGTGGCTCCGTCCAAGACTTCTTGGCAGCTAAAGATGAGCTGTTCAATTATGGTCGAGAGGTTATTGCAGAGAAGAGAAAACGGCCAGGCAATGACATGGTCTCGTACTTCGTCGCGACCGAAATAGACGGCGACAAGCTGGATGACGAACGTTTAATTTTGCTTTGGTTTCTTCTGCTGGTCGCAGGAAACGAGACAACTCGTTCGTCGCTCACCGGTGCTATGGAGGTTCTTTCGCAATTTCCGGACCAAAGACGACTACTTGTTTCGGACGTAGACAGACACCTACCTGGATTCATAGAAGAGACTTTGCGCTACACAAACCCTGTCCTACATTTCAGGCGCACAGCAACAAGAGATGTTGCGATTGGAGACTCGACAATTCGCGAAGGAGACAAGCTCCTCTTGTGGTACCCATCGGCGAATCGCGACTCTGAGGCCTTCGAAAATCCAAATGATTTTGATTTAACTCGATCGCCAAATAACCATGTCGCTTTTGGAGTAGGACCCCACTTTTGTCTTGGGGCGAGACTGGGACGACTCCAAATGCAAGTGATGCTGAAGGAACTCCTACGACGTATTCCTGACATTGGTGTTACCGGTCCGGCTCAGAGAACTCATTCAAACTTCCTAAACTCGGCGAAAACTCTTCCAGTTTCGTTTACGCCCTCGCAGACTCTGTAAAGCTTGGAGTCTTGAGTTGGGGTCGCTACTGGGCAATGTAATTCTCGGGAGGGCGCAAGGTCGAACCTCCTTCAAAGAAATAACTATTTTTGAGTCAGTCGGCATCGCAGCGCAGGATGCAGTTGCCAGCCAACTCGCGTTGTCCGCAGCGAAAGAGCTCGGCTTGGGCACGCAGACAAGCCTGTAACTATGTTGAAAACGAAACAAGCTCCCGAGACCTTCTTTGTGCTCGGCGGAATTTCTCAATATTTGGGCGCTGCCATCGCGATCGGCCTTTTCGATCAGATGTCCCCCGGTGGTGTGGCTCTATTTAGAGTCTTATCGGCCGCGCTTATACTCATCGGCTTCAATCGTTCTTGGCGGCGTTCATGGACGAAGCGAAATTTTGTCTGGGCTGGCGCCTTTGGCGCTGCTCTAGCGCTCATGAATTTATTCATATACCTAGCAATGGATCGACTACCTCTTGGTAACGCAGTAGCAATAGAGTTTTTAGGCCCCATTGCGGTAGCAGCAATCGGAACAAGGACGCTTCGATCAGCAAGTGCCTTGTTTCTCGCGGCGCTAGGGGTTTTAGTACTT
>DKNM01000129.1 GCA_002470695.1 Candidatus Neomicrothrix sp. UBA7388
CCTTCCTCAGGACCTGACGCGAGTAATTCGTCGCCAGCTCGCAGAGTTACCGATTTGCGCGGGTTGTATATATATCCGGATGCTCGACGAATGGCCAGAACGTGGTAGCCCGGATCAACGGCTAGGCCCAGTGATCCGAGAGTAACGTCTTCAGCTACTGAGTAAGGCGCAACCGGCACTTGGACGACCACGTCGTCGGTGTCACCAAGAGCAAGGGCAAGCACAGGGTGCACATCCTCTTGGTCGAGAACCAGAGAAACAATCTGCAGAGCTTGATCACCAATATCTTCTGCCGCTTCCGCAAGATGCAGCAATCCTCGAAGCTGCGATGGGTCGACGTCGTCGGCAGCAGCTCTCAGCACCCATGTCTGTAACGACACTTTCATTCCATCTAGCCGCTCTTCAAGCGAACGTACTTCTCGAGCCAATGACAGGTCCTGAAGGACTAACGCCGAGTAGGCGAGTCCTATGGACGTTTCGGAGATATTTTTCATTTCAACCAATGTGTCGACAGCACGATCTAAGTCCGTCAACAGGTTCGGTGTATCCACTTGGGGGGGCACCCAGGGCGGTGCCGCCGCCAACTCACGAAGTCTTATTATTCCCGCCGGCTCACCTCTCATAAATAACGCATCACCGGGTTCAACTATTTCATCGCCATCAACGTCAGTAAGCCAACGGCGACCTCGTTGTATAGCTACTACGCGCATTCCCACAACGACCGGTAATTCCATATCTGAGAGAGGCCGGTTGGCTAAGTGGCTACCGTCGGCAACTACTAAGCGATGCGACACTTCTGCGGCCTGAGCTAAATCGACTACAAGGGCCCTTGGAATTCCAATATTACGGAGAACTATCTTGGCTATATCAACAGCGGCATTAGCAATTTGTTCTATAGATGAGACGACTTGCAAGACTGAACTCATGCCGTCCACTTCGCGCGGATGTCGCACTGCAAGCATTGCTAGTGATCTCATCTCATGAACTAAATCCGACATCTCCTTCTCTAGTTCAAGAACGGACTCTGCCATGCCTTCGTCGTCGAAGTACAAGGCGGCGTAGGCAAGGTCAACCATCAATTCCGAGGCATCTTTAGACTCGGCTAAGAGCGTTTTGAGATTTCTTGGTTTGTCATCCATGACGTGTCCCACAGGCTAGGCAATAGAAACGGGGAGCAAAGACCAAACTAGCTAGTTCGAGAAAAACTGCCCGAATGCCTCTACTTACTTTTTCAGTCATGACAGACCAACCCATCCAATCGTTAGAACTATGGCCGCAGCGCCTCCAAGATCGACTGAGCTTGTTACCAGTGGCATTCCATAGGTGTCTGGATCCACACCTGCTCTTACCGCTAAAGCCGTTCCATAATAAGCGATAGCGCCAGCAAGCAAAGTTGCTAGAGCCCCACCCAGCACGGAAATCGAAACTAAAGACGCAACACCTGGAGACGCAAAACCAAAAACTTGACTAGTTAGCTGAGCCAAAAACCCATTGAGCAATAAGACAGGCACAGCTATCAGTAGCGCCGCTATGAAGTCCCGCCGGGCGAGACGGCCAGGGACAGCGACAGGCTCGATTACCCCCAAATGGAATTTAGAAGACATACGGGCCGACAAAATTCCACCAATCGCCCCCGCCGTACCTAAACAAGAGGGAACAAGAATTAACATTGCACGATTCTCAGCGAACGCCGCCAATTCGTGCTCTATAACGACACCAGCGATCACCAAGACAATTCCGGTAGCGAGCAAAATCGGGAGCGATTCCCAAAGAATTAAACGGACCAAACTGAGTCGACTCTGGCGCACCCATCCCAAACTTACAAGCGTCGCAACAATCACGATTGCCGAGAGAACGACCGTGAAATTGCTCATTTCTAGGAGCAAACTAGCTACCAGAAGCGCCGGCAAGGTTACGACGTCACCGACAGCGGAAACCAGCGGAGCATTCACATCATCTAGATCCCACCCTCGTTCGGCCGATCGCGCAGCAAGGGCGAGTGTTACCGCTATCAAAACAATGAATGACAGCAGCGAGCCAATCACCGACATAACAATTAGGTCCGAGATAGCTATTACCGAACTGAGACCAAAGATCGGAGCCAGAACTTTCGTCAGAACGGCAAGAACCAAAGCGGTAACCAACGAGAGGCTTGCAGCCGCTATGGCGTTCTGGATTACAAGAGAATCATTTCGTCGAGACATCCGAAATGTTCCTGCGTGAATAGAGGTAGCTAGGCGACTGCCCAGCGCGCCAAAAATGTTCCCACGCATACCTATGGCAGCTGGAATTAAGACAAGCAACCCCGGATTACGCTCTAAAGTTCCGGTCATCCCAGCCAGAAATCCACCAGCTACGACCGCTGTAAGACTGCTAAAAGTCAGTGCAACCAAACTCTGCCGCATCCCAACACTGTCGGGCCCGAGCACACTGCGGCTTCGCCCGACTTGACGGCCTCGAAAACGCGTTTCTCCCTTCCGATCGCGGCTACTTGGCCACAACGATCTGGGGAAAGTCGCCATACACCTAGGGTGGCACCTAGTAGCCCTGCCAGAGGGTCTCCTTTTAACTTACTTTTCGAAAAGTTAAATTGACGTGCCGGCTAGTCTTTTCATCGCTGCAACCAGCTGGGCAGGTCCGAGATTTCCACTGAGCCGAAAGGCCACTGTTCCGTCAGCCTCAATGAATACAAAATAAGGGACCGATGACGCACCGAATGCATCCGCTAACGCCAGAGAATCCGTGTCGGCTATAACCGGGAACCGCCAACCCTCCGATGTAAACCAATCACGGGGAGGGTGATTGCCTCGTTCTTTGGCCTCGAACGTCGAGACGGCGATTAGATCCACATTGGCCGGTAACTTATTCGCAAGTAACCACTCCGTTAGCGACGCAACTTCGCTCTGACAGTGCGGACACCAGTGAGCAAAAAACGCAACCACCAGAGGTTGACCAATTGGGGCCACGTTGACCACTTCTCCAGTCAACAGGTCTCTACCTGTTGCTGAAGGCGCCATGAGACCCTCAGCAGGGTCGTAGTCAGATCCGTCAAAGGGCGTTAGCGATACTCCCTGCACAGTGGATTCATTCCCCTTATCGGGCAAATCCGAGACAGATTCATCGCTACTACTTCCACGACAAGCGCCAGCAACCAACATAGAAACAGCCAAGGCCGGAATTAACCAACGGATCACAAACTTGAAGCTAACCAACGGGAGCCGTCAATCCTGAGTTCGCGTAAATTTCCACTCCCCAATCGTGTCAGCCTCACGAGGCAGAATGACGCCAATTTGACGCGAAAGAGCAAGCAAATCTCCCTCACGCGACCAAATTTCGCCCGATTCGTCTAAGAATCCATTACGACCCGAAAGTTGTCTGAAAACTGATGCACAAAAGCTGTCATCGGCCAACTCTAATTTGCCGGGATCAACTCGAAATTGAACGGTTAATTCCACAGTAGGAGTGTGAACCGGTAGGTCGGTGTGAATCATTATCGCCGGAACCCACGAATCGGCCATAGCAGTCAATATCGCTGCATCGTAGGGTTCCGGCTCGCTCAACCGGCACCAACCTCCCACTTCATAGGCGCCCGCAATTGTTGAAGTCTCAGAATGTCCTGGGACGCCAACGCCCCATAGCTGTTCCCATCTTTGTCGGAGCGGAACAAGTGGACTTTCGCTTGCCATTGTCCACGTTTCATCGATACTCGGCAAAGCAGGGAAATCGCGTTGCTCCCATGGCTGAAGGGAGTCTTCTAAGTCTCCAACCGCTACAAGGGCTATCGCTATTGGACGTGCTTTCTGCGTCATCCTCACCGATGCAAAGCCAGCTATCCGGCCCAACTTTTCAACCGTCACTTCTATATCTACATTTCCTTCACCAGGAGCCGACAAGAAATGGGTCGAAATCGTACGAACGGTTCTCTCAACCCCTAGGCACTGTTGAGCAGCTCTGAGACAAAGAGCTGCAATTATCCCGCCATTTGGCCCGTTTACCACCCACCATGATTGATCGAACCCGGCCGTGAATCTGCCGTCTGCGACCTCATTCATTGCCATTGCTTTCGAGAATTTCATGTAGTTCTTTCCGCGTGAGTATCTGAACTTTCAATATAAAAACTCTGCAGACTTTAGGTGCAGTCCGCGCCGTTGCGCCGGCACAAGTGGCACAATTCATCTGTGGAAATCAAACAACTCAAATCTACAAACGGTTTTGTAATCTATGACTTGCCGGGCGCTGACACCTATGTCGGGCCCACACGACTGGGAGCGAAGCTTGCTCCGGGCAACGCAGAAATGCTCGTTCGCCACCAAACCTACGTGTTCGGTCTACTCGAGGAGCAAAAGAGTGGTGCAACTATTGGACTAAAAGTAGATCCAGACGACACTGAAGCGGCAGTGGCAGCCGTTGCTGAAGAGATGCTCGCCGATTTCGAATCGCAAAGTTTCCTCACTAGCCCGGGCCTGAGACTCAATCGGAACTCTCTCGAACCTGTTCTTCGCTACGACAAGCGAAATTCATTGACGCTTGCCGATCGTGACGGCGTCTCATTCGAAGAAGAACTTTTAGGGCTGGGAGCGGCAACGGCAGCCGCCCTTGCAGTCAAACCAACTAACGACTGGAAAGTCGCCATTGAAGGCTTCAACCAAGTCGGCTTATCAGTCGCTCGCGAGGTTGAGCGCCTCGGCGGTCATGTGGAGAGGATTGCAACGAGTAAGGGATGCGTCACAGGTCAATTCGATAGTTCAACACTGGCCGACGCTTGGATGGATTCAGGTGTTAACTGCATCGAAAAACTAGGCGCACCAGGCAAACCTTGGGATGTTTGGAAGGCCGATGTCGACGCAATATTTGTTGGGTCAAAACCTGGAGCCATCTCGGGGGAAGGCGCTAACGGGGTCGCCACCACGCCTGTGATCGCTACATCACCGGCAGCTATTTCTTCAAAAGCATTAGCTATTCTTCGCAGAAATGGTGCTCCTGCTATCTCAGACTTCTTGACCGGTGTCGGACCCGCTTTGGTCTGGTGGGCTTCCTCCGAAGTCGATGCTGAGGAGTTACGCGCTACGACAGTTAACACCGTTACCCACCTACTCGAAGAGATTGATGGACATGAAGATGGAGCATTTATGGCCGCGTGTTACAAAGCGGAAGCTTTCATTGAAAGTTGGCAGGAGACCCGTCCATTTGGTCGTCCGCTGGGATAGCACCCCCGCCATCTAACGAAAATCTCGGCTGGGGATACTTGTTAGAAGATCGAGTTTCTCAACTCGTTCAGCGATTACATTCACAGCGAGTCCATGCCGTTCAAGTCGGCCCTTAACCATCAAAGCTGACTCCGTGCGAAGAATGGACCGGAAACGCAGCCAGCACCCATTGGAGACTATGACATTAATAAGACCAGTCTCATCTTCAAGATTGATGAATACAGTTCCCGAGGCTGTTGTTGGGCGTTGTCGATGGGTTACAACACCTGCGACTTTTACTTTGCCAATCTCGCAAACCAAAAGATCACTCGCAGTGAAAATGCCTTTATCTCGCAACTCTTCTCTAAGAAAAAGGGTCGGATGTCCATCTGGAGCAATCCCAGTTGCCCACAAGTCAGAAACTGCCTCGTCTTGTAACGACATTCCAGGCAGCGCAGGTGGCGAAGCTCCGGTAACTATGCCCTGAAGTCGGTCCGGACGGGATTGCGCAACAGCTCCTACGGCCCACAACGCGTCACGTCGTTCAAAGCCAAGACATTTAAAAGCGCCTGCTGTCGCCAATGCTTCCAATTGCTTTTCAGAGATAGATGTTTGTCTTGAGAGCTGCTCCAAATCCTCATATGGTCCTGCGGCTGCAATTTCAAGAGCTAAATCGGAGCTAAGACCTCTAACAGATGTAAAGCCCAGACGTACCGCTGCGTTACCTACCGAATCTTTACAGAATTCAAGTCTCGACTTATCTGCCGACAAATTTAGATCCGGAGTTAAGACTTTTACTCCATGACGTCTGGCGTCTTGAACCAAAGAATGCGGCGAATAGAACCCCATGGGTTGAGAGTTAATTAGAGACGCGCAGAAAGCTGCTGGGTAGTGATACTTGATCCAAGATGAGGCGTACACCAAGTGAGCAAATGAAACAGAATGACTCTCGGGAAACCCGTAGTTGGCGAAAGCAACCATTTTGTTCCAAATTTGATCAGCAACTTCTCCAATAACTCCCCGTTCTGCCATCCCTTCATAGAATCGGAACCGAAGACGATTCATACGTTCTCGAGATCGTTTAGATCCCATTGCCTGACGTAATTCATCTGCTTCTGCCGGTTGAAAGCCCGCTACGTCAATCGCCATCTGCATTAACTGCTCTTGGAAGAGCGGAACACCTAGAGTTTTTGACAGAGCAGGCTCTAACAGCGGATGAAGGTATGTAACCGCTTCTTCCCCGTTGCGGCGCCGTATGTAGGGGTGCACAGACCCGCCTTGGATAGGACCCGGTCGGATAAGCGCAACTTCAACAACCAAGTCATAGAAACACCGAGGTTTCAGTCTCGGAAGAGTCGCCATTTGCGCTCGCGACTCAACTTGGAACACACCAATCGAATCAGCTCGGCACAGCATCTCGTACACATCATCCTCTTGCGGCAATGCCCCGAGGTCAACCTCCACGCCATGCGTTTCGGCAATTAAATCGACAGCAACGTGTAATGCTGAGAGCATCCCCAAGCCAAGTAAATCAAATTTGACTAAACCAACTGCAGCACAGTCATCTTTATCCCACTGCAATACAGACCGATCAGTTTTGCTAGCCCACTCAACGGGACACACCTCAACCACTGGACGATCACAAATAACCATTCCGCCAGAGTGAATACCTAGATGACGCGGAGCTCTTTCGATTGCAGAAGCTAAACGTGCAACATCTGGTGGCAATAAATCTTCACCCTGATTACTTAATTTCTTCTGAGACCTCACTGACTGGTGTCGGTCAATTGACTTAGCCCAAGCATCCTGCTGCCCTGAGTCGTACCCCAAGGCACGAGAGGCATCGCGGATCGCAGATCGAGTTCGGTATGTGATCACATTGGCTACCTGCGCAGTGTGTTCTCTTCCATAACGCTCGAACACATACTGAATAACTTCCTCGCGCCTCCCACTCTCAATATCAAGGTCGATGTCAGGAGGCCCCTCGCGCTCTGGCGAAAGAAATCGCTCAAATAACAGCCCAAGAGAAACAGCATCAACATTGGTGATACCGAGAGCAAAACAAACAGCAGAGTTAGCAGCCGAACCCCGACCTTGACAAAAGATGTCGCGACTACGACAGAATGAGACAATGTCCCAAACAACAAGAAAGTAACCGGGAAAACCTAGCTGTTCGATAAGCCCAAGCTCGTAGTCAATCTGTTGCCAAGCACCAGCGATCTTCTCCGCAGAGCGCAACCCATAGCGTCCTCGGGCTCCCTCATCAACTACTCGACGCAAATACGCCATTTCATCTAAGCCACTTGGGCATGGGTATGGGGGAAGTCTCGGAGCAACTAAAGACAAATCAAAAGCACAATCAAGTCCTAATTCGCTTGCAGTCTCAACTACACCTGGATACCGAGAAAACCATTGCCTTTGTTCAACCCCTGACCGGAGGTGGGCAGAGCCGTTAGCAGGAAGCCACCCATCTATCTGGTCGAGTGATCGGCGGCTTCGAATCGCCGCCATAGCTCGCGCCAAGTAACGCTGCGCAGGAACTGCATAGTGAACGACGTTTGTGCAGAGGAGACCAACATTGTGTTGCGTCGCCAGCGCAGCTAAAGAATCATTCCGAGCATCATCTTCCGGTTCCCCGTGACTCCAAAGTTCGACAAAAACATTTTCATTGCCTGCAGCTTCCGCTAAAAGCTGCAGTTCTCTTGCAGCAGCTGACTTCCCATTAGCTTGAAGCGCATCGGGCACAATGCCTCGACGACCGGCAGTCAGAATTGCCCAGTCACCTCTATGGCAGTCCAGTGCTTCTAGTAACTCAAAAGTAGATAGACGAGGCGAATTCTTTTTCCCTGCAATTTGACTCCGAGAAAGCAAAGCAGATAGCGACGCGTAACCCGAAGGGTTTCGAGCCAACAAAATCAAGCGCTTCCCAACTGGATCGGCAGAACCTACCCGAGAAGAATTTACAGGGCTTGTAACAGCACCAAAACTTTCCGCTACCTCCCATGCATCTAGTGTGACTTCTGCACCAAAAACAGTCGGCATTCCTACCCGTCGCGCACAGTCGGCAAATCGAACGGCTCCGTAAAAACCGCCATGATCAGTCAGAGCTATCGCATCAAGCTCCAACCGCGCTGCTTCATTAACTAATTCTTCAGGACTTGAAGCGCCATCAAGGAAACTGAAGTGAGAGTGCACATGTAGCTCAGCGTATGGAACCGAATTGGGAGCATTCCCTCCTCCTCCTTTAATAGGGTGCTCAGGTATCTCGCTACGAACTTGTCTTCCAACGCTGTCGCCGTTGGAACCTCCATTAGGGTTGCTCTTCTGATCAGAGAGTTGGCGTTCCAACTCTTTCCAAGGCATAGCCGGATTACTAAATCCCATCTTCCCATGATCGAACATATGTTCGCTCAATGTCAAGAAAGGTCGCCTTGTTCCGGCTACCTTCTATTTATGCAAAATGAAATCCCCGATGGAGTGGCCCTCGCAGAATTAGTGAGCAGTGGCCAAGCCTCTCCTCTCGAACTTGCAGAAGAGGCAATCGCTCGAGTTGATCAAGTCAACCCAAAGCTAAACGCGATAATTCATCGGTTCGACGAGCAGGCATTAGCTCAGGCGAAAGCGATGGAAGCTGAAGTGCCCCCATCGACCGCAGCATTTTGGGGTGTGCCTTTCCTAACAAAAGATCTAACCGTAATGACGGAAGGTGACCCTTACCATGCCGGGAACACCGCACTACGAGATGAAAATTATCGAGCGGGGCACACAACCCACTTGGCAACTATGTTCGAGGAACTCGGTTTAATCAATTTGGGGCGGACAAATACTCCAGAGTTTGGTCTAACAGTTACCACGGAACCGGTCGCTCACGGTGAGTCCAGAAATCCATGGCATCTTGGATATTCGACCGGCGGCTCAAGTGGAGGGTCAGCAGCGGCCGTTGCGGCTGGGATTGTCCCTTTGGCTCACGCTAACGACGGGGGCGGTTCGATCCGAGTACCCGCATCCGAATGCGGTCTAGTCGGACTAAAACCCAGTCGGGGTCGAGTTTCATTTGGCCCGAAACTCGGGGAATATTGGGCTGGTGCTTGTATTGATGGCGTCGTTAGCCGAACAGTGCGCGACACCGCTCGCGCACTCGATGGAATTTCCCGCCCTTGGCCAGGAGATCCATATTGGGCCCCAGAACCACCGATGACCTTTGAGGAGTCAATCAAGCTGCTACCCAAAGAACTCAAGGTAGGGGTAGTAACTAATTCTCCGTGGGGACCTGTGCACGCAAACTGCGTCACAGCAGTCGAAAGAACAGCAAAGCTACTCGAAGATTTTGGATACCTTGTAGAGCCCAGTTCTCCCAAAAGTATTTTTGATGAAGACTTATTTCACCATTTCCGAGTCGTATTAGCTTCCAACGAAGCGTTTACTGTCGAAAAGCTCGGCAAAGAAATCGGGCGACCCTTCACAGCTTTAGACATGGAGGGAGATACACGTGCGCTAATAGATCTCGGCAAAACATTTTCTACATCCGACTACTTAAATTCTGTTGAGTGGTTTCATCTTTATGGTCGCCGCATGGCCGAATGGTGGACTAAATACGATCTACTACTGACGCCAGTGCTAGCTGAGCCTCCCCCACTGCTCGGAGAGCTAAGAGACCCAACGTCCGGAACCAAACGGATCCGTGATTTGCTTCTGTTCACAGTCCAATTCAATATCACTGGCCAACCGGCTATATCACTCCCGGTGGAAATGAGCGATAACGGTTTACCGGTAGGAATTCAAATCATCGGAGCAATGCATTCAGAATCCCTACTGCTTCAAGTAGGGCAACAGCTTCAAGATGCAACAGCGTGGCACAGGCGATTTCCTACTCTGTGGGCTCGCTAAAGTTACTGATAGAACATTTAGAGGTTCTAACTAAGGAATAATTTTTTGAAGCGCCGCCCTCTAGCTGACCGTGCCCTCGTAGGCCGGGCATTGAAAACAGAAATCCGTTCCGGCTTTAACGTTAGTGATCCCGAGTTGGTGCCTCGCCAGAGAAGAGAACTTGTTGCACGATGCGCTGTCTGTGCTGCCGGCTTTGTTTTAGCTGCAGCGTGGGGAACACTAATCCCATTAACCCTGTCGCTTTTCAGTGGATGGGACCATTTTGCACGCCGTCAACGGTCAGTGTTAGTTGCAACCAAATCGGGACTTCATCTCGTAAGAATAAGGGGCCAAAAAGCCCGACTAATTACTGACTGGCCGTTAGATGCGGAGGCACGTTTGGTTCTAAATCCAGGCAAACCGGAAGTACCTCTCCAACTTCCAGGTTGGTCAGGAGTAATTCACGGAGCAGACATTGAGAGAGCAGAGAGAACGATTCGCGATGGGGGCGGAGAACCAGTTCGAGTCATTCAAGAGGACTAAAAGCGATCTCTCACCGATGAGGCCGCTGCATTTACATCTTCAGTTACCAAGATCGCGTCCATGCCCATCGCCTTTGCCGCCGCAACATTTTCAATGTGATCGTCAAGAAAAAGACAATCAACAGGACTCAAGTTAAGTCTCTCGCACGCAAGTAGATAGATCTCCTGATCCGGCTTCCGGACACCCACTTCGCAGGAGTCAACCACTACATCAAATGAATCGACAGGGACCTTTGCTCGCCAGTGACTCCACTCTCTGATGTTGTTCGTCAAAATAGCTGTATCGATTCCACTGGCTCTTACCTCATCAGACAG